>JAFSDS010000067.1 GCA_017436125.1 Oscillospiraceae bacterium | reverse complement strand
GGTTGCGGCTTTGGTAGGAGTTTCGCCGTCATAAGTAGGAGTTGTTCCGTAAGGAACCTTTTCGTCCGTTTCAAGAACGGTTCCGTCATGGTTTTTCCATACTACCGTATAGGTATTGACTGTTTCGGTAAAGGTTGCGGTATAGGTTACATCACCGGTTACTGCGGAAACTGCGGGTGTCCAGCCTTTGAAATTATAGGAATACTGAGCACCGCCGGCCTTGGTCGGGGTTCCGCTGTTATAAGCCGGAGTCGTTCCGTAATCAACGTTTTCGTCCGTTTCAAGAACATCACCGTTCTCGTTTTTCCAGGTTACGGTGTAAGAACGGAGGGTTTTCGTATAAGTTGCAGTATAAGTTACCTCACCGGTTACAGTATTGATTGCCGGGCTCCAGCCTGCAAAGGTATAGGTATACTGTGCGGTTGCTCCCTTGGTGGGATCTTCCGGTTTTACAATATCCTTTGCCGGGGTTCCGTAGTCATACTCGGTTGCTTCTTTGAGAACGGTTCCGTCCTCATCAACAAAAGTTACTTTGTATTTGTTGGTAGTTGCGGTATAGGTTGCGGTATAGGTTGCTTCGCCGGTTACTTCTTCGATTGCCGGATTCCAGCCCTTGAAAGTATAGGTATACTGGGTATCTGCATCTTTGGTCGGGGTTTCGCCGGTATATGCCGGAGTTTCGCCATAGGCAACTTTTCCGCTCTGAAGTTCGGTTCCGTCCGCGTTAACAAACTTGATGGTGTAGGTGCGAGTAGTTTTTGTAAAGGTTGCGGTATAGGTTACATCACCGGTTACTGCAGAAACTTCGGGTGTCCAGCCGCTATGCCTATAACTGTATTGGGCATCTCCGGCCTTGGTCGGGGTTTCACCGTCATAAGTAGGAGTTGTTCCGTAAGGAACCTTTTCGTCCGTTTCAAGGGTGGCACCGTTCCAGTTCTTCCAGGTTACGGTATAAGTGTTGACGATTTCGTTATAGGTTACCTTATAAGTCGCATCGCCGCTTACGGTAGTAACTTCAGGGCTCCAGCCTGCGAAGGTATAGCTGAACTGTGCATTTCCTTCTTTTTCCGGAATAGTTCCGCCAAACTGCGGCATCTGTCCGTAAGAAACATCTTCGTCTTTTTCGATAACATTTTCATTTTCATCAACCCAGGTTACTGTATAAGTACGGGTAGTGGCAGTATAGGTTGCGGTATAAGTTGTATTTGCAGTTGCCGCAACAACCTGTTTATCCCAACTCGCGAAAGTATAGGTATACTGCGGAGTTGCGTCCATGGTAGGATTTGCAGGAACGGTCGGAGTTTCGCCGTGCTTAACAGTCTGAGTATCGAGCACCGTTCCGTCCGCATTGACAAACTTAACGGTATATTTGTTGATCTCAAAAATCGCATAATAGGTTGCGTCGCCGGTTGCTTCCGGAATTTCTTCAAGAACACCTCCGTTTTCGTCTGCGGACCAGCCTATAAAGGTATAACCTTCTCTTTTCGGTTCTTCTTTGTCAAAGGTTGGGGTGGTTCCGTAAGGAACTTCTCCATCCGTTTCGAGAATAGCGCCATCCCAGTTTTTCCATGTAATGGTAAACTTTTTGGGTTCAAAGGTCGCGGTATAGGTTGCTTCGCCGGTTACTATGGAAATCGCCGGGGTCCAACCGATAAAGTCATGGCCCACTTTTGTCGGCAGAGGATGAGTCTGGCTGTCAAAAGAGGGGGTAAGTCCATAAGAAATGTCTTTGCTGTAGATAGGTGTTCCGTTTTCGTTTGCCCAGGTAATCGTATATTTGTTCGTTTCCTGGGTATAAAGTGCGCGGTATGTTGCCGCCCCGGTTACGGCAGGAATAGCGTCATTGGTTTCATAATCCACAATGCCGTCATTCGCGGTATCCCAACCTCTGAAGGTGTAGGAGTACTGAGCATCGCCGGTTCTTGTTGCGGTGGGAACGCTGGGTTTAGAACCGTATTCAACTTCCTGAGTGCTCAAAGGAGTTCCGTCCCAGTTAAGGAACGTTACTGTGTATTTATTAAGGCTTTCGGTAAAGGTTGCAGTATAGGTTATATCGCCTTCAACAATAGTTTCGCTTCCATATACATTGTTGTTTTCATCGATCCATTCTTTGAATGTATAGGAATACCGAGCATCGCCAGCTTTGGTGGGATTTGTGCTTTTATCGTAAGTAGGCTTTGTTCCGTAAGGAACATCCTGGTCCGTTTCAAGAACCTCGCCGTTCCAGTTTACCCAGGTTACGGTGTATTCGTTTACGGTTGCAGTATAGGTTGCGGTATAGGTTACATCACCGGTTACTGTGGAAACTGCGGGTGTCCAGCCGGCAAAAGTATAGCTATACTGTGCGTTGCCTCCTTTAGTCGGGGTTGCACCGTCATAGGTCGGAACTGTTCCGTAAGGAACGTCTGTATCCGTTTCAAGAACCTCGCCGTTCTCGTTCTTCCAGGTTACGGTATAACTGCGGAGAGTTTCATTGTATGTTGCGGTATATTCCGTATTTGCGGTTGCGGCAGCAACAGTTTTATCCCAGCTTTTAAAAGAATAGGTGTACTGGGCGTCCGCAGGTCTAACAGGGGTTGCAGCATTATATTCCGGGGTTGTTCCGTGTTCCACTTCGCTATCTGTTTCAAGAACCGTTCCATCCCAGTTTTTCCATGTTATGGTGTATTTATTGATTTCCCATTTAGCATATAGGGTAGTATTTCCGGTAAAGGCATAGTCGCTTCCAACTGCATAAGCTGTATTTCCGGTTTGGTCTGTCCAGGTTACAAAGCTGTGGCCAACTTTGCTAAAACCGTTTGCGGGCATGGTATAGGGAACGTTCGGATGAATGGAAATAGGATTTGTTGTACCGGTTTCCGCACCATTAGCCGCAAAGGACAAAGTATAAGTATCTCTGTACCAGACATCGCAGGTGGGGCAGTATTTATATACGTTTCCTGCTGCGGAACCGGCTGTAGGAGTATAGGGATAATCGCTGCGGCCGTTTTTAAGCTGCGGAGCAGTAACATTGACGCTGCTCTCTTTCATGTCGCTCAATCCTTTACCGATGCCTTGTTTGAAAGAACTGGACGCCGTAGGAGCAGTTTTAAAGTTGATAACGCCGGTTTTTCCGCTGCTTTTGATATTTGCACCGGTCGTAGTGGTGAAAAACTGGCCGTTAACGTTTACCGTTCCGTTTATGTCAACGGTTGCATCCCCATCAAGAACACAGTCATCGGTGATGGTTCTTTCGTATGCATACATCGCGGGGTTTCTTATGTTTCTATAGTTAAAAATATACTGGCCCCATTCGGACGCGTCATAAATGTAGGCATTTATGCCGGAAGCAATATTTACGATTGCATCATTCTCGATTCCGATATATGCCTCGGGCTGAAGAAGGACGTCCTGGTTAATATCAACGGTGTATCCGCTTTTAAGCGTGATATCCAAGTTATTGGTTATAACAACATCCATGCTGGATGTATCTATAGAAGCCAGTCCTCCAAGATTAAGGTTTACCGAATTTATCTCAGCGTTGCCGTATATGTCGACAACCAGACGGTCCCTTGTTCCGTCATAATCTTTTTCAACGTATCCGTCTTTTATATAGAAAAGAGAACTGGAGTCGCCAATAAAGTTAAAATCAACAGTCTGATTGGAATCGCTCATATAAAGGCTTACCAGGCCCTTGTGCTGCGCTCCGGAATATATTCTTAAAGGAACTTCAACGTTCTGAATATGGTACTGGCTGAACGGGAAAATATTTTTTGAATTATAGAAAAATGTAAGCGCATTACCGCCGCAGAAGTCAGCTACTTGCATATTTTCATAAACAGTACTTCCGCTTTTAGCATCAACGGTGCCGCTGCCGACAACATAACCCCATGCATAAAGATACGCACCGCTGTTAAGGGTAATATTACTTCCGGAATTCATAACAATAAAACCGGAATTTCCAACGGTACATCCGCCGAAGAGCTTACTGCCCTGTGCCGGGGTGTTTTTCGCATTTACGCAAATGGCGCCGTTAACAGTGATATTGGCACCGCTTTGCATGGTAAGAGTTCTGAACTGTTTTACGGGTAAGTATTCGGCATTACCATTTTTTATATGATATTCCGGCCTTGTGGTGCTGAGGGTATAAGCATCATCAAAAGGAATGAGAAGGGTATTTCCGGAAGAAATAGTGTAACTTCCCGCCGGAAGAGTACCGTTTGTTATAAGAACAATGGTTTTATCAGAGCCGTTTGTCGCCGCATTATCAGCCGCAGTCAGGTTATCATAGAGTTTGTTTCCAACTTTAAAAACAGCTGTTCCTGTTTTGTAAAAATCCGGACGAATCGTTGCATCACCCGGGGCATAATAGGAAAAGCTCTGCTGCAGTGAGACAACATTTCCACTTCCGTCAACCCAACCCGCAAATATATAACCGGAAGCAGGCGTTGCAGAAAGACTATACGGGATTGTAGTGTCTTGATAATTTTCAAGTTGGCTACTGGTAATAGTACTTTGCGCAAGTTCGGTACTGCTGACTGTATAACTACCATTTGTGACCGTAGCAAATGTAGTAGTTGCCATTTTCTTCTCAACAAGTACAATTTCACTTATCGTAAGGGTGCTCTGTGCTGTAGAAGAACCGCTTGATGTAATTCTAAAAACAACAGTACCGTTTTTTTGCAGCTCGTTCGAATATGTGCCCGAAGTACCGGACAATGCACCAGAAAGAGAACCATCACCAGTCATTGAATACGAAAAAGATATTGCCGCATTATCATATGCTGTATTTGTCAATGTAATTTCAACATAAGACGTAGAATGACCTGAAATATATCCTTTTGCTGAACTTACTGTAGCCGACAATCCATTTCCGCTACCTGAACAAGTAGCCGATCCTTGAGTTCCTGCCAGTACTCTTGCAGCTGAATTGGTAGATGTTACTGAAAGACCTGTTACAGAAACGCCGCTTACAGCCGCATACGCCACCGGTATATCCTCAACATATTCACCTTCGCCGGTGATGCCTTCGTATGGGTTTTCTTCGGTTGTTGTGTCTGTTGTGTCTTCTGTTGTTTCTTCCGCTGTTTCCCCGGTTTCTTCCTCCGGAGCAGTTTCCAAAACAATTTCGTTTGCCTGCTGAAGTTCGATAGCAAGAGCATTGATGCCAAGGCTCGATACCATCAGCATTGCAAGCATTAAAGAAAGAGCGCGCTTGAAAAGATTTTTCACCTTTTTGTTTCACTCCTTTTTAAAAAGATTTCCACGCCATAAAGAGTTTTTGCTATATATAAATGTCGGTTTTTTAAAAAAATCAACATAATTTCCATTGATGTGTATAAAGGTGCGGATTTTTTAAACCCGCACCTTTACTGTTTTATCCAGAAATTTTATTTTATCATTTTTCCGTCTTCGGTGCTGAATTCATACATTTTTGCGGGAAGAAGTCCGTTGTTATTGGTGATCCAATAATTTCCGGTTGCAAGCTGGCCATTGGAACGGACGTAGTAATAGCTTCCGTTTACCATGATAAGGCCTGCGCCATACTGGACTTTTCCGTTTTTATAATAATAAATTGCGCCGTCCTCTTCGATGAAGCCTTCTTTGGTTTCGTCGGGAGTTTCGGGAGTTTCTTCGGATGCTTTAATAAGCTTGCCGTTCTCGTCAAAGGTATATTTGCCCATGGGGAGAAGGCCGTTTGTGTTGGTGATCCAATATTCGCCGGTTGCAACAACGCCGTTGGAGCGGACGTAATACTGTTCGCCGTCGATGATGATAAGGCCTGCGCCATACTGAACTTTTCCGTCAACGTAGAACTTGATTTCTTCGCCTTCGGTTACAAAGCCGGTTTTGCCGGGTTCTTCGGGCTGGTCCGGTTTTTCATCTTCGGGTGCGCCGGTAAGCTTACCGGTTGTTTCATCAAAGTGATACATGCCGGATTCCATAAGGCCGTTGGTGTTGGTGATCCAGTAGTTGCCTACTGCAAGCTCGCCGTTGGTGCGGACGTAGTAATAATCGCCGTTGGTTACGAGGACATAGGTATCTTCCCATGCGTCGTATTCATACTTGCTTTCGGTAATTACATAGATAAGGCCAAGACCTTTTTGTTCTTCGTTGTTTCTGTAATAATAGAGTTTTCCGTCTTCGCCTTCGGCAACGCCGTTTTTAGCGGTGGTATCGCTGACAGGGGTTCCGGTGGTTTTCGGGTCGACCATTCTGCCTTCGCTGTCAAAACGGTAGGTACCGGATTTTATCGGAAGGCCGTTGGTAATTGCGCTGCCTGCCTGGAAGTAATAGGAAGTGTTTTTGATTGCGTTGCCGTTGGATGCGAAGTAATAGAAATATCCGTCAACATAGCGGAGACCGGGATAGTCGTTCTTTACGCCGTTTTCAAGGTAATGCATGTTGCCGTCGGTATGATAGTAGATACCGGTATAGTCGCCCTGGAATACAGAGTTTTCATCAAAGAGGTGCCAATACCATTTGGTCGGGTCGCCATCGCGAAGAGCCATGCTGGTATATCCGGTTGCGGCATATTTGGTCTCTTTATCGAAGTAATAGGTGTTGCCGTCAAGGTCAAGCCATTCGCCGTTGAGCCAGTCGCCTGCCCATCTGTAGCGAAGGCCCTTGCTGTCGCGGTAAAGGTCGCCGCGAACAAGGATCTTATCTTCGAATACATAGTCGAAGGTGTTGATGGTCTGTTTTCCGTCAACAGCCTTGCCGGTTGCGGTATCGAAATAGTAATAGTCGCTTTCGCCCTTATTGTTGAATACGGGCCACCAGCCGGTTTTCATTTCGCCCTGGATTGCGTAATAAAGTTCGCTGCCCATTTTTACAAGACCGGTAAGAGCACCGTTGCAGGCGCCGTCAACGTCGAATTCATAGAATTTCTTAACTGCCGGGTCTTCAAAGCTGGGAACATACTGAACACCGGTAAGTGCTTCGTGGTCAACGTAATAATAGAGGAAGTCGCCAAGGCTCTGCCAGCCCTGAAGAACGGATTTGTTGAGAACGATGCTGTCGTTGAATTCTTTATAAACTTCGGTGAGGTGTGCGCCTCTTTCGGGAGAAGCTACGCCGACAAAATGTTCTTCGCCGTATTCTTCAATGGTGTGCTCAAAGGGGATAAGGCCGTATTTTGCCTGGTTTGCAGGCTGAAGTGCAAAGGAATAAAGTGCGTTTGCACGAAGGTAAATATCATAGCTGATATTACCGGTGTTAACAACGGAGATGCATCCGTTTCTGTCCCAGGCTGCGGTATCTTTAACTCTGAGTTTGATGCCGGTTACGATACAGATGGGGTTTGCGGTGTTTGCAGGGATTGCCGCGGTCTGGTCGATCCATTTGCAGTCGATAACAAGCTCACGGGTCTCTTCGTTAAAGGTTACTTTTTCGGTTTCAAAATATTCGTTTACAACTGTGATCTCGCTGAGGTCGGAAACAAGTTCAACATCCTCATCAAGAACGACGGTTGCTTTAACTTCGGTGAAGTTACATACACGCTCTGCAAGCTGGAGAAGGAAGGTCCATGCGGAAGCACCCTCAACATCTGCGCCCGGGAGCATGAATACGATATCAAGAAGCTGTTCGGGCATATCGATGGTGGACATATCGATACCGAAGGTATAGTCGATGATCATGTCATCGCCGGGAACATCAACATAGTAGGTATGTTCATCATAAGTGTTGGAGTTGGAAACATTTCTGTCCCATGCAAGCTGTCTGTCGCCGGCGGTTACGTTATTGAAGTCGAAAACGCTTTCGTTCTTGCTGTACATTTTTGCGGTGATGCTTGCGGAAACAGGTTTTTTATCATTAACGGTATGTGCAAGGGTTGCTTTGATAAGCGCGTTTCTGATTTTGGATGCTTCCTGAGAAGTGAAGCTGAATCCTTCAAAGGAACCGGCATTGTCGTCGTTAAGAGTGAAAACAATGTCGGAAGGGTTAATGGCAACAGCGCTTCCGCCGTAATATGCAAGAGGTTTTATTTCGGAAGGTTCGCCGTAAATTACGGTAATGCTTTCTTCTGCAAAGCTGATGGAATCGGGTTTTACAACATAGAAGGTTTTTTCGCCAACATAAGTAGTTCCGTTGGAGATAAGTTCAACTTTAACTTCGCCCTCTGCTTTTGCGGTAAGAGTATTGCCTTCAATGACTGCAATATCTTCATCGGAAACTTTCCAGCTGAGGTTTTCGGGAAGAGGTGCGGAGTTACCGGTGTTACTTACGCCAACGGGGTTAAGTTCGATGGAGGTTCCGACGGTGAGATAGTCATAGTCGGTCTCGATGATTGCGTGGTCAAATTCCTTGGAGGATTTTGCGGTGGAAACAACAAAGAGAGAGGAACTTACGGAACGAGCAAAACCGTCGGAGGGGCGGTTTATGATAGCGATATCGTCTTCGCCTTCGGGTTTTGCAACAAAGGTGGTGGAACCGCCGCCGTCAAGGTTCATTGCAACATAGCAGCCTGCGTCATACATGATCTGTGCGATTTCTTCACTGCTGCCGCCTGCGGAGAAGGGTTCCTGACGTCCGTCAAGTACCATGATGATAACTTTGCCTTCTTCGGTAATACCTACGCAGGTTCTGGAAGCTCTGGTTGCATAGTAGTTGCTGGAAGCAGAAACAGCGATTTTTCCGTCTTTAACAAGGATAATGCTGCCGCCGAGTGCCTCTTTGATTCTTCCTTCGTACTGTGCCCAGTCTTTTGCTTCGCCGATGACTGCTTTTTCATAAGTTGCACCGGTTTCGGGGTCGGTTTCTTCAACGATTGCAAAGAAGTTTGCGCCGTTTACGCCGTTATACTGGACGCCTTCCATAACAAGAGCGCCGGAGGGTTTACCGGTGGACATATTATAGAAGTCGCCGTTTACGCCGATAACGGGAGTATAGTTTTCAATATAAAGAGGGCTTTCCGGATCGGAATGTCTTTCTTTTGCTGCGTTCATCTGGTCAACAACACGCTGCATGCCCCAGCCGTTGTTGGGGTTGTTGTCTTTATAGTTTGCATGAACGGAAACGTCATCTCTGCTGATATCAACAGTTGCGGTATAGTATGCGATCTGTTTGTTGTCAGCGGTGATTGCGTATTTGATGTTCTGGGTAACACCGGGAGCGATGGTGGAATCTGTGCTGGAATATACGGAATAATATTTGTTGCTGGGAAGACCGCTTTCGCCGCCTTCGCCGCCTTCGCCGCCTTCACCGCCTTCGCCGCCTTCGTTTCCGCCGCCTTCGCCGCCCTCATTGTCATCTTCCTCGATTACGGGCTCGTCTTTAAGAAGTGCACATTCGTCGGAGAGTTCATAAAGATAATCTGCAAAGGAATAGCAGCAGGCATAACGGAGTTTATCCATTGCTGCGTTCTGTTCTTCGGTAAATTCTACGTTGGTGATATTCTCGTCTGCTTCGAGAACGGAGATAGCAACGTCTGCACGGTAGGTATCATAGATAGCTGAACGAACGTCCTCTTTAGTGGAGCCTTTATAGAGCTGGCCGAAGCGGTTGTTGAGGAAATATACTGCACGGTCGGTGTTGGTAAGGTCTTCGGTATAATAACCTTCCATTGCTACGCTGAGCTTGATTCCCTGTCTTGCCTGTGCGATAAGATAGAAGGAGTCAAGGTCGCCGTAGATATCCTGTTCGCCGAAGCCGCTTATCTCTTCATCCGGCTGGCCAAGATATTTTTCTCTTATCTCAAGGACCATTTCTTCAAGTTCGGTTGCTTCAACACCGGAATCCCTTGCCTGTACCATAAGGTCACAAAGGTCGCCGGCCCAGCTTCCAAGGTCCTGGGATTTTTTAGCGATATACGCAATGTTCATTGCACCGAACATATGGGAGAATTCAACTCTGTCGCCGTTGGGAGCATAGAAGTTTTCAAGATTCTTAAGAGCTCTTACGGTGGTTCCGGTTGCAAGGTCCTGCGCTTTTACGTATGCGGTAAAGCCCGTATCCTCATCACCGGCAAGAACATTCCAGAGACCCTGGGTATATTTCTCAACGCCGGTACGGATATAGTTGATAACAAGCTCGGTAGCGTCCTTACCGGAGTTTACCTTTGCGTATTTATCCGCATAGTCTTCGAGAATCTGAAGATTATTGAAAAAATCTTCATAGGTTGTTGCGTAGAGTTCTTCTTCGGTTTCTTCAGTAAGAGATGCGCCGTCACCGTCGCCGGTCTCTTCATCGGAATTTTCTCCTGCGGGAACGAGATTTATCTCGTCCGCAAGTACGGTTGCGGGAAACATTCCGACAGCCATGATTACGGCCAGAAGAAGTGCCAGAAGTTTCTTAGCAGTTTTTTCGAACATTCCAAATCCTCATTTCTTTTATAAATTTGCACGCAGATTTTTGGGCTGTGTCTAAAAATCCGCATTAAGATACATTATCATCATAACACCAAAAATTGACCTTTGCAACCGATTTTGCTAAATATATATAATTTTTTATTATAAATATTATATATAAAAGGAGATGTTTTCCTCTTATGGCATATTCTGGAATAAATTTTACCGTATTGTTCCGAACATGCTTTTTTTGCAAAACCGGCTTTAAGGCCATTTTCTATTTTACATCTTTGATTTCAATAAAACAATTTACAGGCTGCATAGTGTTTTCAATTTTTTCACAAAAAAAGCGGCGGGTTTTTTACCCGCCGCAGCTTCTGCTCTTTATTTTTTTGTTATTTCGTTTACTTTTTTAAGCGAACGGAACATTCTTTTTCCGTGGAGAGCAAGCATTAAAAGTCCATAAGCTCCGCAAATAGTCATAAGAATAACAAAATAGTGAACATCCTTTATCTCGAGCCAGCTTTGGACCGCATAAAATACGGCCGTTGCCGCAAGGCTTTCCAGAACAAAAATCCCGAGATATTTTTTATCGAAAAATCCGCCGATGGTTGTTCCAAGTTCCTTTGCGCTCATGCTCATCATCATTATTCCGGTAACGGCAGTTACCGCAAGAGTTGATAAAGCGGGGCCGTTTATATCAAAAAGCTTAAAAAGCACCGCGTTGAGCACCACATTTGCCAAAAGGCTCCCCGCTCCGAGATACATAAGTTTTTTCGTCTTTCCGGCTGCACTAAGAACAAGGGTTATGTTTGTAAAACGGAAAAGATCCACCAGGATATAGATGCAGAATACACTCAGTCCGCTGAGGTATTTGTTTGAATAGAGCAGCTTCATAAGCTGGGGCGAAGCCGCCATTGCCGCACAGCAGAGAGTTCCGGTGGAAACGTACGCGATTTCGAGAAAAGTTTTATAAACGGAAACCGCTTTTTCATTCTCCCTTGCGGCAATAAGCCTTGTTATCTCCGGTAAAAGCACCGTACAGAACGAAGTTACGATTATATCAAAGGGAAGGGCTTTTGATGCGTTAAGATATATGGCAGAGGTTTCGATATCCGTCATAAGGGAAACAAAATACTTGTCTATATCCCTGTTCAGGATATTTATCATCATAAAAACCGCCATTGGAGCGCAGTAATAGAATATATTTTTTGAAAGGCTGAAATCCGTTTTGCGAAGATCAATGGCATATCCGCTTTTTTTGAGCATCATCCAGAAAAGTAATATCTGAATAACGTCGAGCAGAACCGTTGCGGAAAGGATTATTGCCGTTTCCTGAACAACATGGACAACAAAAGTTACTATTCCGAGCCTTATAAGCGAAACCGCAAGATTTCTGAACGCAAGCAACCTTGCTCTTCCTATGGAAACGATGAGCACCTGGAGCATTGAAAGCAGATTTTGAAGAAGAGGCAGCGCCGCCGCAAAAATTATAAGCCTTTTAAGACCCGGGTTATCAAAATACCGGCATAGCGGGCCGCATAAAAGCATAACAAAACAGCCCGCCGCCGCTCCGGCGATACACTGCAGAGAGAATATCGTGGAAATGCAGGATTCTCGCTTTTTTTCATCCCGCTCAACGCTGTTGAAATAGTTTATTCCGTCCGCCATACCGAGAATGGTAAAAGCGGAAACGGTTGAAACTATCAGCAATATCTGGGAGTATGTTCCGTAATCATAAACTGTAAGATATTCCGAAAGAAGCCTTGTTATAGCAAGTCCGAGGGCTATGGTAACAAACTTTATCGCCATAAGCAATATGGCGTCCCCTGAAACACCCCAGCGTGTTTTTTTGTTTATCACTTTTTCAGTTCCTTTACAACTCTTGCCGGATTTCCCGCAACAACGGAATAGGGGGGTACATCTTTTGTAACAACGGAATGACATCCGACAACGGAGCCTTTTCCGATGGTAACGCCTTTAAGAATGGCGGAATATTCGCCGATCCATACTCCGTCCTCAATAACAACAGGTGAGGACGCGGAATTTTTCCAGCGCCAATCTTCGCCTTTAAACCCTTTTTTGCACATTTCCATCCTGATTTCCGGATCCACCGGGTGATTATTGTTGTCATAAATATGCACGTGGTTGGAAATTATAACACAGTTTCCGATGGAGATACTTTCAACGCTTCCGACAACGGATTTATTATAAATTGCGGTATTGTCCCCTATGCGGATCTTTCCGCCGCTCTGGGATTCAAGTCTTCCGAATATTTCGCATCCGTTTCCGATCTCGATGCATCCGGGAGTATCCGCATCACAGTCCGACAGCACTGAAAGGCTGAGGTCTTTTCCGACTTTTGCAAATTTTTTGAACTTTTCGTATTTATAAGCTTTTTTGATCGCTCCGGGGATACCTTTTATCTTTTTCAAAAGAAGCAAAAGGCAGTATTTTATTTTTCCCATGCGGAATTATCCCCCTTTCGGCATAATTTTTACTGTGTCTGCATATCCTGTATCTCATCTTTTTTGCGTATCAGCATTATTGCAAGAAGAGCAAGGAAGAATTCTGTATATGTAACTATCTCAAACATTCCGTGGAGGGTGCAGTAAAGGGCAAGCACCATGACAAGAACGATATATTTTGCAATAAAGTTTTGTTTATAAACGTAATGCGCGCTTCTTTTTACCATTCTTACAAGAGAAACCGCAAAAGCGGTAAAAAGCGAAACGCCGATCATACCGGTATGATATGCTATCTCGATATAGATATTATGGGGGTCTTTTTCAAATCCTTTTGCGGCAAAACCTTTTCCGAAGAAGAACGAATATGGGTCATCCATGATCTCTCCCATGTACTGAACGTAAATATCGGTTCGGCCCGTGGTAAAGTCACTTATGTTATCCGCCGCAAGAAGCCTCGTGAGCGTTACGAGAACAAGATCGACGTTGAAAGCAAATATAGCTATGACCGCTGCTATTACAAGACCTATGAGCAGGCTTCCGCGGACGTAGTTTCTGTTCCAGAACTGCCATATGATATAGATTATTCCGAGCATTATGAAAACAAGGAAAAAGGTCTTACTGTATGTCATAAGGCCGAAAATCATCATAGCCGCAGCTTCAAAATAAAATACGCCGTTTTTTATTCTTCCGCTGTCTTTAAGTTTTGCAAGAATGGCAAGGCCGACGATTATAAGGGTCATAAAATAGTTCGGGTCGCCGAAAAGTCCCTGAAATCGCATGAAGGAGGTTCCCCAGATCGCCGCGGATTCTTCGCCTCTCAATGCTGCAAGCTGGCTCGTGTTTCTGAAAACTATCGCATACAGGGACGAAAAAACAACACTTGTGCAAAAAGCCTTTGCCGTTCTTTCAGCAGATGCAACATCCTGTTTTGAAAGAAGAACGTAAATTACAAAAAGCTGGCCGAAGCAAAGAACAAAGTCGCTTATATTGAACTGCATCCTTGTGATAAGATAGGCCGCCATCATAAAAATAACAACAACACAGCCGTTTGCTTTTATTCCGCCCTTGATAAAATACCATGCCGCCGCAATAAGGCAAAGATAGATGAGAAGCGAATCGCCTCCGCTTTCGCGGAATATATTTACAAACGGAACAAGAACGCAGTAATCCGCCGCAAAAACTTTTGCATTATATCTTATTACTCGGTAAAGACATACAACAAAAGCCGCATAGCAAAGCAGGTTTGTTGTAAAAGGCGCGGCACAGATAAGCGCCACAGCGAAAAGGATGCTCAAAAGAGGATATTCACTTTTAGAATTGAGCTTCAGGCGAAGCACTCCGTTTTTGTAAAATTCCATTCTATCCCTCTGTTATATTTCTGAATTGTTCCGCGGCGATTTTGTTGTCCGGAACCAGTTCGTTCAAATGTTTTTTTATTTCATAAATCTCATCTTTTTCGGATGCGATTTTTATAAAAATCCCATTTACGGCATCCTGGTCATTTTCGCATACCCAGCCGGCGCCTGTTTTGAGCACCATTTCATCGGTGGATGTCGTGGCCGTGCTCAAAACCGGAACACCTATGCTCACGGCTTCTTCAATAACCATCGGCGCTGCCTCGTGATAGGAAGTCATAAAGAGAAAATCCGCGTTTTTCATATAGCGAAAAGGATTTCCCTGCTCGCCGTAAAAGCGTATATAATCTTCCGCGCCAAGGCCGAGCACAAGTTTTTCAAGTTTTTCCCGTTCTTTTCCGCCACCGACTATATGGAGCATTGCAGGAAGGCCCTTTGACCTTGCGATAACAGCAGATTCGATGGCTCTGTCGATCCCTTTTTCGTGAGAAAGGCGGGCAACGGCAACGGCGTTGACTTTGTTTTCGTCATAGGTGAGCGGATCTTTTTCCGAAAGAGCTTTTATCTCATCGAACCTATGGCAGTTTTTAACGACAAAGCATTTTTCCGAAAGTTCCGGAAGAACCCTGCAAAAGGCGTTTCTGCACCCTTCGGAACAGGCGGCGATGCCGTCGAATTTTGCAATGAGTTTATTGTTCCCTTTAAAATTTGCGCCGCAGTTTTCATAGTCGCAATGAAGATAAGCAACTTTTCTTTTTGCGTTTACGCAGTTTATAACGTATTCCTGAACGCCGCCGTAAAAGGATTTTTTGCCTCCGTTATGGAGGAAGGCAAAGGCGCAGTCATATTCTTCCGGAAGTTTTTTTGCCGCCGCGGTTATAATTTTCATTGCAGCGGGACGGCCGAAGATTTTTGAAACAAGAGCAAAAAAACCGCGTTTCAATGCATCGGTGCCTTTATATTTTCTCTGGCTTTTTCCAAGATATCTGAAAAGGCTTTTTTCTTCGATTATTTTTACGCTTTCCGGAAGTTTATCAGCGTATTCCCCGTGGGCGCTGAAAAGAAGAAGGGTTATGTCATAATCGTCCTTTATCTCCCAGAGAAGGTTATAAAGGCTTTTCTGAACGCCGCCGACTTCCATATTGTTGTTTACAAAAAGTATTTTTTTCATCATTTATTACCGTAAGGCATAAGCTTTTTGCTTTTTACAATGCCTTCATACACAAGTTTTATCCTTTTTATTACGGAAACATCGGTTTCGCGCTTAAAGCGAACCGCAAAATAAAGACCCATGAGATACATGGTTTTTGGGAAAAGGAATCTTACCAAAGCGCCCCTGTCATAAAAATATTTCTCGCCGTAGCCGGTGAACCAGGTGGAACTGTCCTTTGCGCAGGTTCCCAAAACGTAGTCATGGGAATATACCGAAAGGCCTTTGTCAAAACAGTTTTTTATAAAAAGACTGTCCTCGCCGGCGCTGTAAATACAGCCGCCGCCAAAATACTCGCAAAAGCGGATTCCCTTTTCCTCAACAGCTTTTCTTCTTGCGGCAACAACATAGGTGCCGAAGCGAAGGGAGTTCCATACCCTAAGCTTCTTTTTTTCAAGATGCTTTTTTGCGGTCACTTTTCCGCCTTTTGTGATATCCATGCTGAAAATGATAACGTCGGCTTTTTCATTTTCACGAAAAGACCTTACCACATTCTCCGGCATATCGTCGTTATACGTAACATCATCATCCGCAAAAAGGATTATTTCGCTTTCCGCTGCATCAAGCGCAATGTTTCTGTTTTTTCCGACTCCGCGGGTTTTTGTTGTTATCATTCTGAGCACGCCGAATTCTGTTTCCCGGTGCTCATCGGATTCCCGGTCGGCCTGATTTGCGATAACGGCATCGCAGCGGATATTCATTTTTTCGGCAAGTGAAAAATCATCCTGATGCAATGTTGCAACAAGGACCTGAAGATCAGCCATCAAACCCCTCCGGAAACAAAAATTTTATATATCGCGGAAAATCAGGCCTCAAAAACAAAGCCGGGATTCTCAAAAAGAGAAACCGAGATATCGTTGAAGCACTCCTGAGTGGCATAAAAGGTTTTGAGCACGCCATCGTCCTCGATGCCCTCGGGGCTGTAAAATTCCGCATAAACATCGGTTTTAGCTTCGCCGATTTCCGCCGTTCCGAGGAAGATACCCTCGGATTCGCCGAACACGATGCAGAAAACAGTGTATTCATCCCCGTTTATTTCTGCGCAGAATTCCATTTTTGCGCTATCCTCGTAAGTCATGGGATAGCATTTGAGAATATCGGAAAAGGCAAAAGGATATTTGAGCACGCCATAGCTTGTTTTCACGAGCACGAAATCTTCCTGTTCCTCAACGCTCTCTATAACAAGCTTTGGAAAAAGCTCCTCTTCCAAAACAAAAGCAGTTTCTTCCGTGGGGCTTTTGTTTTCCTCCGGTTTTCCCTCAGCGGAACATCCCGCAAAAAGAAGCACAAATATTAAAACAAAAGCTATTATTCTTTTCATTTTGGTGCCTCCTTTTTGCATTCTTTATAAACGCGCGCAATAACGCTATTATATTATCATTAAATTTTATCATTTTTCTGTATATAAGTCAATGTTCATCAAAAAAACGCCGCATAAATATGCGGCGTTTTTTATCTTATGCTTCTTGTGTAAACATCTATCTTCATATTTTTCTGAAAATCAAGATAGTTTTCATAGGAATTTTCCGTATCGACAAGAACGGCATGCTGTTTTATTTTTCTTTCTTCCGGCGGAGGAATTTGCATATAATCCCCATAGAGGACCCTTAAAAATTCGTCATAACGGGCGGAAACAGGGTATTCGTTACCCTCAAATTCCATAAAGACCCTCTCTTTTGCGTATTCCCTCGGATACACGCTTTTTTCAAAACCCGATGCGGCTCCGAGAAAATTATGAACAAGCCTGCTGTCTTTTGCTCCGCTTTTTACTGCAAAAAGGAAAGGCTTTTGTGGAACGGCCCTGCAAAGAGCCATAAAAAGTTTTTTCTTTTTGCTGTCGGTTTCATACCCTCTTTTATCAAGGGATTTTGCAATAATGACCTTTGATGCAAAAAACTGAAGTTTTCTTCCGAAAGCGGTTTTTGCACAGCTATCACAGGGAAAAATATCGATATAGATTCCCTGATGTGTTTTTTCGTCCTTCGGACGGTATTTTTCAATGCATGCGGTGCCGTTTAAACGGAGCTTTGAAAAAAACATGGGCCAATGCTTTGAAAATTCTTTCTGGAGAAAGAATTTTTCGTTATCAAGTTCTCTTTCTCCGTTTTCGAGGAATTTATCATAATCCTCCCGAAGCATCAGAACATCAAGGTCGTCATCCCATGGAATAAAGCCTTTATGGCGCACCGCGCCGAGCATTGTTCCCGCAAAAAGGATATACGGGATATCGAGCTTTTTACAGACTCTGTCAAATTCCTCAAGAATCGACAAAAGGGCACGCTGATGGCCCGCAAGATCTGTTTTCTGCATTTCTTCCGGCATTTTCGTGCCCCCTTTTGTTATAATTTTTTATATTTTGCAAAACCTTTTGCCGCATATTTTATAAAATAGACCGCACTTTTTAAAACGGAAAATTTCATAAATCCGCGGTAAATTTCCCAGCGGTGAAAAGCACTTTTCAGCTTATTGGATGCTCTTGTTCCGTCCATAACTCTGTAAAAAGCAAGGACTTCGGTGTTTCCGCAGGTTTTTATTCCGTCCCGAAGCATTGAAAGCCAGAAAACAAGGTCCTCGTGATAATATTTGTTTTCAAAACGGTAGTTTTCCGCGATTCTTTTGGTAAAAACGGCCGTTGAACAGCTTATGGCCATCCTTGAAAGGGAATATTCAAGGTCAACCTCTTCCGGAACTATAAAATCTTCGCGGTTTTTTATCCCGTTTTCATCGACCATTCCGTAGGAACAATATGAAAGTTCCGCACCGGTTGCTTCAATCTTCTTAAGCTGTTTTTCAAGCTTTTCCGAAAGCCAGATATCGTCGCTGTCTAAAAGCGCGGCATAATCTCCGGAAGCTCTCTCAAGCCCTCTGTTGCGGGTTTTGGCAACGCCCATGTTGTTTTCGTTTTTAAGAAAAACAATGCGTTTATCCTCTTTTGAAAGGGCCTTGGCGATTTCCGCGGTGCGGTCCTTTGAACAGTCGTCAATGATTATAAGCTCCCAGTTTTCATAAGTCTGGCTCATAACGGAACGGACGGCTTCCTCGATAAATTTTTCGGCATTATATGCCGGCATTATAACAGAAACTTTTTTATCCATCATCTTGCGCCTTCATGGGTAAAAACAATGCCCACAGTTTTGAAAATGCACCATAAATCAAGCTTTATGGAGCGCTTTTCGATATATTCCATATCATAAACAAGTTTTTCTTCCGGAAGAAGAAAATATCCTCCGTTTACCTGGGCATAGCCGGTAAGGCCCGGCGTTACAAGAAGGCGGTTGCAAAATCCCGGGATATATTCCTCAAAAACATCGTAAAAATGGGCTCTTTCCGGTCTTGGGCCGACAAAGCTCATTTCTCCTTTTAAAATATTGATAAGCTGGGGGAGTTCATCAAGTCTTGTTTTGCGAAGCTTTGTGCCAAGTTTTGTGCAGCGCTCATCATTTTCGGAAGCCCATTTCGGTCCGTTTGCTTCCGCATCAAGCCTCATGGTGCGGAATTTATAGATGGTAAAAGGTTTTCCGTCTTTTCCAAGACGCTCCTGTTTAAAAATCGCAGCGCCTTTGGAATCTATCCTTATGAGCAAAGCTATAATAAGCATCGGAATAAAAAGAACTATACCGGCGGCAAGAGATGCAAAAATGTCAAAGGCCCTTTTTATAAAAAGATAGCCTTTTCCGCCGCCGATTTTTATATTCTCTTTTTCAATTACGGCATTATTCAAGGGTTTTCCTCCCAACCATATCAAAAAGCGGTCTGTTATCTTAAAATAAGACATAATATGTTAATTTATTATTTTAGCATAAATGTACCTCTTTTGCAATAAGCCGGCAGTATATGATACATCTAAAAAACGGTGCTCAAACAGCAGAAGGCCCGTGCTCAAAATGAGCACGGGCCTTCTGCCTCTGGTTATGGTGAAATCAACGGTAGTTTTTCTCTGCTTTGGTCCATTTTTCAAATTCTTCTTCGGTTGCAAGAACTTTATGGGTACCTTCAACGGTGCGAAGTTCGCCAGCCATATAGTCGATTCCGCTGGTGAAATAGTCATAGTGCATGGAAGTGCGGGCTCTTTCAACTGCGGGGTTCGGATGGGGAATGGCGGAAATAAGGCTGCGGGTATAGGGATGGACCGGGTTTGCGAAGATCTCTTCGGTGGTTCCGGTTTCAACAAGGTGTCCGAGATGAAGAACACCTATGCGGTCGGAAATATATTTTACCATGGAAAGGTCGTGGGCGATGAAAAGGTATGCCGCGCCGGTTTCCTTCTGGATATCACGCATAAGGTTAACTACCTGTGCCTGAATGGAAACGTCAAGAGCGGAGATACATTCATCCGCGATGATAAGCTTCGGGTTCATGATAAGAGCCCTTGCGATACCGACCCTCTGGCGCTGGCCGCCGGAGAACTGGTGTGGATAACGCTCCGCATGTTCCGGAGCAAGACCCACTTTTTCAAGAATGCGCGCGATTTTTGCATCGCGGTCCGCTTTATCGGTGTAAAGATGGTGGATATCAAGACCCTGACCAATGATATCGGCAACTTTCTGGCGGGGGTTAAGACATGCCATAGGGTCCTGGAAGATCATCTGCATCTCGGTGCGGAGCTTTTTCTCGTCTGCCGCGCTCATTTTTCCGGTGATATCGATGCCGTCAAAGATGATTTTACCTGCGGTGGGGTCATAAAGGCGGATTACGGAACGGCCGATTGTGGTTTTTCCGGAACCGGATTCGCCAACAAGGCCATAGGTTTCGCCGGGATAAATTTCAAAAGAAACGTCGTCGACCGCCTTAACGGTAAACTTTTTGCTGATGGGGAAATACTGTTTAAGATTTTCTACTTTAAGAAGCGGAACTCTTTCTTCCATTTATTTCGCCTCCTTCAGCATACGGTCGATTCTTGTGCGAAGTTCCTTCGGCATTTCGACTTTCGGTGCATTGTCATCAAGAAGCCAGGTCGCGGCGCAGTGAGTTTCGGAAACCCAGAACATGGGCGGCTCGGCGATCTCGTCGATTTTAAGCGCAAATTCATTACGCGGAGCGAAAGCATCGCCTTTGATGCTGTGGAGCAGGTTGGGCGGGCTTCCGGGAATGGTATAAAGTCTTTCGTCGTGGGTTTCAAGATCCGGAAGAGCGGAAAGAAGGCCCCAGGTATAGGGGTGGCGCGGGTCATAATAGACCTCGTCAACGGTGCCTTTTTCAACGATTTTTCCGGCATACATGATGTTTACAAAATCCGCGACCTTTGCAACAACACCAAGGTCATGGGTGATGTAGATAACGGAGATTCCGAGCTTCTGCTGAACTTCCTTGATAAGTTCAAGGATCTTTGCCTGGATGGTAACGTCCAGAGCGGTGGTAGGTTCGTCACAGATGAGAAGATCGGGGTTACAGGAGAGAGCTATTGCAATAACAACACGCTGTCTCATACCGCCGGAAAGCTGGTGAGGATAGTTTTTCATACGCTTTTCGGGGTCGGTTATGCCTACCATGTCAAGAAGCTCCACAGCTCTCTTCCAGGCCTCTTTTTTAGGGGTTTTAAAATGCCATATCATTCCTTCCATGATCTGGTCGCCAATGGTCATGGTAGGGTTAAGAGAGGTCATAGGGTCCTGGAATACCATCGCTATGCGCTTGCCGTTAATGGTCTGGCGCATCTGTTTTTTTGAAAGTTTGAGAAGGTCGATAGTTTCCTCCTCGCCCTTATCGTTTTTAAATGTAAAGAGGGCTTTGCCTGCTTCAACTTTGCCGTTGGTATCGAGGATACCGATAGCGGTTTTTACGGTTACGGATTTACCGGAACCGGATTCGCCTACTATTGCAACGGTTTCGCCGCGTCTTACCGCAAAGTCAACATTGCGAAGAGCATGGACCTTGCCCGCGGTTGTTGCAAAGGAAACGGACAGACCTTCAACTTTAAGGATAAAATCGCCTTTTTCCTGCATAAATCTGTCCCTCCTTTACATATCTTTCTGCTTCGGGTCAAGGGCATCGCGAAGACCGTCCGCAACAAGGTTAAAGCTGAGCATGAGCAGTGCAAGAACTATAAGGGGCGACATGATCATATAAGGATGGGTCGTAAAGTTCTTGTATGCGTCGGAAATAAGGGTACCGAGGGATGCCATCGGTGCCGGAATACCAAGACCTACGAATGCAAGGAAAGCCTCGGTAAAAATTGCATGAGGAATGGAGAACATGGTCTGGGTGATAATCTGGCCGATGATGTTGGGCATGATCTCCTTGAAGATGATACGAAGAGGGCCTGCGCCGAGGGTTTTGGATGCAAGAACAAATTCCTGTTCTTTAAGTTTAAGCATCTGTGCACGTGCAATACGGCTCATGGGGATCCAGCCGGTGATCATAAGAGCAACGATAATTGCGCCGAGACCGGGGCTGAGAACAAGTATCATCAAAGTTACGATAACAAGGTTCGGAATACTGTTGAGTATCTCTGCACAGCGCTGCATAACAGCATCGAGTTTTCCGCCGAAATAACCGGAAATAAGTCCGTAGGAAAGGCCGAAAAGAACGTCAATAACAACAGCAACAACGGCGATATAAAGGCTGATGCGGGTACCTTCCCAAACACGGGTAAAGATATCGCGGCCAAGAGTATCGGAACCGAACCAGTAATAAACATCGTCAAGTCCTTTGGATTCATAGCCGTTTATCTCAAGCTTTACTTCGCCGAGGACCATGGTTTCGGAACCATCGAAAATTCCAAGATCTTCAAGACCGGGGATTCTCGGTGCAAGGTTCTGCTGGTCGATAATCTGGCTCTCGTAGGTATAGGAAGTCATAGAAGGGCCGAAAACGGCAAAGAAAATGATGACAGCAATCATAATAAGGCCGAAAATTGCGCCTTTGTTACGAAGAAAACGAACAAGAGCATCCTTCCAGTAGTTCTGGGAGGCAAAGTTGCGGTCTATATGAGCGTTGACGTCATTATGGGTAAGCTCGAATGCATCCTGAGGAAGTGCGGAGTAATCAAAATTTTCAGCTTTCATGATTATCCTCCTTCGACAGACGAATTCTCGGGTCGATGATACCGTAGAGGATATCGACCACCAGCATTATGCCGATATACATAAGGCTGTAAATGAAAGAAAGCGCAATGGTTACGTTATAGTCGTTCTGCTGGATAGCGCGTACCATAAGTTCGCCGATGCCGGGGATGGAGAAGATCTTCTCTATAACAAGAGAACCGGTCATGGTGTTAACGATCAGCGGACCGAGAACGGTGATGATCGGAATAAGTGCGTTGCGCAGCGCATGGCGGATAATAAGCTTGGGTCCGCTTATGCCCTTACTTTCTGCAAGGAGCATATAGTCGCTGCGAAGAACTTCGAGCATTTCCGTTCTTGTAAATCTTGCAATGTTCGCCATGGAGAACATGGAAAGAGCAAGAGTCGGAAGAACGGAGGAAATGAACGGAGTTGTTGAATCATAGAGAAGAGGGAACCAGCCCATGCGGTATCCCAGGGTATACGAAAGTGCCAGCGCAAAAACATAGGAAGGAAGGCTTACGCCGAGAACCGATATGATAGTTGCGATGGTATCAAAAATGGTGTTGTGCTTAAGGGCAGCAACAAGACCGAGAATAAGGCCTATTGTTGCACCCAGAAGAACCGCCTGTCCGCCCAGTCGGATGGAGGTCGGCAGCCTTGTTTCAAGAAGATCCGTTATTGGAACGTTTGTGGCTATGTTATAGGAAACGCCGAAGTCGCCCTTAAGAATACTCGTAATGTATCTGAAATAACGGACTAAAAACGGGTCATTAAGACCATATTTCTGTTCAAGCACCAGTATCTGTTCGTCGGAAAGTTTATCGTCGTTAAAAGGCGAACCCGGCATAAGGTCGAGCATCAGGAACAGAAGAAGAAGCAGTACAAGAATAGCTACAATGGAGTATAGAACTCGCTTGAATATGTATTTCTTCACTGAGGAATACCCCTCCTTATATAAAAGCATACAGTGGCCCGTTTTATTACGGGCCACTGTATGACCTTAAATGATCAAATTGGATTGACTTTATTGATTTCAGCCGATTGTTACGTTTCTGAAAACACGGTTAAGACCAACGGCGTGGAATTCAATGCCGCTGACGTCGGATTTTACAAGAGCTGCGTTGCAGTTCTGGTAAACCGGCATGATTACGGATTCATCAGCGATGATCTGTTCAGCGTCTTTAATGAGTTCCCAACGTGCTTCGGGATCTACTGCATATTCAACAGTCTTGATCTTGCCGAGGATCTCCATATATTCATCGGAATGCCAATCGCCGTAGTTGTGAGTATAACCGTCGGTCCAGAGGTCGAGGTAGGTAAGCGGGTCAGCATAGTCAGGTCCCCATCTGCAGAGGCCGATGTCATAATCATGAGCTTTCATGAGGTCGGAACGCTGTTTCTTCGGATAAGGCTGGAGGGTGATGGTAAGACCTTCGAGGTTGGTCTGGAGTTCCTGCTGAATGAATTCAGCAACAAGTTTTACGGATTCTTCATCGTCGAAGATCATGGTGAGCTCAACAGCATCAGTGCCGAGTTCTGCAAGGCCTGCTGCCCAGAGTTTCTTTGCTTCTTCAACGTTGTATTCGTTATAAGTAATGCCGGAGGACTCACGGTAATCGAGGCCATCGGGGCCGGTTGCAAGACCGATCGGGATGCAGAAGTCTGCGGGAACAGAGCCGTTTCTGAGGATGTTGTTGCAAACTGCTTCTTTATCGAAAGCCATACCGATTGCTTTGCGGATATTTACGTTTGCCATAGCGCCGCCAAGGCTTACGTTAGGAGACATATACCAGAGGTAACCGGATTCGGTTGCAAGGAACTCTGCGTCGGATTTGAGAAGGTCAGCGAGTTCGGAAGAAAGTACGCAAACATCAAGTTCGCCTTTCTGGTATGCAAGATATGCCTGCTGGGAGTCGAGGATTACTTTATAGGTAAGACCTGCAAGCTCAACTTCGTCCGCTGCCCAATAGTCTTCGTTTTTGACCATGGAGAATTCAGTTGCTGCAGGGGTATAAGCAGAAAGTTCGAACGGGCCGTTGGAAAGATAATATTCCGGAGCGGAACCGTAAAGATCGCCGCATTCTTCTGCAAATGCTCTGTTAACCGGATAGAATACAGGGAAGAACATAAGAGAATCAAAGAATGCGCAGGGAACATCGAATTCAACTACGAGAGTTTTTTCATCTGCTGCATAAACGCCGAGCTCGGTAACATCTTTTTCGCCGGCAATAATTGCTGCTGCGTTTTTGATACCTGCGGTTTCAAAAAGGAATACATACTCTGCGGGGATGGTGAAGCATCTCTGCCATGCATATACGAAGTCATCAGCGGTTACGGGATCGCCGTTGGACCAATATGCTTCGCGGAGGTTGAAGGTCCAGGTACCGTTTTCATCAACGGAATAGGTTTCTGCCATACCGGGGATTGCTGCACCGGATGCGTCACACTGGAAAAGACCTTCGACCATCTGGCCGATTACTTCGAAGTCATCGCCTGCGGAAGTAAGTGCGGGGTCGATGGAGTCGATAGCTGCTGTTACGTGGACGTTGAGGATTCTTCCTTCTGCGTCTTCTTCGCCGCCAACTACGGGAGCATCAGGATCGTTTGCGGGTTCATCATTGCCGCATGCTGCGAAACTGAAGACCATAACAAGAGCAAGGATCATGGCAAGAATTTTGTTAAGTTTCATGATTTCACCTCATTCAATAGTTGATTTCACCTTCAATGAAATTCTTCGTAACCAAAGTTTCATTGTGATAACCTGTATATTACACCCATTTTACGTGGTTGTCAAGTATAAAATGCAAAAATTTTTAATTTTTTTCATTTTCTTGTGTTTTTGAGAGAAAGACAACTGTATTTATACAACGCATTTTTGCTTTAGCATCATAAATTATCCTCGGCAAAAAACATATAATTTTTTCATTCTTGGCAGAATTTACGGCAAAAAGGTCGGTTTTGCTTTTTCCTTTTAACAAGTAAAAGTGAATGTATATTTTTACTTAATTTATGAATAAATATTCAATGTTACAAAATCGTTACAACGTTTTACAACGTAAAAGTGATTTTGCAGGAGTTTTATTTTAAACTTGCATATTTTGTGCAAAAAGTCAAAAAAATACACCGCCTTTTGTAAAAAAAGCGGTGTATAAGAATTTTAAAGCGGCGGTTTTGCCCAAAATTCGGCTTAAAGAAGCTCGTCGATGATCATTTTTACTGCTTTTTCTTCAAGAGAAAAGTCCGTTTCGCGGTAATCCTCACCGAGAACACAATGCAAAACTTCTTTCATCATAAGAGGGTTGCGAACAAGCACCGGACCGAGGCACCAGGTTGCATAAAGGTTCTTATAATGGCAACCTTCTCCCTCTCCGACGGAGCCTTTTCCTTCATCGGTTTTGATGACTTTAAAAAGGCGGTTTTCGTTGGGGGTATTGAATTTTACGCTTTCGCAGCGGTAATAGGTTCCGAACATCTTCTCTTCCGGGGCAAATTCCGGAACAAGCACCGCGTCGCTTACGTAAAGGCTGTCAAATTCCTCCGCAGTGCAGTCGAAAAGACCTATACCCTCATAGGTTTTCCCGTCGAGCATGGAAAAGCTTTTTCCGAAAAGCATATTGGTGCTTCCGGTTACTACAAAAACTTTTCCGTTTTCTATATTATTAATTATATTATCCTTATATTTAATAAAATGCTCGCTGATGGCGGAAACGTTATGGGGCTTGCCGTGGGTCATAAAAACGATATCGTATCCGGAAACGTCGATGTCGTCTCCGACGCCGAGGGTATCGGTTTCATATTCATAGCCCATTTCCGCAACGCGTTTTTCAAAAGCGGAAATATTTTTTCCGTCTCCGTTAAGGTCAAGGGCTTCGCCGTAAAGGTTGAGTATTTTTATCTTTCTCATAATTTTTTCAGCTCCTCCAGAACTTTATCCTCATTCGAGAAAACGGAAGAGGTCATTACATAGATATTTCCTTCGGTTTTTTCAAGACAGGAACGAAGATCTTCCTCTTTGTCACATATCTGAACTCTTTCCTTATCGATATCCGCAAGTTTAAGGCGAACAGCCATATCATAGCGGCGTTTTCCAACGATGACGATATGCTCGACCTCTTTAAGGTTTTCATAGGCAACGTCATACATAAAGAGAACGTCCTTGCGTTCGGTATGGAACATATTGTTGGAAATAATTATAAGGGTGCGGGGAGATTCCTTATCCGCAACAAAATCAACGCTCTGGTCGATGGAAGCGGGATTTTGTTTTGTAAGGATAAGCTGGCATCTTCTTCCAAGCACTTCGATTTCTTCATAGCGCTTGATAACGCCGATATCGAAAGTTTCCGCAGCGGCAAGGGCTTTTTCCTCGCTGATTCCGGAAGCGGTGCAGCAAAGAGCGGTTGCCGCAACGGCATTGAACATAAAGTAGGTTGCGTCAAAGGTGAGTTTTACCGGTTTTCCGTTGATATTGAGGGAAGCCTCGTCAAAATTCATGTCGGTGCCGATGAAATCAGCCTTGGGACATTTAAATCCGCAGTTTTCACAGTGGAAATCGCCCACATGATTATAATGATAATAATTATAAGAGAGGTTGTGCATGCATTTGGGGCAGACCTTTGCATCATTGGTGCCGCTTCTGCATTCCTTGGTGGAACGCTCGTTTTCGCCGAGGGCGAACCATACCACCGGGTTATCTATTCCCCAGCTGACCTGCTGGGAAACCGGGTCGTTTGCGTTGAGGATATAGGTGGTGCCGGGGGTTACGCCAAGCTTGATTTTCTCAAGAACGATTTCCGGACAGCAGTTTCTTACTATCTGGTCGCGGAGAAGGTTGGTAAGAAGAACGTAATCCGGGGTAACTTCTTTTACAAAAAAGCGGAGCCAGCGTTCGTCTATCTCAAGAACGGAAAAATCCGCCTTTACTTCGCCGCTGAAAGTGCAGTTTGTAAGAAGGGATGTGGTGATTCCGCCAAGCATATTGGAGCCGAAGCTGTTATTAATAACGGAAAAACCGTTTTCACGAAGGATATGGGTCACCATATTGGAAGTGGTGGTTTTTCCGTTGGTACCGGTGATGCAGATCACCTTGCCGCTGAATTTAAGGCGGTTGAGAACATTCGGGCAGACTATTCTTGCGATATCGCCGGGTTTGGATGTTCCTTTTCCGATAAGGCGTCCGATAAAATAAAGCACTCTGCAAACGCAGATGGCAATAAATAATCTCATTTAAAAACTTCCTTTTTGTTTTTTAGGGAATTTCAGCAAATTTGAGCACCGGCAAAAACCGGTGCTCAAATCTAAAATCATTAAAGAGTGATGAGTTTCTTTTCGCTTTTGGTGATAACGTCGCAGCCGTTTTCGGTAACTTCAACGATATCTTCAATGCGAACGCCGAACTGACCGTCAAGATAAATGCCGGGTTCAACGCTCATTACGATGCCGACTTCGGTAAGGTCATCGCAAAGAGGGGAGAAACGGGGGTTTTCGTGAATCTCAAGTCCAAGGCTGTGGCCAAGGCCATGACCGAATTTTCCTTCATAACCTGCGCCGTAGATCATATCTCTTGCGACAGCGTCAACAGAGTTGCAGGGAATGCCGGGTTTAACTGCGTCGATGGCGGCAAGCTGTGCGTTGAGAACAAGGTTATAAACCTTTTCCTGCTCTTCGGAAATTTTGCCCACTGCAACGGTTCTGGTCATATCGGAGCAATAGCCGTTATGTGCTGCGCCGAAGTCCATGGTTACAAAGTCGCCTTCCTTGATGACATTCATGCTGGGAACAGCGTGGGGCATGGAGCCGTTTGCGCCTGCGGCAAGAATGGTTTCAAATGCAAGGCCGGTTGCGCCGTTTTTAAGCATGAAATAATCGAGCTCAAGCTGAAGATCTTTTTCGCAAAGGCCGGGTTTTATCATTTCAAGCATATGAAGGAATGCTTTGTCGGTGATAGCCTGGGCTGCGCGGATCTCTTTCATCTCTTCTTCGGATTTGATTCTTCTCTGATGAAGGATGATGCTGTTGAGTCTGGGATCATCAAGAATTTCTGCTTTAAGAACTTTGCGGAGGCTGAAAAGGCTTTCAACGGTCATATAGCCGGATTCGATGCCCACGGTTTTTACGCCGAATTCCTCAAAAAGTTCGTTGAGCTGTTTTGCCATGTCGGTCATAAGAACAACATCCGCATCGGTAACTTTTTTGGTACCCGCTTCGATATAGCGGCTGTCGAGAAGAAGAACAGCTTTTTCTTTTGTTACAAGAAGTGCGCCGGCGCTGGATACAAAGCCGGTATAATACTGACGGTTTACATCGGAAGTGATGAGGGCTGCGTCAATATCTTCGGGGAGCATTTGGGAAAGTCTTTTGATTCTGTCCATTATGATTTCCTCCTCTTTATTATCTTACGAATTTTTCAATAATTCGTTTGAATTTAATAAAATTATTTGTTTCCGGTCCAAGGGGTTCCGTAAGAAAAACCTTTGAGCCGAATATTTTTCCGCCCATAACGTCGGTAAAGATCTGGTCGCCGATGACGGCGGTTTCTTTCGGATCTGCGCCGAGTTTTTTACAGGCGATTGCAAAACCTTTTTTAAGCGGTTTTGCGCTTTTATATACATAGGGAATGCCGAGTTTTTTTGCAAAAGGCTCGATGCGCTCCCTGCTGTTGTTGGAAAGTATGATAGGCTCGATGCCGTTTTTTCGCATCGTGCCTATCCATTCCCCTATTCCGGGGATTGGTTCCTGTGAACCGTGAAGAGCAAGGGTGTTATCCGTATCAAGAAGAACAAACCTTGCGCCGGCTTTTTTTATATCCTCCGGAGTTATGTCAAGTATGCAGTTAAAACGGTAATCCGGTTTTAATACGGACAAAAAAGCCCTTCTTTCATCGGTTTTTTTGAAAAATAAGAAAGCGGACAGCCAAAAGCCGTCCGCCATCCTCTTTTTCTGTTAGAAATCAATACTTTCTCTTACGAGCTGCTTCGGATTTCTTTTTACGTCTTACCGAAGGCTTCTCATAGCACTCATGCTTTCTGACTTCTGCAAGAACGCCGGAGCGAGCGCAGGAACGTTTAAAACGTCTGAGTGCGCTGTCAAGAGATTCATTTTCTTTTACATGAATTTCTGCCATAATCTGTTTCCCTCCTTCGCCATTGGGCTGGAGCTAAGAACAATTCTGTTCTTTGTACATAAATGTAACAGTCTTATTATATACTTGAAGACCGCAAGTGTCAAGTATAAATTTGCCCATAATTTTATTAAATTTATATTAATTGTCATATTCCTTTTTGGAATATTTGCCGGGATTTTCGGCTATTTTCCGCCGTTTTTCCTTATTTTAACCCATGTTTGAAACACCCGGCCTCGTTTGAGAATATTTTTGACAAAGCCTGCAACAAAATCCGAAAAAGCTGTTACTATTATAATAGAAGCTATTATCAATAAAAGGAGGTCTTATATTTTTATGAAAAAACTCGCTTTTTTCCTTCTTGTTCTTCTTTTGCTTTCCGGCTGCGGCGGCGAAAATAATTCCCGTAAATATACCGACCCTGCCTCGCTGCCGTATTTAACGCGTTTTGCATCTTTTGTTCCGTGCGAGGATGTGGATTTTGTTCATTTTTATGATTATCTCGACGGAAATTTTATTGCAAGCCGCTATGCTCTTCCAACAGGAACGGATGACCTTTTGCCCCCTGTTTCAACCTTTATTTTAAATAAGGACAGCAAGATTTTTACCGAACTTGCTCTTTTTGAGGACAGCATATGTTTTGACGGAGAATACTATTACTATTACGGAATCGTTGGGGGAAAAGGCTCCCATCTTTTCCGCTCCGCGGATTTTAAAACCGATGAGCCGGTCATGAGAACCGGAGGCTCGGGCATGGTTAACCACAGCCTTTCCCATAGCGGAGGATATATAATAAACCCGGCAAATGCACCAAACTATTTTTCCGTTAAATATTACGATATTGAAAGCGGAAAAAGTTTTTCCGCAGAAAGACGCACAGTAATCGACGAAACGGTCGATATCCAGTCCTGCAACGGCTGTTATGCCTATGTTGAACGGCGCGACGAAGGACTTTATCTTATGGGCATCGACCCCGCCGCACCGGACGATATTATAAGCAGCTGTTCCTCCCCGGTGGGCAAGGTTTTTTCCGCCGCCTTTGACGGAAGAACTTTTGTATGGCAAACCGCAGACGGAATCTACTGCTGTGAAAAAGGCGGAGAACCAACAACGGTCTTTGAAGGCGAAACAACAGGTTTTTCCTTCATCAGCGGAAGAACCATTATCTACGGCGACGCAAAAAGAAAAATCACGTTTTTCTATGATATCCCCACCGCCTTTGCCGGAGAACATATCTTTGAGCTTTATAATTTTGCATATTCAAATTATGACGAAAACACCGCCGTTCTTATTCCGACATCCGAATATGCCCCAAGCGGCTATGTTGTTCTTGAAATGCTCAATATCGACTACGGCGAAGAGGTACGCTGGAGCGTCCCCTATTCGCTGAAAGTTGACGGCAAAACATACTATTGTTATCTTGAACGTGCGGATATTGAACCGACCGAAGACCAGATTTCCGGATATATCTCTACTGTTATTTATGACAGCGCAACCATGCCTTCATTGGATGACCAGGCAAATATAGGCTGTGCCGGAATGCCCTATGCCTTTGTTGACAAAAACCTGTATCTTTATACCTCAAATAACAGCGGATATGCGTATTTTACCAACTGGTATAAATGTGAGCACGCCGATCACATTGACTGAAAATATAAACAAAACCCCGTGCTCAAAAATGAGCACGGGGTATTTTTTATGCTTTCGGAAGATAAAGGGACGGATTTTGATATTCGCCGTTATATCTTATTTCAAAATGAAGGTGTATTCCGGTGGAATTTCCGCTGGCACCCATGGTCGCTATCTGTTCGCCGGCCTTTACTGTTTTGCCCTCCTCTGCCAAAAGCTCTTCACAGTGGGCATAAACGGTCTGGATTCCGTTTCCGTGGTCGATGATGATATAGTTTCCGGGGTCTTTGGATGACCATTCCGCCGCAACAACCGTTCCGCCCGCGGAGGCATTTACTGCGCTTCCCTTTTCTGCGGCAAAATCGATTCCCGCATGGCTTTCATATCCGTCAAAGTCGCAACTGATATATCCTTTGCTCGGAAGAACAAATTCCATGGCGGCGATTTCATCAAGCTTTTCATAGTTCTTTCGGCTTAATACGCTATATGCGGAAGAAAGATATTTTTCCTGCGCCGGAGTTGGAATATGCTTCAGCGGATCAACATACACCCCGTTTTCCCTTACTTCAAAATGAAGATGAGTTCCGGTGGAATTTCCGGTGGAGCCTGTCCGTGCGATTTCTTCACCTTTTTCAACTTTCTGTCCAAGAGCAACAAAAATATCGCTGCAGTGGGCATAGAGAGTCTGGACTCCGCTTCCGTGGTCTATGATAATATGATTTCCGTAGCCGGTTCCGCTTATCTTTACTTTAACGACGGTACCTTCTGCGGCGGCATAGATTTTGGAACCTTTGTTGACCCCTATATCGATTCCGGTATGGCCTTTATAGCCCCAAAGCTGACAGGTAACCTCTGTTTCCTCACAGGGCCAGGTGAAATCAATGCGGTAGCCGCCAAAATCTCCGGGAACGGTATATTGATAATTTTCTTCTGCTTTCTGAAAAGCTTCCGAAGGGAGAAGTTCTTCCTTGGGTTCCGCTTCCGGTTCCGTTTTTCCGCTTTCGATATCAAGGAGCAGGGACGGAGTTTCTTCCTTTGCGGCCTCCTGAATCGTTTCGCTTAAGTTTCCGGCTTCGACCGGTTCTTTTTCCTGCATCCTCGGGGTCGTTCCGCAGGCGGTCATAACAAGGATAATCGCCGCAAAAACACAGATAAGCCCGGGGATATGTTTTTGCTTTGTTTTGTTCTTCATGATTGAGATCACTCTTTCTTCAAGAGAGGCGGCGCTGAAAAAACTTACGGAAAGGCTTTCTCTTTCTGCAAAATCAAGGATGGTGTTTGCATAAAACGAAGCTTTTTCGCCTTTCAGCAAAGCAAGGACCTTTTCGTCACAGCATCTTTCGATATCTCTTAAAAAATATTTCACCATAACCCAGACCAAGGGGTTGAACCAGTTTATCGAAAGAGCCGCCGCCGCGGCAAACTTCAGCGTCGCATCCCTGTTTTCGATGTGGGTCTGTTCATGCAAAAGAACAAAAGGAAGCTGCTTTTGGCTTATATTTTCCGGAATGACCGCCGCAGAATGCAAAATACCAAAGCTGAGGGGTGAGCAAAGGTTTTTGCTTTTATAAAAGCGGATATCACGGTTTTTAAATTCCGCGGGAAGGTCATCAAAAGGTATTAAGTCCGCTTTTATTTTCCGCACCGCGGAAAAATGCCTTGCGGCAAAAACCGTGCCGAAAAACAGCGCTCCGCTTATCCAAACGGCAAAAACAATATCCTCTTGGGAGATTTCGGCTCTTTTTTCTGTCAAAGGATAAGCCAGAGAAAAGTCATTCGGAACATTTTCATAATAGATAAAGTTTTCTTCCGCTTCAAAAACGTCGGCCGTTTCGGTCATAACGGTTTTCGGCATTTCATCGGCTTTATAAACGCTTAATGCGGAGGAAAATTCAAATGGAAGCAAAAGCCTTATTATTACAGCAAGCCAAAGCAGAACAAATGCTTTTGAAAAAACTCTGTTCAAAAAAATCTTTCTCAAAAGAAGAATGATGATTATCGCAGCAGAAGAAGCGATATTTGCATAAATAATGCCCTCCATCATTCTTCCCCCATGGTTTTGACCATTTCGCGAAGGTTTTTAAGCTGTTCAGAACTTACCTTCCCGCTTCCGATAAGAGCGGAAACAAGAAGATCGGCACTTCCGTCAAAAAGGCGGTCGATAAGCTCAAAAGCCTCGCTCTCCTGAACTTCATTTTTTGAAACGGCAGCTTTGCAAACAAAACCCGGGTCAGTGCGGATAACCGCGCCTTTTTCGACGCATTTTTTTATGACGGTATAGGTTGTTGTTTTGCTCCAGCCAACATTTTCGGCAAGGGCAAAAGCAATATCCTTTGCGGTCATTTCGCCGTTTTTCCAAAGAAGTTCCATAACGCGGATTTCTGAGGAAAAGAGTTTTTCGGTCATTGTTATCACCTCTTGTTCTATTGCAGTAGAATTCTACGGTTTTCATTCTACTACGATAGAACAGCTTTGTCAACCAGGTTTTCAAAAAGTTAACAATTAAAAAGTTTGCCCTATGGATTACCTGTTGCGGGCGGATAATATCCGCCCCTACAGAGCTAAAAAAAGCAAATTAAAAAAGCGGCGGATTTTTCCGCCGCTTTTTATTTTAAGCATATCAGAAAACAAAGTTTCCGTTTTCAAAGATGACAACTTCTTTTCCGTCGCGGGTTTTTCCGGTTATGGAAAGATCTTTTGTTCCGACCATGAAGTCAACGTGAACTCCGGCGGTGGCGTTGATGCCGCGCTCAAAAAGTTCTTCCTCATCCATTTCGTCGCCGCCCTCGATACTTGAGGGATATGCTTCGCCGAATGCAAAGTGGCAGGATGCGTTTTCATCGAAAAGGGTGTTGAAGAAGGTTATTCCGCTGCCCGAAATGGGGGAATCATAGGGAACAAGAGCGATCTCGCCAAGATAGCGGCTGTTTTCGTCGGTATCAAGAGCCTTGTTGAGAACTTCCTCGCCTTTTTCCGCGGTTGCCTTAACAATTTTGCCGTTTTCAAATTCAAAACGGATGCCGTCAACAATGTTTCCGTTGAGAACAAGGGGTTTTGCGGAATAGAGAACACCGTTTACTCCGTCGCGCTTCGGTGCGGAGAAAATCTCCTCGGTGGGCATATTTGCAACGAATTTAAATCCGGCTTTGCTGTATTCTCCGCCCGCAAGCCAGCGGCAGTTTTCCGGAAGTTCAACGGTAAGGTCGGTTCCGAGGGAGTTTTTATAATGAACCTCTTTGAGGTCGAAGGCGTTGAGCCGGTTTGCCCTGCGTTCAAGGGTGTCACAATGGTTTTTCCATGCTTCAACAGCGTCGCCGTCCTCGGTGATGCGGACCATTTTGAAAATGGTTTCCCAAAGTTTTTCAATGGCTTCTTCGCCTTTAAGTTCCGGGAACACTTTTTCCGCCCAGGCTTTTATCGGAACAGAAGCAACGCACCAGGGGAATCCGTTTGTCATTTCAAGGTTATAGAAATCCTTGAGGTCACGGTTGGATGCAATGCTGTAGCGGCGCTGGCGTTCCTGGTCAACGCCTTTAAGGTTTTCCGGATCCGCCGCGGCGATGGAGATATAGCCCGCTCCCTCTTTTGCAAGGGTGTTGAGGCGGTCTGCGTCCCAGCTGTAAACGGAATCAAAAAGGCTGTCGTCCGCCCGGAGCCAATGTTCGCGGGTGCAGTAATCGTCGCGCCAGAGCATGATAACGTCCTTTGCGCCAAGGTCGTATGCGGCGGTGGTAAGAAGGCGGCCGAAGTCCGCTCTGTCAACGGGGCAGTTTATAACAAGTGTCTGGCCCTTCTGAAGGTTGATTCCGACCCCGACGATAAGTCTTGCATATTGCCAAAGCATTTTCTGATTCATAAAATTCTCCTTTTGGTAAAAAAGCCACCCCCCTTTGAGCAAGGGGGGCGAGCAGATTATTTTGCAACAAAGTTAACAAGTTTTCCGGGAACACAAATCTCTTTAAGAATGGTCTTGCCTTCAAGGTCTTTTGCTGCGGCTTCTTTTGCAGCGGCAATGCAGGTATCCTTATCGGCATCTGCTGCAACGTTCATTCTTGCTTTGATCTTTCCGCAGATCTGAACAACCATTTCAACAGTGGCTTCGGTGCATTTTGCTTCATCGTAAGCGGGCCAATCCTGTTTGCAGAGAAGTTCTTCATGGCCGAGCATTTCCCAGAGTTCCTCGGTAATATGAGGAGCAAAGGGGTTGAGAATGGTAAGGAAGAGTTCATATTCATCCTTGGTGATGCTGCCGGTTGCGGTGATATCGTTGATAAGGCTCATCATTGCGGCGATAGCGGTGTTTGCTTTAAGGTTATCGATATCTTCGCCGACCTTTTTGATGGTCTTATGGAATGCACTTTCAAGTTCGGGACGGATGCCTTCGCCCTGCATGATATCCTGAAGAGCCCATACTCTGTCGAGGAAGCGTTTGCAGCCCTTGATGGAGTTGGTGTTCCAGGGAGCGGCTTTTTCAAAGTCGCCGATAAACATCTCATAAAGGCGGAGGGTATCTGCGCCGTAATCGCGGATAACGTCATCCGGGTTTACTACGTTGCCGCGGGATTTGGACATCTTCTCGTTGTTTTCGCCAAGGATCATGCCGTGGCTGGTACGTTTTGCATAGGGCTCCTTGGTGGAAACTGCGCCGATGTCATAAAGGAATTTATGCCAGAAGCGGCTATAGAGAAGGTGGAGAGTTGTATGTTCCATACCGCCGTTATACCAGTCAACGGGCATCCAGTAATCAAGAGCTTCTTTGGATGCGATGGCGGTATCGCAGGTGGGGTCGCAGTAGCGGAGGAAATACCAGGAAGAACCTGCCCACTGGGGCATGGTATCGGTTTCGCGGTGTGCGTGACCTCCGCAGCAGGGACAGGTTGTTTCGACCCAGTCGGTCATGGTGGAAAGAGGGCTTTCTCCGTTGTCGGTGGGCTCATAGGATTCAACTTCCGGAAGGAGAAGAGGAAGCTGATCTTCCGGAACGGGCTGCCAGCCGCATTTTTCGCAGTAGATCATCGGAATGGGTTCGCCCCAATATCTCTGGCGGCTGAATACCCAGTCGCGGAGTTTAAAGTTAACTTTTGCTTTGCCGATGCCCTCTTTTTCAAGGTATTCGATCATGGCTTTTTTCGCTTCCTCAACGGTCATGCCGTCCTCAAAGCCGGAGTTTACCATAATGCCTTCGTTGCAGTCGGTATATGCCTCTTCCTCAACGTTTCCGCCTTTAACGACTTCGATGATCGGAAGGCCGAATTTTTTAGCAAATTCCCAGTCGCGGGTATCATGTGCCGGAACAGCCATGATAGCGCCGGTTCCGTAGGAGGTGAGAACATAGTCGGAAATGAAAATCGGGATTTCTTTTCCGGTTACAGGGTTGATGCCTTTAACGCCCTGGAGCATAACGCCGGTTTTATCCTTTGCCATTTCGGTACGTTCAAAGTCGGATTTCTTTGCGGCTTCCGCCTGGTATGCGCGAATTTCTTCAATATTTTCAAGTTTATCAGCCCATTTTTCGATAAGCTCGTGTTCGGGGCTCATTACCATATAAGTTGCGCCGAAGAGAGTGTCGCAGCGGGTGGTATAAACCTTGAGTTTATCGCCGAGGGTAGTGTTAAAATCAACTTCCGCACCGGTGGAACGGCCGATCCAGTTTTTCTGGGAGGTTTTTACGCGTTCGATATAGTCAACTTCGTCAAGGTCGTCGATAAGGCGCTGTGCATATTCGGTGATCTTGAGCATCCACTGGGATTTTACTTTATGGATAACTTCGCTTCCGCAGCGTTCGCAAACACCGTTAACAACTTCTTCGTTTGCAAGAACAACTTTACAGCCGGTGCACCAGTTTACGTTTGCCTCTTTTTTATATGCAAGGCCGTGTTTGAAAAGCTGGATGAAGATCCACTGGCTCCATTTATAATAATTGGAATCGGTGGTGTTGATCTCTCTGTCCCAGTCGAAAGAAAGACCGAGGGATTTAAGCTGTGCCTTAAAATGGTCAACATTGTTTTTGGTTACGATTTCGGGGTGGATATGGTTTTTAATTGCAAAGTTTTCGGTAGGAAGACCGAATGCGTCCCAGCCCATGGGATAAAGGACATTATATCCCTGCATTCTTTTCTTTCTCGAAACGATATCAAGTGCGGTATAGGAACGGGGATGTCCTACATGAAGGCCCTGTCCTGAGGGATAGGGAAATTCAACAAGCGCATAATATTTCGGCTTGGTGTAATCAGTGGTTGCGGCATAGGGTTTCTTTTCATCCCATATGTCCTGCCACTTTTTTTCGATGGCGGCATAATCATAGCCTTTCATTTTTCGGTTCCTCCAATTTTGTTAAAATGCGCCCCTTGTTAAAGGGGAGAGGGCCACATGCCGTAAGGCGTGGCGAGTGGGGTTAAATTTTTGCTGATTTTTGTTTTTGAAGGATTTTTAATGAATCCCTCCACCGTGCGTACCGCAACGGTCCCCCTCCCTTTAGACAAGGGAGGCAATAAAAAACCCGTCCTTCGTTTTAAAAACGAAAGACGGGGAATAAAATGCCCGCGGTACCACTTTCATTGGCGCATAAAAAGCGCCCGGCTCATGTTCCGTATAACGGCGGCGCCGGCCGGTTTTACTTGCGCAAAAGGCGCTTTCTTCCGGCTGCTCGAAAGTGAGTTCATCCGTTTTCCCATTGCCGCATCACACCGAAAACTGCGGCTCTCTTTGAATGAAAAAAGCGGACTACTTGTTCTTCGTCAAAGCATTTATAATATAAAAACACATTAAATGTATAATAACAATATCAAACGGGCTTTGTCAAGGGATTTTCGGCTTTTTGCAAAGAATTTGCTAAAAGAATCCCTCCACCGTGCCTACGGCAACGGTCCCCCTCCCTTTAGGCAAGGGAGGTAATATTATTCTTCCTCGAAGTTGATTTCTTCGATCTTCGCGTCGCTCCAAAGGCGTTCGAGGGAATAGAATTCGCGGACTTCGTCGTTAAAGATATGGACGATTACGCTTGCATAGTCCATAAGTATCCAGCTTGCGGAAGCATAGCCTTCAACTCTCTGGGGTGCAATGCCGTCTTCGTGGCCAAGGGCAAAGTCAACGTCGTCGGAAAGGGACTGAACGTGGCTTTTGTTGCTGGCGGAGCAGATTACGAAATAATCGCCGATGCTGCTGATTTCGCCGATTTTGAGCACGCGAAGTCCGGTTGCTTTTTTGCTGTCAAGGATTTTTGCGATTCTGAGTGCAAGTTCTCTGGATTCCATTGATCATATTCCTTTCATTCTGTGATAATTATGTTTTCATATTCTTTTAAAAGCGCTTCGGTATCTTTTCCTTTCGGAAGGCCCCTTTTTTCAAGGTCACCGGCTATCCAGCGTACCCCATAGGCAATGCCTTCGTCAAGGTTTTTATCCGTAAGGTTTCGGGTATATTCCGCATCCGGATAATTTCTTTCCGCGCTTGTAAGGTCGGCCATATAAACAACTTTTTCGAGGATGCTCATATTTCCTCTGCCGGAGGTGTGATAGCGGACGGCATTGAGCACGTCCTCATCGGTAACGCCGAATTCGTGCTCAGCATATACCGCGCCGGCTATCGAATGCCAGAGCGCAGGCGAAGCAAGGGTATCTTCGTCAAGCTCTGTTCCGGCATTTTTTATTATTTCGAGCTGTTCTTTTGCCGGTATTCCTTTGCAGCAATCGTGGATAAGCCCGGCAAAACGGGCTTTTTCCGGATCTGCGCCGTATTTTTCTGCAAGAAAAACCGCTCTTTCGGCAACATTGAGGGAATGTTCAAAGCGGTGCTCATTCATCCGCGATTTGAGCACGGCTTTGATTTCGTCCTCGGTAAATTTTGAAAATTTAAGGGTATCCATCATTCTTCCTCAACAGGATAGGTTGCAATGGATTCAACGGCAGCGGGAAGATAGAATCCGCGGCCGCAGTCGATTATCTCGGAGGAATCCTCGCTTACTGCAAAGGTGATATAGAAACAGTCCTCGTATGCGCCATAGAAGTTGAGGTTAAGGATTCCGTTTTCGCGGAGCATGATGCTGTGGAAATATCCCGCCTCTTCTGCGATGAATTCAAGAGTTTCCTCATCCGCGTTCGGATAGTATTTTTCAAGAAGCTCATCCGTAAGGCCCTGTTCATAAATGATGTCTATAACATCGGAACCGGCCTTGTATTTTCTAAGGTCCGCACGGCGGAGGGAATCATCCGCGCCGTATTCATAAAATTCTCCGTTTTCAAGATAGAACCAGTATTTTTTGGTGGAAGGTTCCTGCTGTTTTGCAAGTTCCTCATCCTCAAAATAGTCATAGGAAGTAAATTCCGCAGTAAAATCGGTTCCGCCCTGGTGTTCAAGGTTGGAGAACATTCCGGAAACGGCGGTTTCATAAACCTTGCTGTTTTCAATGCCGAAAACATAGGTAAGACCGTCGTCATAGTTTTCGGAAAAGAGGAAGGTCGCTCCGCCAACAAAAACAAGTTCGGGGTTTATCCATTTTCCGGCTTCTTTAAGTTCAACGGCATAGTTTTCGTTTACGTACCAGAGAACGCCCTCAAGGTATTCCGTTCCGGCTTTTCCGCAGAATGCAAAAGCCTCGGAAGTTCCGTCGCCGTCAAAGTCATCAAAATGGAACCAGATGGTCTGGCCCTCGCTGTATTCTTCAAGTTTTTCGCGGATAACGTCCTCTGTATTTATGTTTGCCTGTTCGGCTGTGACGTCCACTTTTCCAACAAGGTCATCAAGAAAACTTTCATAGCTTTCTCTCCAGCCGCCGGAACAGGCCGTCAGCGTTATTGCCATGATAAGAGCCATCATAGCAGCAACGAAAATTGTTTTTTTAAGCATTTTTTGCCTCCTGATCGATCGGTCAGTTGTAATAAAGATAATGATCCCAGATATATTCGTCAACGCCCTTTGGAACCATGGAGGAGATATCGTCCGCTCTTCTTACGGTTTCTCTTACGGATGTCGATGAAATTTCTTTTACGTCTATGGGAACTATGTGAACTTCCGCGCCGTAGCTGCGCAAAACGGCGGCTTCCGCCTCAAGAGCGGCTTCGTCCTCCCAGTTTCTTGCGGCAACCGCAAGAACCGCTTCGTCGGTTATCTTGCTCCAGGCATACCATTTTTGGAAAGAGAGGAGCATATCCCCGCCGATAAGAAGATAGAACTCATCATCGGGATATATTTCGCGAAGCTGGGCAACGGTATCCGCCATATATCCCTCGTCCTCGCGCTTTATTTCGATATCCGAAACCTCGAATCCATCAAGGGAGCCGAAAGCGAGATTGCACATATTAAGTCTGTGTTCCGAAGGGGTCATGGCAAGACCTTTTTTATGGGGCGGCTGATAGGCCGGAATAACGATTATCTTATCAAGGGAAAGTTCTTCCTTAAAAGTCAGCGCGGCATTAACATGGCCGACATGGACCGGATCAAAACTCCCTCCGTAAATACCGATCTTCATTTTTTCTCCTTTTCAGGGAAGGATGATTTTGGGTTCTTTAAGGTTGCGTTTGTAAACAACAAATTTTCTTCCGATAACCTGAACTGCTTCGCAGCCTTTGATGGCGCCCATAACTTCCTCGATAGCTTCCTTGGAAGAAAGGGGAGCGGTTTCAAGAACGGAAACTTTGACTATCTCTCTTGCATCAAGAGCTTCGTCGATGTTTTTGATAAGTGCTTCGGTGATGCCATCTTTGCCAACCTGAAGAATGGAAGGGATTCCGTTTGCAAGGCTGCGAAGATAGGCGCGCTGTTTGGTAGTGATCATATAATTCTCCTTATGATATATTAACTTTTTGTCGGTTTCGTGATTTAATCAAAAATTGCTTTTGCAAAAGCATCCGGATCGAAGGGCTGAAGGTCCTCTGCCTTTTCGCCGACTCCGATGAATTTTATCGGAATATCAAGTTCCTTGCGGATGCCGATAACAACACCGCCCCTTGCGGTGCCGTCGAGTTTTGTAAGAACAATGCCTGTTATGGGGCATGCGTTTCCGAATTCTCTTGCCTGGTTAAGGGCGTTCTGGCCGGTGGTTCCGTCAAGAACAAGAAGAGTTTCAACGGAGGATTCCGGGGCTTCTCTTTCGATTACCCTGCCGATTTTTGCAAGCTCGTCCATAAGACCTTTTTTGTTCTGAAGGCGGCCTGCGGTGTCGCAGATGATAACGTCCGCTTTTCTTGCCTTGCCGGCGGCAATGGCATCAAAAACAACGGCGGCCGGATCGGAACCTTCGGAATGTTTAATAAGCTCCGCACCGCATCTGTCGGTCCATACCTCAAGCTGGTCAATGGCGGCGGCACGGAAGGTATCCGCCGCGGCAACAACGACTTTTTTGCCGTCGTCGATAAAGTTTTTGGCAAGTTTTCCGATGGTGGTGGTCTTGCCCGCTCCGTTAACGCCTATCATCATGATGATTGCGGGTTTGTTTTCTATGTTGAGTTCCTGGCCGCCGCGAAGCATTTCCGCAACAACTTCATACATCATTTCGCGGACTTTTTCCGGATCGGAAACTCCCTCTTTTTTTACCTTTTTGCGAAGTTCCTCGCAAATGGCGCCGGCGGTAACTGCACCGGTATCCGCAAGAACAAGAGCCTCCTCAAGTTCGTCAAAAAGGTCCTCGTCAACGCTTCCTACGGAGAAAACGTCATCAAAACGCTCTTTAAGAGAATCCCTTGTTTTTTTAAGTCCTTCGCTTATTTTACTGAAAAATCCCAAAGTCTGTTCCTCCTTGGTGTATATTGGCTCCCCTAATAAGAGAGGCCGTTATTCGTCGCTCTGCAGCTGTTTTTCAAGCCACTGTTCCTTGCTGATAAGTACCTGGCGGGGCTTGCTTCCCTCAAAAGGACCGACGATTCCCCGTTCCTCCATCTGGTCGATAATGCGGGCGGCCCTTGCATATCCGAGCTTGAGTTTTCGCTGAAGGAGGGAGGTGGATGCCTGTCCCATTTCTATGACGCATTCGATGGCGGCATCGAGCATTTCATCGCCCTCATCAAAACCGCCGCCGTCGCCGACGGGTTCATCGGAGGATTTTTTGCCTTTTTCCTTAACGGCAAGTTTTTCGATATCGTCGAGGATCTCCTCGTCATAGGTTGCGGTTCCGCCGTTTTTAACAAAACGGGTAACTTCCTCAACCTCTTTATCGCTTACGAAGCATCCCTGAACGCGGCGCATATCCGTCTGGGGATAGAAGAGCATATCGCCCTTGCCCAAAAGTTTTTCCGCGCGTCCGTCGGAAATAATGGTTCGGCTGTCAACCTGGGAAGAAGTTTTGAACGCGATCCTGCTTCCGATGTTGGATTTGATAACACCGGTGATAACGTCAACGGAGGGACGCTGGGTTGCAACAACAAGGTGCATACCCGCCGCTCTTGCAAGGGCGGCAAGACGGTTTATGGAATCCTCAACTTCGCTGGATGCAACAAGCATAAGGTCCGCAAGCTCGTCGATGATGATAACGACCTTTGGCATTTTCTGCATATCGTCCCTGGATTCCGCAAGACGGTTATAGCCTGCGATATCGCGGACGCCGTTATCCGCAAAAAGCTGGTAACGCTTTAGCATTTCGGAAACTGCCCAGTTAAGAGCGCCGGCAGCCTTTCTCGGATCGGTAACTACCGGAATAAGAAGATGGGGGATACCGTTATAAACACTGAGTTCAACGACCTTGGGGTCGATAAGAACAAGTTTTACTTCGTCCGGGCTTGCCTTATACATCAGTGAGATGATCATGGAGTTTATACATACGGACTTACCGGAACCGGTTCCGCCGGCAACAAGAAGATGGGGCATCTCTTTAAGGTCCGCAAGAACAACATTGCCGACTATATCGCGGCCGAGAGCAACGGTGAGTTTTGATTTTGCGTTCTGAAATTCCGCGGATTCTATAAGCTCGCGGATATTTACTATATCGCGGTTTTTGTTCGGAACTTCGATGCCGACTGCGGCTTTTCCGGGGATGGGAGCTTCGATTCGAACGCCTTTTGCCGCAAGGTTAAGGGCAAGGTCATCCGAAAGGCTTGCTATCCTGCTGACTTTAACGCCCGCGCCGGGCTGGAGTTCGTATCTTGTTACGGCGGGGCCGCGGTTTATATCGACAACTTTTGCGGAAACGCCGAAGCTCTGAAGGGTGTTGGTAAGAATATCCGCATTTCTGCGAAGCTCCTCGGTGATATCGTCATCGTTGGAGTTATCGCGAAGTTCAAGAAGATCCGTGGGCGGGAAAGTATAGGGGATGGTTTCAAGGTCATCCATGATCTCGGTGATCTTTTTCTGTTCCTCATCCGCAAGGACCTTCATTTCCGCTTTTTCTATCTTTTTGGCGTTGGCCTGGTCAACCATTGCCTTGCTGATAAGTTCCTCAAGCTTGGGGTCCTTTGCGGCGGCTTCCGCCATCTGTTCTTTTGCGGGTTTAAAATCTTCAATATCCTCAACGTCCGGAACCTCAACTTCCATATGGGCTTTAAAGCCATGGACGGGTTCTTCACGAACGGCAGTCTGGTTTGCCTTTTCGGTTTTGACTGTGGTGATGGGAGCGGAAGAAACAGCGGGTTTTGCCGGTTCGTCATCAAGGGGGATATCTATCATTCTTTCCGCGGTTTTTGCGGGAGCTTTTTCCGCCGGAGCGGCTGCCGCAGCGGTGGATATGCCGGCGGTTCCGAGAAGTTTTTCCTTGGAGCGTTTAACCGCATCCTCGGTTTCTTTATTTACGTAATTTATGGGTTCATCAATAGGAATGTCTATCTGGACGTTCTTTCTGTTTTCAGCGGCTATTTTATGGTGCTCCACCTGTTCGGTATAGACGGTTTTTACTTTGTCGCCGACTTTTTTGGTGCCTTTGGCAATACCGATAAGGGTCGTTCCTGTAAGAAGCATGATGATAACAACTATCAGAACAAGGCCGACGATTATTGCGCCGAGCCTTCCCATAAGAGCCATGGAGGTAAGGCCATAGACGGTTGAAAGAACGCCGCCGCCGACAAGGTCTTTTCCGTATGTATAAAGCTGACCGATTTTCTGGAATACGCTTCCTTCAAGAAGCATATTTTCGCTGAAAACGGTGGTGATGCCGGAAAGGAGGACCAAAAGCGCTATGCTTTCATATCCCTGGGCCGCCGTTGAAAAAGTTGGTTTTTCAAGGGTGTTCATAACAGCGAGATAGATGAGCACCGGTCCTATGAGGTATGCGCACCAGCCGAAAAGGCCGAAAAGCGCATAGTGCATGCTCTGCCAGAGGCTTTCGCCCTTGATGAGCGTTATTGCAAGAAAGATAACGCCCGCGGCAAGATACCCAATGGCATAGAGCTGGCGGCGGGAAGAAATTTCCGCGGCAGTCGGTTTTTTGGAATTATTTGTTTTTGTTCCTTTTTTGGTCGAAGTCTTTTTTGTTGCAGCCATTTAAACAGCCTTCCTTAAAATGTTATAACAGTTCCGGTTATTTTTTCAAAAATTCCAACGGCAACTATGATAATGCCGAGGGGAATGAGATACCAGGCAAATTTTGTAAATTTATCGTTTTTTACAAGAAGTTTTACGGTTTTTATTGCGGCAAGGCCAACGATAAGCGAAACGGCCATGCCCATAAGAGCGGCTAACCAGTTTATTTCAACATCGCCGGTTATTGCGGCGGGAACTTCGAGAAGGTTTGCCGCAAGAACCGCCGGAACGCCCATGATGAACGAAAAGGCAACGGCCTGGTCACGGGATACACCGAGGATAAGTCCGGTGGAAATGGTCGAGCCGGAACGGGAAAGTCCCGGAAGAGGAGCAATGCCCTGCATGATTCCCATACCGACGGCCTGTTTCCAGGTCATGTTTTCGGCGGTGGAGCCGCCCTCTTTAACGCATTTTCCGGAAACAATGAGAAGAACCGCTGTAAGAAGGAAGCAGAGGCCTTCAACAATGATATCGTTATCCGTGGAAAGGGCGTTATAAAAATCGGAGATGAAATAGAAGAAACAGAGGGGCAGAAGGCTTATGATAAAAAGAAATATCATCCTTCTGGAGCCGTTCATTTTCTCTTTATTGAATTTTCCGGTAACGACTTCTTTTGCCATGGCGAAAAATTCTTTTATCATATCCAAAAGCTCGCCGTAAAAAGCTATCATAACGGCAAAAAGCGTTCCAAGATGGAGCAGAATCGAATAAATTCCGGCGGCTTCGCCGCTGTTGCCGGTAAAATGCTGGTAAAGCGAAAGATGGCCGCTTGATGAAACCGGAAGAAATTCCGTAAGGCCCTGTATTATTCCCTGAATTACAGCGTCAAAAATGCTCATGTTTTTCTCCTTATATGTAGCCGCAGAAGCGGCGGTTCAGTTTTTTCTGATATAACCGGGGGAGTATTCCGATTTAAGGTATTTTTTCAAATCCGTTGAAACAAGGCGCGAAACGGTAAATCCCGCCGGGGTCATCCTTCCCTCAAGAAATCCGCCGCCGATATCCATCGTCACCGTTTCCGGAATATCCGTCGGGAATATCCGGTCGAAAGGTTCGACTGTCCAGAGCATCATTCTGCCTCTCTCCCCTCTATCCGGGAATAAAGGCATTTTATCGCATCGGAAAGTCCGCCGAGATTATCTATAAGCCCTTCCGCAACTGCGGCTTCGCCGTCGAGAACTGTTCCGACATCGGTAATAAGTTCACCGGTAGTAAACATAAGCTCACGGAAGCGTTCGGCCTTGATATTTGAATTTTCGGTAACGAATTTTGTTATCCGTTCCTGCATTTTGTCAAAATACGAAAGAGTTTGGGGAACGCCGAGAACAAGACCGTTCATCCTTACCGGGTGGATAGTCATAGTAGCGGAGGGAACGATGAACGAATCCCTTGCGGAACAGGCCAGCGGAACGCCTATGGAATGTCCGCCCCCGAGAACAAGGGAAACAGTCGGCTTACTCATGCCGGAAATAAGTTCCGCAATGGCAAGGCCCGCTTCAACGTCGCCGCCGACGGTATTAAGCATCACTATGAGCCCTTCTATCTCCGGGTCTTCCTCAATGGCGACCAGCTGTGGGATAACATGTTCATACTTTGTGCTTTTATTTTGCGGCGGAAGAATATAATGTCCCTCTATCTGTCCGACTATGGTAAGACAATGGATACAGTGTTTCCCCTTTGTTTTTATGACCGAGCCCGTTTCGATTATCTGGTCGGTCTGGGTTTCGATATCGTCTTTTTCCTCTTCCGGGCAGTTTTTTATTTCCTCTGACATATCATAAAACCTCCGAAGTTTTTTAATATTATGCTTCGAAAAAAGGTTTATATACGTCAGCGCAAACTTTCGTAAATTACATTATAACAAAATAATATTAAATATACAAGTATAATATAATAGACATAAAACAAAAAAATCCCCTCCCGGATGTTCCGGAAGGGGAAGTTTTCTTTGATTATTTATCAATAGGTGTTTTCAAGTTTGATTTCGATGAGGTCGCCGGCAGCAACGGGCTGTTCCCAAAGGCCAACCTGGCCGTATTCGCCGTTTACATATACGGACCACCAAACAGTCCAGTTTACGGAATCCTGTTCAAGGTCGCCGATTCTCTGGATCATGGTGGTGTCAACCTGTTCATAGTCAATGCCGTTTGCGGTAAGACCTTCTTCAAGAAGAGTACCTGCGGTTGCGTTTTCTGCAAGTTCAACTTCGAACTCGTAAACAACGTTGCCCTCAAGGTCGCTTACTGCAAATTTTACGGTTTCTGCGGAAGAGCAGGCAGCAAAGCTGAGCATCATAATAAGTGCAAGTGCCATTGCAATGATTTTTTTCATTTTTATTTCCTCCTTTGGGATTTTTCCGTCTTTTTCGGCGGTTGTTTCCACAATTTGCATTATACTCCCGTTTTCAGCTGTTAGCAAGTGGCAGGATTGTTCCGTTTTTGCGAAATTAAAATCAAAGGATCTCCGAAAGAGCGGCAAAATCCTCGAGAGAGAGTTCCTCCGCCCTTGCATTTGGGCCAAGACCGCATTTTTCAAGTGCGGAAAGGACCTCGTCTTTTCCGATGCTGAGCCCGGAAGAAAGGGAGTTCGTCAAAGTTTTTCTTCTCTGGCTGAAAGATGCCTTTACTATGCGGAAAAAGTGTTTTTCATCCGCAACTTTTACCGGCGGAGCTTTTCGTAAAGTAAGGCGGATAACGGCGGAAGTTACGTTTGGCGGGGGAACAAAATTCCCTTTTGAAACATCGAAAAGTTTTTCCGGCTCGCTGTAATAATTTATGGCCGCGCTTATGGCGCCGCAGTCCCTTGTTCCCGGTTTTGCGGCAATGCGGACCGCTGCTTCCTTCTGTACCATTACGGTAAGATTTTCCGCACCGATATTTTCTTCCAAAAGCTTCATAATAATGGGCGAAGTGATGTAATAGGGAAGATTTGCGCATACGACGAAGGGCATATCGCCGAAATGTTCCTTTATTACGGATTTGAGATCCAGCTCGAGCACGTCCGCATTGAGGATGCTCACGTTATCGAATTCCGCAAGGGTTTCTTTGAGCACGGGCAGAAGTGCTTTATCTATTTCGATGCTCAAAACCTTTTCCGCCCTTAATGCAAGCTCTTTTGTGAGCACGCCGATGCCCGGGCCTATCTCAAGAGCGCATACGCCGGGGCCGACTCCGCTCTCTTTTGCAATGCGCGGGCAAAGATCCGGGTTTACTATAAAGTTTTGGCCAAGGCTTTTTGAAAATTTAAAACCGTGACGTCCAAGAATCTCCCGGACAACGTTTATATTTGAAAGTTCCGGCATTTTATCCTCCAAAAAACGAATTTTCTTTTGGTTTTATTATATCTTTTTATTACGATTCTGTAAAGTTTTTAATATCCTCTTTCTTTTTCCTTGACGGATTTTGTGTTTTACTATAAAATATATTAGTTAAAGACTGTCATTTGGGAGGCGAAAATATTGATAAAACTTGTTAACGTAAATAAATATTTCGGAAACCTCCATGTTCTTAAAGATGTTAACCTTGAGGTCAAAGAGGGCGAAAAGCTTGTTATAATCGGCCCTTCCGGCAGCGGAAAATCCACAACCGTTCGCTGCATGAATTTTCTTGAAGAGCCTTCCTCCGGCGAAGTTTATATCGACGGCGAACTTTTGACCCACAGGAATAAAACCGAACTTGTCCGAAAAACCTCCGCAATGGTTTTTCAGCAGTTCAACCTTTATCCCCACATGGACGTTCTTCATAACCTTACCCTTGCTCCCATAAAACTTCAGAAAAAATCCAAGGCCGAAGCTGAGGAACTTGCCATGAAGTATCTTAAACTTGTCGGACTTGAAGATAAGGCGCATGTTTATCCATCAACTCTTTCCGGCGGCCAGCAGCAGAGAGTTGCCATAGCAAGGGCCCTTACCACCCAGCAGAAGATCATCATTTTTGATGAGCCTACTTCTGCCCTTGACCCGGAAACCGTTCAGGAAGTTCTTGATGTTATGATCCGCCTTTCCGAAGAAAACATCACCATGGTCGTTGTTACCCATGAAATGGGCTTTGCCCGTGAAGTTGCGGACAGAATCGTTTTTATGGACGAAGGCCGCATTATCGAAGAAGGTACTCCGGAGCATTTCTTTACAAATCCGGAAAACGAAAGGACTAAAGCCTTCCTTGGAAAAATTTTAAGACAGTGATCCGTTTTTACGGATATTCTATTATGAAAGGAAACGCATAATGAAAAAAATCATCTCTCTTGTTCTCGTCATTGTTATGATGCTGAGCTTCGCTTCCTGCGGCGGCAGCGCCGAGGTTACCGTTGAAACCATTCAGGAACGCGGCGTTCTTAAAGTCGGCGTTAAGGATTCCCTTATCGGCATGGGTTATCTTAACCCCGAAACCGGCGAATACGAAGGTCTTGAAATCGACATCGCAAGAAAAATCGCAGAAGAAATGGGCGTTGAGGTCGAGTTTCTTGTTGTAACTCCCACCACCCGTCTTCAGATGATAGATTCCGGCGATATCGACATCAGCCTTTCCAACTTCACTATCACCGAGGAACGCAAAATGAGCTATCATTTTTCCGCTCCTTATTATACTGACGCTGTCGGCGTTATGGTTCTTAAAAATTCCGGCATTGCATCCCTTGAGGACCTTAACGGAAAGACCGTCGGCGTTACCATGAGTTCCACCTCCGCCCAATCCCTTAAAGACTACCTCGGCGAGGGATACGAACTTTCCTTTGATGAATTTGACGACCACGCCGCCATAAAACTTGCTCTTTCTGCCGGTGCAATCGACGCACACTGCGTTGATACCGTTGTTCTTTCCTCCTATATGGACGACACCACCGTTATTCTTGAGGAAAGATTTGCGGCACAGCCCTTTGGCGTTGTTTCAAAACTTTCCAACACCCAGCTCAACGCATACGTTGACGGACTTATTGAACAGTGGCTTTCCGACGGAACCATTGATTCCATCCGCGAAGCAAACGGACTTTTGCCCAGCTTTGAAGGATAATTATTTTGCCCGCCTTTGGTAATGGGCCTAGAAATTTGACAGAAAGGAAGTGAAAAGCAGATGAACAGCGGCGTTTTTGCCCTTTGGCGCTGGGAAGCTCTTTGGGAAGCAAGACAGGAATTTATCGACGCGCTTTTTGTAACGGTTGAAGTTTCGTTTTTTGCGCTTATCCTTGCCCTTTTCCTCGGCGTTGTTTTCGGGCTTTTCTCTTCCGGAAACAATAAAATCCTCAAAGGCATCGCAAGGGTATATGTTGAGTTTTTCCAGAACACTCCCCTTGTTCTTCAGGTGCTTTTCATGTATTACGGACTTCTCTATGCGGGAGTTGGCCTTACCAAGGAACAGATAGGCGTTATCGGTCTTGGGGTATATACCGGAGCATATATCTCCGAAGTTGTACGCACCGGAATAACCTCTGTTTCCTATGGCCAGACGGAAGCCGCCCTCAGCCAGGGATTTACCCATCTTCAGGCCATGCGCTATATCATTCTTCCCCAGTCCGTAAAAATCGCGCTTCCTCCCCTTGTTAACCAGATGGTTGCGCTTATCAAAAACACTTCCGTTCTTGCAATGATAGCCGGCGGCGACCTTATGTACCGCTCCAACGCCTGGGCATCCAACGGAACCCTCAGCTACGGACCGGCATATCTCACCTGCGGAATTCTTTTCTTCTGTCTTTGCTTCCCGCTTACATATTTTGCAAAGCGCTATGAACAGAAGCTTAAAAATCAGGCAAACTCCTCCGATAAGGAGGTGAGCGCCGGATGATGGAAGAAATCGCTCTTATTTTTACAAGTTATAACATTTTCTATATCCTCGCCGGACTTGGCATGACGCTTATCATCGCCGTTGTTACCCTTTTTGGCGGAACGCTTTTGGGAACGGTGCTTGCACTTTTCAACACCTACGGAAAACACACCGGAAAAATCGCGGCGGTCATTGTTGAGATTTTCCGCAACACTCCTCTGCTTCTCTGGGTTTTTGTTGCCATTGCGGCTGTTCCGCTGCCCTCTCTTCTTTCAAGGGCTCTTGTTGCAACGGTTATTTTCAATGCGGCAATTATTTCCGAAATAATCCGCGGCGGACTTAACTCCATCCCGAAGGGACAGATAGAAGCGGGCAGAAGCCAGGGCTTCAGCTTTATTCAGATAATGATTTACATCATTCTGCCCCAGACTTTCCGCAGGATAATCCCAACTCTTACGAGCCAGTGCATAACCATTATCAAGGATACATCCTATCTTGCCCAGATAGGCATTGCGGAGCTTATGTTTGTTGTTAAAAAGCTTATGTCCACCGCAAACACCTTTACCGGACACCCCATCACCGCCCAGGACGTTTTCATCCTTTTCGGAACGGCGGCGGTCATCTATTTTGTCATCAACTTCAGCCTTTCCGTTGCTGTAAGAAAAATGCAGAAAAAGATAGACATAACAGTTAAATAAAAGAAATGCCCGCCGGAAAACGGCGGGTGTTTTTATTTTTAATATCATTTGATATGGAGAATGTCGTCCCCGGCGTTCCCTCGGCTATTATTTAAAAAGGAGCGCTTCGTAAAGAAGCGCTCCTTTAATTATTATCAATAATCATTCAGATCTATTGTATTAATAAGGTCGATAAGTTCCTCGATGCCTCTTCCGGTAAGGGAGCTTGTTACGACGATATGCCTTGCGCCGGCGTTATGGAGAAAAAGCTCCGCCTGTTCGGTTGGGGTATCGTCCGTATCCGCCTTTGTAACAATGCCGATGACAGGTTTTGCAAAGCTCATGGAAAACATCTGGGGAAGGCGGCAGATATCGTTTCCGCAGTCATGACAGAAGCAGACTATATCCGCATCGTATGCGGGAGTTATGGCGGCTCCGCGGCTGAAAAACGGGGTATCCGTATATTCTCCGGGGGTATCGATAGCATCGGACCAGGCCTCGATGGACTGGGTCTTATGATAGCTCATATCAAGGTTATGAAGGCGGCGGATAAGAGTCGTTTTTCCGCAGCGGGAACGGCCGACAAGGATTATCTTTCTGGATTCAATCTTTTTGGTAAGGCCGAGGGATCGATGATATTCCTCTCTGTCCTCCGGGTTGACAAGAGCGGCATTGACGGAATCTTTTTCGGACAACAAAAACACCTCCGAAAGCTTGATCTATGTTTTCATTTTATCCTTTTTCCCCTTTGTTTTCAATAGATTTTTTCAAAAAGGGTTTATATGGGGTTTTGTTTATGGTATAAATAAGACATATAAAGGCTCCCTTGCGCAAAGAAGATTCCCCTACCAGGGGAAATGTCGTCGAAGACGACAAAAGGGTAGCTAAGCTGTCAGCAAAGCTGACTGAGGGATCGTCCTCTATCTTAAAGGAGTGCTGTTTATGAAAGTTCTTTTTGAGGATAAATTTATAATAATCTGTGAAAAACCGGCAAACGTTCTTTCGGAACCCGCCGCAGGAAGCGAAGATATCGTTACCCTTGCTTCGGAGCATGTTCACAGACCCTGCTATCTTGTTCACCGCCTTGACCGCAACACCGGCGGCGCCATGGTGCTTTCAAAAATGCAGAAAGCCACCGGAAAACTTTCCGAAGCTATCCAGAAAAGGGAGTTTGAAAAGGAATATATCGCAGTTATAAAGGGCGTTCCGGAAGAAGAGGAGGGCGTTTTCAAGGACCTTCTTTTTAAGGATTCCCAGAAAAACAAAACTTTTATCGTAAAGCGGGAACGCAAGGGAGTTAAGGAAGCGAGCCTTGAATATAAAGTTCTTGCATCCGCCGAGCACCCGGAGCACGGAACAGTTTCTCTTGTTCGTGTAAAGCTCCATACCGGACGCACCCACCAGGTAAGAGTTCAGTTTGCCGGAAGAAAAATGCCCCTTTTGGGCGACGGAAAATACGGCAGCCGGGATAACCACTGTGAAACCGCACTCTGGAGCTTTCATCTTGGATTTAAGCATCCCATTACTGGCGAACAGGTTGACGTAAAGTCAATGCCTCCGGCGGAGTATCCATGGAATCTCTTCGATATCGAAAACCTGATTTAAAAAAATGAGCACCGTACAAAAGCGCGGTGCTCATTTTATTTTTATTGTATCAGAAATCCGAAGGAAAAAGATGCGGCGTTAAGGGCAAGGGAGGCAAAAAACGCCTTTTTTATGCCAAAATCGCCCATTTTATAATATAATATCCATTCGGCGCAAACCGCAGAAACTTCGAGAAAAGCGGTTGCGATATAGTAATACGGAACCACAGCCAGCGGAACAAAAGCCGACCACAGCATAAGGCATAAATTTACCAAAGGATTGGTAAGCATGTTTACGAGCACGCTGTGATAGGTGCTTTCTTTCTTTCTCACGAATATGAGCATCAGCGCTCCTTCGATGAGCACCGTCAGCAGAAGGTTCCTTAAAATCAAAAAAACGGGTGTCATTTTTTCTTGTTTTTCTTTTTATATTTTCCGCAGCGTTTTCCGTTGGGAACATCCTTTTCTTCGCCGGTTTTTTTGCCTTTCATATAGGCGTTTACCTTTTCGGTGGTTTTGCGCTGAAGTTTTTCGCGTTCTCTTCTCTGGCGGTTTGTTTCCTTTATTTCCTCTTCGGTGCGGTGTTTTCTGTTGTGGTTCCATCTGAGGAAGAAGAAAACTCCGGATATGAGAGCGAAGGAAAGAAGGGTGGTTACGATAAGAACCAACGTTGGATTAGAGCCGCCGGCCTGCATAAGAATGGGAGTTGCCATAATATTATCTCCTTATTTTCTGTTTTTTCGAACAGTTTTAATTATAATCACTGCGGCAAAAATTGCAAGTGCCGCAACGGCAATTATAACGGCGGGCCACCAAAATGAAAAAAGAATTTCCAGCGGACTTACCGAAACGATATCCATCAGCATAAAAAAGCCCCCTTTATTTTCTGTTCTTTATGACAGCAATAATTATTGCAACAACCGCCATGATTGCAAAGGCGCCGATGAAAAGCCCTGCAAATTCTTCCTTTGAGCCAAGGATGATAAAATCTTTCGTTACTTCCGCCTTCGGAAGATAGCTGTATTTTTCCATTTTATTTTTTGTTATTCTTTATCACGACGGTGACAAGTGCAACAGCCATACAAACCGCACCGGCAACAAGCAATATGGTTGAAAGTTCCGGAAGTTTTGCAATGCTCTCCTGTTCGGCAATGATTTCCTCTTCAATGGGAACAAGATCCATGAGAACGGGCATAAATTTCATTTTTTCTCACCTCTGTTTTTTCTGATAGCTTTAATGATGAAAAACACCGCCACGGCGGCAACCGCAATAACTGCGGCAAAAAAGGCAATCCTTGCTCCGGTGGAATAAATTCCTATATTCCAGAAAAATTCATCCATCGGTGTTGGGGGAACGAGGTCCATAAGATAAGGAATGATTTTCATTTTTTATCTCCTTTGTTTTTACCAATAATTTTTCTTATTTCATTTGCGGCAAATAAAACAACAGCCCCTGCCGCCGCGGAAACGGCAGCTAAAAATTTCGCGATAAAAGCCGGCCCCGCCGGAGGAACCGGAGCGGCATCAAGAAGGATTGAAATAAATTCCATTTTATTTATCCCCGTTCTTTTCCAAAGCTTTTTTTATAAGCTTATACGCAATAAAAACAATTGCGGCGATCACCCCCAGAACAAGAAGGAGCATTCCGCCCATCACGGCATACATGGGGCCCATTGCAACATCAAGAAGATACATAATTTACACCTCCGCAGGGGATTTTTTATTTTCAGCGGAAAAGAAAATGCAGGCGGCGGAAATAAGCACCGCCGGAATAAGCAAAAAGCTTTTTCCGCTAAGGATAACAAAAAAGCTTGGAACAGCGCCGAGAAGAAGCGCCGCCGTAGTAAGCCCAAAGGCGATCCCCGGATTTTTCGGGAATTTTTCGGCACAGATGCCGAGGGTTATGGGCATTGTCATATTGAAAAGGATGATTCCGGCGACGGAAACAAAGATATTTCCGCTTCCAAAGATAAGAAGAGGGAGCGAAAGAAGAAGAGTCGCCGTTCCAACGGTTTTTGCGCCGAATCTATCCGCTGCAAAACCGCCGAGGAATTTTCCCGCAAAAGCTGCAAGGCCGGAAACAAGCCCAAGTTCCGCCGCTGTTTTCCATTCCATGGGAATAACCGTTCCGCCAAAGGATCGGATGAGAACTGAAAACAAAGCCAAAGAAACCACAAGGCCAACGGCGGCTTTTTCGTTTGCGGCTCCGGTTATGGAGGCTTCGCCCTCCGAAGGATTTTTTATATGTGCGATAAAGCATATAACAGCACAAAAAAGCATCAGGGGAACAACTACCGTTAAACCCCCGGCTGCTCTTCCCGCATTATAAATTCCAAGGGCAACGCCTATGGCACCGGAGGAAACAAAAACTCCGCTTCTGAAAAGTTTTCCGCCGGAATGAACAAGGCTGTCTATTCCTCCGCCCACATGGAAAAACGCGTTGCCGATTCCGACCAGGATCACCGAAGCCCAAAGCCACGGAGCATATTCCAAAGTTACGTCATAAACGTTTATCTGACTCATAGCTCCGACCAGAACAAGAACACAGCCGAAGGCTCCGGCAGGGAATTTTCTGTGTTCATCGCAAAAGGCGCCGAAAACCATCTGAAGTCCGAAGGCAAGGAAGTTATATGTAATCACAAAAAGGGCATAATTTTGTATTCCGCCGAGAATATCCGCCTTATCTCCCCAGGGATCAAGAACTGTTAAAAGGCAGACATAGTCAACGGCAAAATGCGAAAAAGTATATGCAAAAAGTGAAAAGGTCTTCATATAAAATCCTCCTTTCACTATAATAGACGTAAAAAAACGGCATTTTGTTGCAGAAATTAAAAATATTTTTGCAAAATACCTTTCTTTTTCTAAATTATATTCTTTTTTTATAGCAAAGTAAACGGGTTTTATGTTAAGATATTCTTAAGATTTGACCGGAAGGAGGGCTTTTTATGTACCGTTCGCTTAATGATGAACTGCGTGAAAAATTCGGCGAAAAAGTATATAAGCTTGCCCTTGAGGGCGGTTTTTCCTGCCCTAACCGGGACGGCACCCTTGGAACAAAAGGCTGTATTTTCTGTCTTGGCGGTTCCGGAGATTTTGCGGAAAAACCCTGCTTTTCCGTAACCGAACAGATTGAAAAAGCAAAGGCAAGGGTAAAATCCAAAAACCCTTCCGGAAAATATATCGCCTATTTTCAGAGTTTTACAAACACCTATGGCCCAACAGAGCGCCTTCGCGCCCTTTTTACCGAGGCCATAAATCATCCGGATATCTGCGCCCTTTCCATCGGAACAAGGCCGGACTGCCTCGGTGATGATGTTATAGAACTTCTTTCTGAACTCAACAAAATAAAGCCCGTCTGGGTTGAGCTGGGTCTTCAGACCATACATCCCAAAACCGCGGAATATATCCGCAGGGGATATCCCCTTTCTGTTTTTGATTCTGCCGTTTTGCGCCTTAAAAAAGCCGGGATCTATGTTATAGTGCACATGATAATCGGCCTTCCGGGCGAAACACCGGAGATGATATCCCAAACCGCGGAATATATCGGCAAAAGCGGCGCAGACGGAATAAAACTTCAGCTTCTTCACGTTCTTAAGGGAACGGATCTTGCCAAAGATTTTGAAAAAGGGCTTTTTAAAACCCTTGAACTTGATGAATACATCATGATTCTCGAAGAATGTATCCGCCGCATTCCCAAAGAAATGACCGTTCACCGCCTTACCGGCGACGGAAACAAAAAATATCTTATTGCGCCCCTTTGGTCCGGGGACAAAAAGCGGGTCCTTAATGCAATAAACCTTGCTTTTAAAAATGATAAGCTTGAACAGGGGAGCGCATTATGAAGTATGAAAACGTTGTTTCCGGAAGATTTTTAAGCCGTCCGAACAGATTTATCGCCCATATCGACATTGACGGAAAAGAGGAAATCTGTCACGTTATGAACACCGGAAGAATGAGGGAACTTCTTCTTCCCGGGGCGGAGGTTTTTCTTTCTCCCGGCAAAAACCAAAACAGAAAAACAAAATTTGACCTTATCGGCGTTAGAAGAAGCGACGGGGAGATCATAAACATAGACAGCATTGCGCCGAACAAGGTTGCCGCGGAATATATATCCACTCTTTTTCCCGGCGCAAAAACCGTAAAACCGGAAACTTTTTTTGAAAAAAGCCGCTTTGATTTTTACATAGAGGATAATAACGATAAAATATTCCTTGAAGTAAAGGGCGTTACCCTCAACATTGACGGCGAGGCGCGTTTTCCGGATGCTCCCACCGAAAGGGGCGCAAAGCATCTTTATGAACTTATTGAGGCAAAAAAACAGGGCTATCGCGCCTGTGTTCTTTTTGTTATTGCCATGAAGGGCTGTTATTCTTTTGCGCCGAACGCCGCAACGGACCCTAAATTTGCAAGAGCGCTTTTTGAAGCAAAAGAAAACGGCGTTGAGATTTTTGCGGTGGACTGTAAAGTTACCGCAGACGAAATTATTGCGGATAGCGCGATACCCGTTTGTTTTTCGGAATAAAATTCTTGCATTTGGGATAAAATCGTGTATAATATTATAGTAATACGCCGGTGTGATGGAATTGGCAGACGTGACGGACTCAAAATCCGTTGGGCTAATCACCCGTGCGGGTTCGACCCCCGCCACCGGCACCAAAAATATGCCGCCCCGTTTGGGGCGGTATATTTTTTATGTTTGATGGGGTCGAACCAAACCGGACGACGGCGTTAATAAAACGATTCTGTGAATCGTTTTTAGCCGGAGAGGTTTGCGAGTGTAAACGAGGCGGATATTATTTTTTATGTAAGTCAAAAATATTTTGCCCGCCGAGTGCCGAGCAAAGCATTAAGATTTTGCCAAAGGCAAAAGCTTATCGGCCCCCGCCACCGGCACCACAAAAACCACACAAAAAGTGGAAATTATAAGCAGATAGTTGTGAGAAAAACAGCTATCTGCTTGTTTTTTATAAAATCATCGGTTTACTCGCGGCCTGCACCTTCTTATTTTCGAGCGTCGCTGTAATCGGCAGTTACACCTCGCCCGTGCTCAAATAAAAATATCATAAAAAGTTCGGTGCTCAATGTTTCCGAATCGCCTCCACCACTCAGTTTCACATAGCGTGAAAAATTACAGAATAAGCCACTTAACCAACATTTGGAGGCCAGGTGGCTTATTTGTTTATGATGACTGTTTTAACGTAAAAAAGATGGCAGACACTTTTTTGTGTCTGCCATCTTTTCAACACTTCAAGGTTTTTAAAATTAAAGGTTTTTTCTTATTTTAAGAATGTTTTTTCCGTCTTCATATTCATACAAAATTTCATCCATGCTTTTTTTGACCATGAAAACGCCAAGTCCGCCGGTGGGTCTTTCTTCTGCGGAAAGAGTGGTATTTGGGTCTTCTTCAGCAAGAGGATTGAAAGGAACGCCTTTATCAATAAAAGTGATGACGACGGAAAGAGGTTCTTCAAAAACTTCTATGCGGACCGTTGCTTCTCCGATTTCCGGGTGATAGGCATAGTTTGCGATATTTCCAAAAAGTTCATCAATGGCAATATCAATCTGCATCTGCGCCTTCATGGGGCAATCAAAAGCTTCCAGTTCTTCGTTTACAAAATCCGTGACTGTTTCAATATTTTCAACAGTTGCGGCAAGGGTAAGTTCTTTGGTCAAATTTCTCTCTCCTTTTCCGATTTTGAATTATAACAAAGGCAGAGCATTGTTATATCATCAAACTGCGGCGCTTCGCCAACGAAAGTATCTACAGCAGCCTTTACTTTTTCACAGATAACATCTGCTTTTTCGTTTGTATTTTCGTTGAGAACCTGAAGAAGGCGCTCTTCGCCGAAGAGCTCGCTTTGAAGGTTCTGAGATTCGGTAACGCCGTCGGTATAAAGATAAATACAGTCACCGGGTTCAAGATAAAACTCGTTTTTGCGGTATTTTATGCCTTCCATACCCGCAAGAATAAAGCCAGTTCTTGCCTTGAGATATTCAAAACCGCCATCACCTTTTTTGATGAGAGGAGGATTATGCCCCGCATTAGCAAAGGTGACTTTTCCGGTTCCAAGGTCAATAAATCCCATCCATGCGGTTACAAACATTTCCGCTTCGTTTCCTTCGCAAAGTTTTTCGTTGGTTCTGGTAAAAACTTCGTCGACGGAAAGACCGGATTCCGCGAAGTTTTTAAGAAGGGTCTTTGCTGTCATCATGAACATCGCCGCGGGAATACCTTTTCCGGAAACATCCGCAATAAGGAAGGCAAGAGTGTTTTTATCCACAAAATAAAAATCATAAAAATCTCCGCCAACTTCCTTTGCGGTGTGCATGGAAGCAAAAAGGTCAAATTCTTTTCTGCCCGGATAGGGAGGAAAAACCGAAGGCATTGCGGAATGCTGAACGGCTTTTGCAAAGGCAAGTTCCGCGTCAATTCTTGCTTCTGCGTCGGAAATATATTTTTTAAGAGTATCAACGGTTTGGTTGATGTCGTCGGAAAGAGCATCGAATTCCGCATGGGAACGAACGTCAACAACCGTATCGAGTTTTCCTTCGGTGATAGCAGCAAGGGAATCGTTTACCTTATAAATATTATCAACAACAAGGCGTTTTACAAGCCAGAATATCATTATGAAAAGCGCACCGAAAATAATTATCTGCATAACCGTTGTGACGCCTACGGAAACATTGCGGGAAAGGGCAGCTTCGCTTTTCGGCATGGCAGCAATGATGTGATATCCTTCTGCGTTTTCATAAAGGCAGTAACAGGGTTTTCCGTAAACTTCGGCAGTAAAAACCCTTACTTTATCAAAATCGTTTCCGCCGAGTTTTATGCCGGCAGCTTCAATTTTTTCACCTTCGTTTCCGAAACGGTCGCTTACTATATATCCGTCCTCATCAACTATGATGATGCAGCCTTCTTTTCCGACATGGCGGTTTTTGGTGACACCCACAACAAATTCATCAATATCCTTCCGGAATCTTTCCGCGCCATAGCCCACCTGGATAAATCCGCCGTTTTTAAGGATAACACCGCCGTATTTTCTCTGAATGGAGGCATCATAAGAAACAGGCCGGTAGCTCTGGACATATTCATTTTTTTCGGAAAGGAGAACAAGGAAATCCGCGGATTGTTCGCCGGATGCCATTTCATAATCCAGAAAATCCGGATAGGTGCTTGCCCGGATAATGCCTTCGAAATCGATATAGTTCACTTCCGTAACGTCATATTTTTCTTTAAGTTTGGCAAGATAAACGGAAGTTATCTCATTTTGGGAATCAACATCTCCGGCAATAGCCCAGGCAAGTTCCAGAAGGTTTTTATCGGAAGCGTCTATAATATCCTGCCGGACGTCGGAAATGTTAAGTTGCAGAAGGCTCACGGCATTATCTTTTGAAAGTTTTGTCTGGAAAACCCAAAGGAAAACCGTTGTTGCAAGAAAAGCGATAACAACAAGGATAAGCAGCCACTTTTGAAAGGAACTTGCAAGTTTTTGCTTTTTATCGTTCATAAAAATCACTTTTTTTCTTTGATTATTCGATGGTGAGGATATCGCAGAAGCCGGTTACCTCAAAAATTTCCGCAATGGTTTCGTTGATGCCCCGAACAACCATCTCTCCCTGTTTGTTCATGGTTTTCTGGGCAGAAAGAAGAACACGAAGGCCTGCGGAAGAAAGATAATCAAGCTCTGCAAAATCAAGAATAAGCTTTTCAATGCCGGAAAGACTTTCTTTAAGTTCAGCTTCCAGCTGGGGTGCGGTTGCGGTATCAAGCCTTCCTCTAACTTTTATTTCAAGTTCGGCTGCGTTTTGAGTTTTTTCAATATTCATAATGCTCTCCTATTTTCTTTAGCTTTATTTAACTTTAACGGTTACTGTATTGGTGAATTCATCTTCCCCGGAATAGGAATGGCAGATGCTTTCGGAAGCGTTTTCCGCAAGGCTTACGGAAAGGAAGTTTCCGGAATCCATGGGGTTGAATTCTTTTCCGGAATATCTTATGGCTGCGGTTACGGTTTCTTCCTTCTGGGAATATTCCGCCTGGAAGCTGAGTACAAAATCTTTTTCAAGCTCGGGAATGATTATCTGGGTGCAAAGTTCTTCAAAAACAGTGCGCAGGCGATAAAGGGATTTTTTCGGAACAAGATTTTTTCTTGCAAATTCATCAAGGTCGTTATTGAATTTAATGAAGTCGAAATCTCTGGAAGTGATGAGCTTTTCAAAAATTTTGATGCGCTTGATGAAGCGCTTGGTGTTTTCCTTCTGAGGGTCATCAAAAATCTGCTGGGGAGTTCCGTCCTCATAAACTCCACCTTCGTCCATATAAAATACCCTGTTGGAAACTTCCCTTGCAAAGCGCATATCATGGGTAACAATCATCATGGTAAGGCCTTTTTTTGCAAGGTCGCGGATTACAGCTTCAACTTCACCAACCATCTCCGGGTCAAGGGCGGAAGTTGGTTCATCAAAAAGAACGATTTCCGGCTCCATGGCAAGGGTTCTTGCAATTGCAACACGCTGTTTCTGTCCTCCGGAAAGTTCATCCGGATAGTTAAAAGCCTTTTCCGCAAGACCAACAGTGCGGAGAAGTTCCATTCCGTCGTCATAAGCCTGCTGGCTGGATTTTTTAAGAAGATCAACCGGGGCGGCCATAATGTTTTCTATAATGGTCATGTGGTTAAAAAGATTGAAGGACTGAAAGACCATTCCCATTTTTCTGCGTATCTTGCTGATATCGCAGTTTTTATCGGTGATGCATTCGCCGTCGACCCAGACTTTGCCGGAAGTGGGCGGATCAAGCTGGTTAAGGCAGCGGATGAGGGTGGATTTACCGGTTCCGGAAGGACCGATTATGGTGATAACATCGTCTTTATTGATTTCAACGCAGACGTCTTTCAAAGGTGTTGCGTTCGGATATTCTTTTCTGAGATGTTCTATTTTAATCATTTTGCCACCCCCTTAAGAATGTTTTCGGGTTTCCTTTTTTTAGGGTCGAATTTCTTTGCAATTATTCCAAGAAGGTCCGCCGCTATCCATGTGATGATGAAATAGATAACGGCTGTTGCGATGAGAGGGAAGAATGCTTCGTAAGTGTTGCTTCGAATAATATCTCCCATTTTGGTAAGGTCGTTTACGGTGATATATCCTACTACGGAAGTTCCTTTGATAAGACCGACCGTTTCGCCGATGAAGGTCGGCATAAAAATCTTGAGCGCCTGGGGAAGAACTATTCTGAAGAATGCCTGATTTCTGCTGTAACCAAGGGCAAGTGCCGCTTCAATCTGGCCTTTATCGATGGAATCAACGGTGATGGCAAGATGTCCGCAGACAAAGCTTCCGAAGAGAAGGGTGAACGCTATTACGGAAACAACTGCACCGCTTATATCTGTTTTTCCGAAGATAACATAGAACAGAATCATCAGGATTACGAGGATAGGAGTTCCCGCAAGGATTTTGGAATAAATTTTAAAAATAACTTTTGTAATATTGGAAACTGCTTTGTTTCTGCTGCGGATAAGCATATAAAGTCCGAAGCCGAAAGCTGTTCCAAAAAGAACGGAGAAGAAGCTTATAACAACGGTGGTGATAACGCCCTGTGCGATAAGCTTCCATCTGTCCTCGCGGATGAAGGTTTTTTCAAAACTTTCTGCAAGTCCTGCAAAGAAGTCGCTTTCTTCCGTTCCTTCATAAATTACCATTACAACGTCCGGGGAAATATACGGGTCACAGAAGTTCACGCTTTCCTTGCGTTCCTCGGTGATATAAATTCCGCAGGAAACAACGTCGTATTTTCCTTCTTTAAGGCCGGCAACGCCGGAAGTCCACTGGGCGGATTCAAATTCCGGTGCGTAGCCGTATTTTTCACAGAAGAGATACATTATCTCGACTTCAAGTCCGGCAAATTCGTTTTCAAGAAGATAAACATAGGGCTTTCTTGAAACATCAAGGCAGATTTTAAGTTTTTCGTTTGTTTCGGGATATTCCGGAGCTTTAAGAGCGCCAACGGGTTCTTTTTCTCCGCACCATTTTTCAAAAAGAACGTCATAAGTTCCGTTTTCTTTAAGTTCCGCGATGAATTCGTTCATCTGGCTCTGGAGCTTTTCGCCTTTATCGTCCTTTCCGAAGGCATAGCCGATATCAACATAACAGCCGGGAATTTCGATATGAGAAAGACCCGGGTCAGTTCTTTTTACCGCGTTGAGGTTCGGGATATCGAGAAGGAATCCGTCGATTTTGCCCTGTTTTACGCACTGGAAAAGATCCGCAAAAGTCTGGTAAGAATCAATGGCGGCGTTTGGGAAGAATTCCCTTGAATAACCGTCATAGATGGAACCGACTATTACGCCGAGGGTTGCGTTTTCAAAATCCTCAAGGGTTCTTTCTGCTTCATTTCCGCTTTTCGGAATTGCAAAAACAAAGCCGCCGGAATAATAAGGGTCGGAAAAATCAAGGCTTTCTTTTCTTTCCTCTGTAATGACAAGTCCGGAAGCGCCCATATCATAATTTCCGGTGGTAACGCCGCTGATGAACGCGGCAAAGCCGACCTCATGGAATTCAAGGGTATAGTCATATTCCCTTGCAAAATCGGAAATCATGTCAATGTCGTGTCCGGCAAATCTTCCGTTTTTTATGTAGGTGAAAGGTTTTTGAACTCCGGAAATGGCAACTTTGATTGTTCCTTTTGAACCGGTAATACTCTCATATTCGATGATATCTTCCGGCTCGGTGGGGGAGATCCATTTTTCATGAAGAGCGGCAAGTTTTCCGCTTTCTGAATAATCCTTGAGGAAGGCATTGAATTCTTCCTGAAGTTTCGGGTTAAGGCCTTTTCCGAAGACTATGCCGGCCTCAACGGGAACGATTTTTTCTTTGGTGGTATCAAAATAAAGCCCTTCCCAACCCATTGCCCAGCAAACCGCTTCCTCAACAGGGAAAGCGTCAACTTTTCCGGATTCAAGGGCGATTGCCGCATCGGTGAAGGAAGTGTACTGAATATATTCCGCATCCGGAAGCATATCCGGAAGAATGATCGCCGGAACAGTGCCGGTCACAACGCCGATTTTAGCATTGGAAAAATCGGAAAGGGCAGAATCTTCACTGAGCAAAGTTTCATTTTCTGTTTTGCATCCGGCAAAAGCCATAACAAGCATTATTGCCGCCAGAAGCAACGCAACTGTTTTTTTCATGGATACCATTCCCCCTTCAGGAGTTTTATAATATTATCAATATATTCAAATAAATTATATCTATTTGTGCCAATAAAATCAATACCATGGCTTCGCTTGCACCGGTGTAGAAACTGCAACATTTTTGAGCACCAGTTTTCACGGCAGCTATACCTCATCGGTGCTCAAAAACAAATGTCAAGACTTCTGTGGTGCTCATCAGTTCCATACCACCGGCACCAAAAATATACCGCCCCGTTTGGGGCGGTATATTTTTTATGTTTGATGGGGTCGAACCAAACCGGACGGCGGCGTTAACAAAAGGCCGCAAAAACGGCTCTTTTATGCTGACGCTATGATGAACGGAAGTTTTAAAAAAAGCTGCATTGCCGGAGGAAGAAAAAGCATAAGATCTTCCGCTTTTGAAAAAATTTTTTCCGCCGTGGATATATCCGCAGAAAAGCTTTTTCCGAAAATCTCGCCAAAAATCATTCCGCCCCTTTCTTCAATGCTGAAAACCTTTCCGGAGGAAAACCCGCTCTCCTCAACGGCGCTGTTAACAAATTCAAAACCGAGCATCAGCCCCACCGCAAGCACGATAAAAATCATCCATATCCAAAAAACGCGAAAAAGCCCCGCCATAATAAAAACGCCCCTTTCTTTTCTTAAAAGTTTTGGGCGTTTTTTTGTTTTTATTCAGAAAGAAGCTCCGAAAGGGCGTTTCCCAAAAGCTCTGCGGAATACTGCGCTTCCTCAAGGGTGTTTCCCGTTGCGCCGATTTCTATGAGCAAAAGCCCCGGGGAAAGATCCATATTATATTTTCGGTAATCGAAAAGAATTGGGCGGCATATTCCGGGATAAAGCTCCTCAAGCTTATCCGCAAGGGCCGATGCAAACCTAAGATTTTCCCAGTAATCGGGCATATTCATGGTCCCGTCGTCACAGCCGGAGATTATCATGATCTGGGCCGCTTTTTTGCCGTTTATAACGGCGGTGGGCTTTATTATCTCCGTTTTTGAGGGTTCTATGGCGTCTCTGTGGATATCGAGGGCAATTTTTACCGAAGGATTTTCTTCGAGGTGTTTTTGAATCGTAACGGCGCTTCGGCGGTAAGAACCGTTATAGCTTGGGTCATCGTGCATGGTTGCGTCATGGATAACGGCGATGCCCTTTGATTCCAGAGCGGAAACAAGGGAATTTCCTACGGAAATCATATTTTCCGAAGGGTCGGTGCTCCTCCATGTTCCGGTGATATCAAAAAACCCCCGGTCCGCCGGTTCATATCCTTCCGTTGCGTGGGTATGATAGATGAGCACCTGGGGCTCCGCAAGGTCTTTTATCAGGGAAAGGCCGTGTTCCTTTTGAAGAACGGATTTTATTTTTTCCGCGGAATGGTGGGTGCTGTTTTTTATCAGCGCGTTTTTATAGCCGACGTAAATTCCGCCCTCTTTTGCGGAATACTGCGTTTCCGTAACCTTGCCCCGGTTTTCTTCCAAAACCTCCGGAACGGTTTTCTGGGGTTTTTGGGGTTCTTTTGGAGTTTCTTCTTCCTGTGAAACAGGTTCTTCCTCTTTTGGCGGAGTTTCCTCCGGGAGCTCTTCCTTTTCAATGGGAGCGGAAAGCATTTCTATGGCGGTGCCCGGGCTTGCAAAAGCCATGGCGTAATAAAAAACGTCGGAGCCGCTTTTTGCAAGAAAAACAAGGCAGTATATCCCAAAAAAGCAGCAAAAAACCCCAAGGATGCTCCGCAGAAAGAGAAGGGCACCCTCTTTTATTTTTGTTTTTGTTCTTTCGGTGATAAAACGGTGCCTTTTCCTCTTGTCCATAAAATCCTTCCCCTGCAAAAAGTTTTTATAAATCATATTCTTTTTTTGGGATTTTAAGAACGTCGAAAAAAATTAAATACCGAAATTTAACAATATGTCTTTATTTGTTTTATGTTTTTATTATATAATGTATTTATTATGAAAGGCGGTGCTTTTTAATTGGACCACAAAAAACGCGACACCTTCATCGCCAGCCTCCTTTATATGGCCGTAGGCGCTGTTTGCGGACTTTTTATGATGATCTCTTCCGATCTTGACGCAATGTTTGGAAACGGAATTAGAGGATTTATCCTTCATGTTGGATTTTGTCTTATCCTTGTTTTTGCCGCATATTTTATCCAGGCAGTCATCCACGAAGGGGGACATCTTATCTTTGGCCTTCTTTCCGGATACAAATTCATATCCTTCAGAGTCGGAAACATAATGTTCATCAAAGAAAACGGAAGGCTTAAAGCAAAGCTTTACAGCGTTGTCGGAACCGGCGGCCAATGCCTTATGATGCCGCCGCCCTGGAGCGATAATATACCCACCGTTCTTTATAACTTCGGCGGCTGTATTGCAAACCTTATCTCTTCCGTAATATTCTTTATTGCTTTTGTTTTTTCCGAACAGGGAAGCTTTTTCTCCGTTCTTTTCGGAATGCTCTGTGCCGTAGGCATAGGCAACGTTTTGCTCAACGGGATACCTCTTCAGGTTGGCGGAATTTCCAACGACGGAAGAAACGCCTTTCTTCTTAGGAAAAATCCGGTTGCCCTTCGCTCCTTCTGGCTCCAGCTTTACGTAAACGGGCTTTTATCCAAGGGCGAAAGGATGAAAAATCTTCCGGAGGAATGGTTCTTTTTACCGGAGGGAAAAGACCTTGAGGATCCGATAATCTGCACCGTTGGGGTAATGCGCTATAACTATTATTTTGATACCCATGATTTTTCCGCGGCGGAAGAAACGGTGGAATATATGCTTAAAGCGCCGGGACTTTTGGGCCTTCATAAAAACGAGCTTCTCTGTGAGCTTATGTTCCTCAGAATATTCCGTGGCGCAGAGCCGCAGGAGATAGATTCTCTCAACACCGGGGAGCTTGATAAATACATCCGCGCAACGGCAAACTATGTTTCCCGCAGGCGCCTTGCCTATGCTTACCAGCTTCTTTATAAAAGAAACATAACCCTTGCGCAAAAATGCCTTGAGCTTTTTGAAAAAACCGTAAAAACCTATCCCTATTCTTCCGAAATAGAAAACGAAAAGGAAGTTATGGAACTTATAAAAGCAAAGGCGGAGGTGTTCTGATGAAAAATTTTGTGATTTATCTTCTTTGTGCGGCTATGGTCCTTGGCGCGGCCTTCTGTTTTTCCGAGTTCGTTTTCGGAACAACCCCTATGATGAGATCCGATATTGCAGATATCATGGGCGTTGCGGTTTTTGAAAACCACACAAAAAGCTATCTTCCGGAAGAATATTTTTCCGACGGAGGCGAAACGGAAAGCGCGATAATCGATATCCTTATGAAGGGCGAGCGAAAACATATCCCCTCTCTTCCCGAACCCATTGAGGGCGCAAGAACAGACTATGAAATCGACGTTTATTTTTCCTCTTTGTATGAGCATTACAGCTTTTATCTCGGACAAAACAGCATAGCCTACAATATGAAAACCCAAAAAAGCTATGAGATAGTAAACGGCGAGGAGCTTATTTCTCTTCTGGATTCCCTTTTGAGTGAATAAAACAAAATAATTAAAAAGGGCGCACCTATGGTGCACCCTTTTTTTGTATGGATAAACGGCAGCAGAAAAGCTGGAGCAGATGTTCGAATAATGGATAAAGCAAAGCCGCCACTCGTTCAAAACCGGGTGGCGGCAATTTGTTTATTACTTGATTTCGGTAATGCTCGTATCGCTGTAATGATTAGGGTGGCGGCAGGTCATTTTTAGTATGTACTCGTGCTTACCGTCGTATTTGTCCATGCAGCTCATCGTGGCAAAAAGTGTAAATTCGCCGATTTCATTTATCGCAGGAGACTTCGTTTGAATGGTTAATTCCTTCTGCGGATTGATTACCGGTGCATCATAGGTGTCATCTGATTCCCAGACGGTTTTGGATCCACTTTTGATTTTGATATCATAAACATCAACGCTATACACGATATTGTTTGATACGTTCATTACCGCAAATTTCAAGCTACCACAGAATCCACTGGCGCTCTGAAAACGCATGAAGAAGCGGGGCATGTTTTCAGCGTGTTCCTGTTCTTCGGCAAGAGCATCCTTTTTATCGGCCTCAGTCTTGATAATGTGGTTCTGATATAAGGCCAAAGCGCCTAAGACAACGGTGCCGATGAACGAGAGTATTGCGCCGTAGTATCCCAACGCATCACCAGCATCCCATTCAGCTACAAACATTTCTGAAATGGCTGGTACCTTAAACAGAATATTGATGACGAAAGGGATAACGATCAGCAGGAGTAAAATGGTTACGCAGATTAGCGCAAAAAACACTTTGTGATTTTTAATCCAGTCGATCATAGTTACCTCCCGATTGAGTAATAGAAAGCGCCAAACATAAAAGTCTGGCGCAGATGGCACGCCCGGCGCGATTCGAACGCGCGGCCTTTCGCTTAGGAGGCGAACGCTCTATCCTGCTGAGCTACGGGCGCATATTATGAAATTTAGGTAAATTGGGCTTTGAAGGCATATCCCTTACATTTTCCTGAAAAGGCACCAATGGATACCAAACAGGGTGCCAAATTGCCGGAGGTCTTGATACAAGGTCACGAAATTGGCGTTTTTCTCGCTTTCCTGCGCGTATCACACGGATAGAGCAAGACCTTAGGAGGCGAACGCTCTATCCTGCTGAGCTATAGAGACAAAGATTGCCTATCTATTTTACTTTTTTGACGGGGTTTTGTCAACGGTATTTATTCTTCCGGAAGGTCCTTAAGCATATTTATGGTGCGGAAGATTTCGCCGCAGGCGGAACACTTCCATTCCGTATCGCTTTTCTTTGCTTTTTTATGAAGAGGCTCGAGGTATTCGTGGCCGCATACCGGACAGGCTGTGGGAATTTTTGTCCAAAGCCTTTTAAGAAATTTTACTTCTTCATCCCTTGAATTTGTGTACATAGTATCTCCTTTATAAAATCGCTTTTCCGTTAAGGACCGCTTCCATAAGTTTTTCGCCCTCATAACGGAGCTTTAACGAAAAGAAAGGTTCGTCTTTCTGCAAAAGTTCAAGGAAGATTTTATCACCCTCCCATTTGGGGATGGAATCCAGCTTTTCGCGGCTTATCCATTCAAGCTCCCCTTCGTCACAGTCCAGAAGTTTTCCCTCAAAACCGTCTGCGGTAAAAAGGTGCATATATTCCGTTTCCCATTTATCCGAAACAAAGGTTACTATTCCGCGGTATTTGTATGAAATCAGGGTAAGGCCGGTTTCCTCCTTTGTTTCACGAAGGATGCAGTCCTCGGGGCTTTCCTTATCTTCAAATTTTCCGCCTATGCCTATCCATTTATCTTTGTTTGCGTCGTTTTCTTTTTTTACACGGTGGAGCATAAGATATTTTCCGTCTTTTTCGATATAGCAAAGGGTTGAATTTATCATATTATCTCCTCCGTTTCAAAAAGTTTTTCTGCAACAGGAACATCCGCAGGACAGAATTCAAGGCCGGTTTTTTCGCCCTTTTTCATCCATTTTGCGTCCTTATGCACCAAAAGGGATAATTCATCCGAAAGAAGCCTTGTTTTTATAAAATAAAAATGTATGTCCTTTTCCGGATAGCTGAAAGTGAATTCATCAAAAAGTTCAAAAGGTTCCGCATCCGCGGAAAGTTCCTCTTTTATCTCCCTTTTAAGGGCATCAAAAGGGGTTTCGCCTTTCTCTATCTTTCCGCCGGGAAATTCCCAGAGAAAGGGGCAGTTTCCGCCGGGACCGCGCTGACACAAAAGCACTTTTCCGTCTTTTTCGATTATTGCGGCAACAACTTCGGTCATAATATGCGCTCCTTTCTCTTTTTATAAAAATATTCTATCCCCCAAAGCAAAAGAAGTCAATAAAAAACGGGTAGATAGTATCCTCCTCTACACAGCTGAGAAGAAAATACAAAATGAAAACCGTTGTCGCCTTCGAAGACGGCGACGGCGGTGGATAAAAAGAAAGACGCTTCATCCGAAGCGCCTTTTTATATTCTGTTTTATCCAAGTGCAATATCGAGTATCATCATCAGCGCAAAACCAATGGCAACGCCGACGGTGGCGATGTTGCTGTGGTCGCCGGACTGGGATTCCGGAATAAGCTCCTCAACAACAACGTAAATCATCGCGCCCGCCGCAAAGGAAAGAATAAACGGAAGAACGGGTTCGATGATGGAAACAAGAAGTATGGTGATAATGGCGCCAACCGGTTCAACAACACCGGAAAGAAAACCGTATTTAAAGGCTTTTTTCTTTGAAAGGCCGGTTCCGACAAGGGGCATGGAAATAATAGCGCCCTCCGGGAAGTTTTGGATCGCGATACCTATTGCAAGAGCGAATGCACCGGCTGTGGTGATAACGCTTTCTCCGCTGAGCATACCCGCAAGAACAACGCCGACAGCCATGCCTTCCGGAAGGTTATGGAGCGCAACGGAGAAAACAAGCATAAAGGATTTTCCAAGTCCGCAGGGGCGGCCCTCCGGCTTATCGGAGTTTAAATGAAGGTGGGGAATAAGGCTGTCGAGAAGGAGCAAAAAGCCCATTCCGCAAAGAAAACCAAGGGCCGCCGGAAGCCAGGCTATCTGGCCCGCGGCTTCCGCCATTTCAATACCGGGCATGATAAGTGACCAGACGGATGCGGCGACCATTACGCCGGAAGCAAATCCCAAAAGCGCCTTCTGGAGTTTTGGATTCATTTCTCCTTTCATAAAGAAAACCGCCGCGGCACCAAGGGTCGTTCCCAAAAAAGGAAGCATGACGCCGATGAATACTTTTGTTATATCGTTCATAAAGGATATCTCCTTTCATTATTCTCAAGGTAAATAAGTATAGCATATATTTCTTTTTTTCGCAATGTTTTTATTGACCGGTGCTCAAAAGGGATGTATTATATTGATATGGACAAAATGTTTCGTGCTCAAACATAAAAACCGTGCTCAAAGGGGGATTTTATGGAAAGATTACTGATAAGCGCCTGTCTTCTCGGTGTTTCCTGCCGGTATGACGGAAAAAGCAAGCCGCTTGAAAGCGCCCAAAAGCTTATGGAGAAATATGAACTTATCCCCGTCTGTGCAGAAATTTTCGGCGGACTTCCGACTCCGCGAATCCCGGCGGAAGTATCCGGTGATAAAGTCGTCACAAAGGACGGCCGGGACGTTACCGCGGAATATATAAAAGGCGCAGAAGAGGTTTTGCGCCTTGGAAAAATCTTCGGCTGCAAAAAAGCGCTTCTTAAAGAGCGCAGTCCCTCCTGCGGAAGCGGAATTATCTACAGCGGAAATTTTGACGGGACTTTTAAAGAAGGCTTTGGAAAAACGGCGGAACTTCTTTTAAAAAACGGCATCAAAGTTTTCGGTGAATCGAGAATCGATGAACTGATGGAATAAACTTTGCGGGCGCTGCTTTTTGCGCCCGTTTTTTCTGCCCTCCGGAAATCTTTTTTGGCAGAACGGTCTGCACAGCATATCTTCCACCAGCCAAATCAAGATTTGGGGTGTCAGATAAATACCGTTCACTACGGTAAAATTGGGATTTTGCAAACGGATAACAGCCGCCCATAAAGCGATATAAAGAAAAATCAAAAAAGGCACCCGAGAGGGTGCCTTTTATCTTGCGGTTTTTTATTTGATATGTTCCTTTTCGTTCATACGGAAGGAAAGGGTAAGAAGGCTGTCGCTGAGGTGAACATTCTGAACAACGATATTTTCGTTGGAACGAAGATCAACGGGAGCAAAGTTCCAAACGCCTTTTACGCCGCCCTTTATGGATTTTTCAAGGATATCTTCCGCAACGTTTGCGGGAGTTGTGATAACAACAATATCGACCTTGTTTGCTTCAAGATAATCTTCAAGTGCGGTAACGTTAAGGATCGGGATTCCGCAGATCTGCATGCCGTCGAACATAAGGTTGTTATCAAAAACAGCGTCGATAAAGAATCCTTCGTTGTTGAAATCCTTAAAGCTGATGATTGCGCGGCCAAGGTTGCCTGCGCCGATAACTACCATGTGATGTTCTTTTTTTATTCCGAGAAGCTCGGAAAGCCAGTTTTTAAGAGTGTCCGGATGATAATTTTCAACACCGCCGCAGGTAAAAAAGTCCTGACGGACCTGGGCGCTGGTGTTGCCGATGCGTTTTGCAAGTTCACCGGAAGTTACGGTCTGTTTTCCTTCTGCAAGCATGATGCAGACATGGCGGTAATATGCCGGAAGACGCCTTGCAAGGGCATCGGAAAGTGTCTTTTTGCCAAGAGCATTATTTCCCATGATTTTCCTCCTTGGCGGGAACGCCGCTCAATTATATATGATATATTATATATTTAATAAACAGCTTTTGCAATAACCAAAATGTCAAAAATGTATCATTTTTCTTATTTATTCCGTCAAAATAAACGATTTTTTGCAAATTTCGTTCGGTATTTCAACAAAATTGACTATGCAACCGAAAGTTGCCTTGTAATATCATAAAAAATGCGTTAAACTGAAAACATAAAAGGAGGTGAACGCATGGAACTTGGAAAAAAGCTTTCGGAACTGCGGAGAAAAAAGGGGATTTCTCAGGAAAAACTTGCAGAAATGCTCGATGTTTCCCGCCAGGCGGTTACCAAATGGGAAAGCGGAAAATCAAATCCGGATACGGAAAATCTCATCCTCATAGCGGAGATTTTTGACGTTTCTCTTGATGAACTTTGCAAAAACGAACCAAAAAAAGAAAAAAAGATAAATTATGTAGCGGGGCATATTCTTTGCCTTCTTTCCGTTTTAATTCTTACGGCTTATTGCGTTATAGGCGGAATTACCGGAAACTTTAACGGCGAAATTCTTATCCTTCTTATAATCCTTGCCGTTCCGATGCACTGTTTTACCCATCTTATGTTCTGGGGAATGGCGAAAAGCGGCGAATTTTCTTTCCTTGCGGGTTATGATGATTCCGTAAAATATGACACCGAAGAGATGAAAAGATACGTCATCGCCCTTGATTTCATGCTCGGTTTTGAAACGGTTTCCTATCTTTTCCTTATTACGGCAACTTCGCTTATCCTTCCGGAATCTGAAATTTACGGAATTCTTCTCATAATGTATATTATCTCTTTCGTTGCCGGAATTTTCTTCGTCGGATTTAAATTCGGCGATAAAATTTATTCCGACCCGGCGGACGCAAAAAGAGCAAAAAGGGGGCTTCCCGCTTCAATAATACTGATAGCAGTGATGCTTGCTTCCATTTTTGGCTTTATGCTTCTTTTTGAACTTAAAAATTATGAAAACAACACCTTAAAACCTTTTCCGATGCTTGGAATGATGTTTTTATCCGTCGGCCTTGCCCTTGGCGGTTACCTTGCGGAAAGTGCAAGGCTTAAAAAAACGGAGGACCCGAAGCCGCTTTTCGGAAAGGCATTTATCGTGCTCAACGGCCTTGCTCTTTTGGCAATGGTGCTCATGGCGTTTTTGTAATAATGGATTTATCGGGTAACAAAAAACGGGGACGCATAATGCGTCTCCGTTTTGTTTTTATTATACCCTGAGTTCCTCGGATACAACAAGGCCGGGGTTTTGTTTCATCATATAGTTTAGCGCCCAAAGACCGCTGAAAACAAGAACATGGTGGCCGCGGTAATCCTCAAGGACTTTTGTTCCGTTTGCAAGGTCAAGCTGGCTTACCGGAACAGGACATTCGAGGATAAAGCGGAGATGTTCATAAGGCAGGGGGCTCATATAAAGCTCTACGCCGTATTCGCTCTGCATACGGTAGCGGAAAACGTCGAACTGAAGAGTTCCGACTACGCCGATGATAGCTTCCTCAAGGCCGTAGCCCGGAATTTTGAATATCTGGATGGCACCTTCCTGTGCAATCTGTTCAATGCCTTTGATAAACTGTTTGCGCTTCATGGTATCCTTCGGGCGGACGGACATAAAATGCTCCGGTTCAAAGGTGGGGATTCCGGAATAGCGGAATTTTTTGCCCGGAACGGTTATGGTATCGCCAATGGAGAAAACGCCCGGATCAAAAACGCCGATTATGTCGCCGGCATAGGCCTCTTCAACGATCTCGCGTTCTGCCGCCATTATCTGCTGCGGCTGGGAAAGGCGCATTTTTTTGCCGCCCTGAACGTGATAGACCTCTGCGTCGCGCTCAAACTTGCCGGAGCAGATACGCATAAATGCAAGGCGGTCGCGGTGGGCCTTATTCATGTTTGCCTGGATTTTGAAAACAAAGGCGGAAAAATCTTCGCTCATGGGATCAACAACGCCCTCGTCGGAAGTTCTTGCAAGGGGAGAAGTTGTCATTTTGAGGAAAGCTTCGAGGAAAGGTTCAACGCCAAAGGTGGTGAGGGCGCTTCCGAAGAAAACGGGGCTTAAAGTTCCGTTCTGAACGGCATCCATATCAAAATCTCTTCCTGCACCGAGAAGTTCAACGTCGTCGCGGATCTGTTCCCAGCCTTTTTCGCCGAGGTATTCCGCAACTTCCGGGTCATCAAGCTCGATTTCTACGGAGGAGGATTTTCTGCCCTTGCCTTCATCGCCGAAGAAGAGAATGCTTTTCTTTTCGCGGTCATAAACGCCCTGAAATTCCTTGCCGGAACCGATGGGCCAGTTCATGGCGTAGGTATCTATGCCGAGTTCACGCTCGACCTCTTCGCAAAGGTCAAAAGGATCCTTGGTGTTGCGGTCCATTTTGTTGATAAAGGTAAAAATCGGGATATGACGCATGGAGCAGACCTTGAAAAGCTTTCTGGTCTGGGGCTCAACGCCCTTTGCGCCGTCGATTACCATTACTGCGGAGTCCGCCGCCATAAGGGTACGGTAAGTATCCTCGGAAAAGTCCTGGTGGCCGGGGGTATCAAGGATATTGATGCAAAATCCGCTGTGCTGAAACTGCATTACGGAGGAAGTTACGGAGATTCCGCGCTGTTTTTCGATTTCCATCCAGTCGGAAGTTGCGGCTTTTGCCTTTTTGCCCTTAACTTCGCCTGCCTGGGCAATGGCGCCGCCATAGAGCAGGAATTTTTCGGTAAGGGTTGTTTTACCGGCGTCGGGGTGGGAAATTATCGCAAAAGTTCTTCTGCGGGAGATTTCTTCTTTTAAATTGGACATCAATATTCCTCCATTATCAGTTTTAAAGACTAATTATTTATTTTACCATAATCATTCCCCGTTTACAAGAGAAAAGCCCGTCAAAATCAGCAAAAACGAGAATTATGTCTTTGCGGCAGCAAATGGGGATTGACCTTTGGGAATCCTTTTTGCGGGCGGATAATATCCGCCCCTACAGTTTGCAAGGGAGGCTATCCCTACGGGGATGCGGTGTTTTGTATAAAAAAATAACGACAGGCTAATGCCTGTCGTTATTTTTTGGCGGAGAAGGAGGGACTCGAATAAGCTTTTGCCTTCGGCAAAATCTTATTGATTTGTTCGGCACTCGGCAATTTTAAAAAAATATGTTTATAGATCAAAATCTTTTGCCTCGTTTACACTCACAAATCTCTCCGGCTAAAAACGATCCACCGGATCGTTTTTTTAACGCCCTCGTCTCTTCCGAGGGTTCGAGTCTGTTTTTCATAAAAAAATAACGACAGGCTAATGCCTGTCGTTATTTTTTGGCGGAGAAGGAGGGACTCG
>JAFSDS010000066.1 GCA_017436125.1 Oscillospiraceae bacterium | reverse complement strand
CCGATACCGGAGAAACAGTCGGTCTTTATATCCTTCACCCAAACAACATCGGAAGATGCGGCCATATTGCCAATGCAAGCTATGCCGTCCGCTCAGATCAGCGCAACAGACATATCGGCGAAAAAATCGTAACCCATTCCCTTGAAAAAGCCAGTGAACTCGGTTTTAAACTGATGCAGTTCAATGCAGTTGTTGCGGCAAATCACCCTGCACTGCATCTTTATGAAAAGCTTGGTTTTATAAGACTTGGAACCATCCCGGGCGGCTTTCATATGAAAGACGGACATTACGAAGACATTGTTCTTTTTTATCATACGCTTTGATTCAAAAGCCCTTTTTAAGGGCTTTTTTCTTTTGTTTTTCATAAAATATTCTGAGGTGATTTTATGAAAACAAAAAAAGTTTTTCGGTTTTCCGATGAAATCTGTGGTAAAGAAACAGAAGATTACATAGGAGAGTTCAGTCCGCATCGTCTTGGCTTCATCAGATTTGAGGAGGATTCCGATGAAATTTTTGATGCGGATGAAGAAAAAACGATAATTTCAAAGTGATGATGTTGTGATGAACTATCATTAATTTTGCACAAAAGCCCGGCTTTTTATATGCCGGGCTTTATTATTTAAGCCGAATCGGCATTTTTTTGCAAAAATATCGTTTTGCACAAAGGTTTTTCACTATATTTATGCAATTACACAGGTGCATTGTTAAACAGGCATAAAAACAAATATGAATTTTTATGAAATATTTACTAAAATGTATTGAATTTTTCTTTATAATCATATAAAATATGTAATGGACATTTTTATATTTGAAAGAGGGGTACTAATGTCAAATAGATTATTTCAGGGTATAATACACCAGATGCATGACAGTATCGGTCGTACTGTCGGCGTTGTTGATGACTGCGCCAGTGTTGTTGCATGCAGCGACCTTGCTCGCACCGGCGAAAGAAATGATTTTCTTGTTTCCGATTACGGTTCCACCGAAGAATGCCATATTCGCGATGGATTTACATATAAAACTTTCGGATCCGAAGAAAAACCCGAATATGCGGTTTTCGTTGCAGGAACAGACGAACTTGCTTCTCAGTTCTGCTCCCTTATGGCTGTTTCTCTTGCGGGCATTAAACAGTACTATGACGAAAAATATGACCGTGCAAACTTTATCAAAAACGTAATTCTTGATAACATCCTTCCCGGCGATATTTATATCAAAGCAAGGGAACTTCGCTTCCCCACCGATGTTTCAAGGGTCGTTCTTTTTATCCGTGTTCTTACCGTTAACGATATTTCCGTTTTCGATGTTGTTCAGAACCTTTTCCCGGATAAATCCAAAGATTTTGTTTTCAGCGTAAGCGAATCCGATGTTGTTCTTGTTAAAGAAATCAAACCCGGCATTGAAAGCGCTGATCTTGAAAAACTTGCCCGTTCCATTGTTGACACTCTTGGCAGCGAATTCTTTACCAGAGTAAACGTCGGCATCGGCACCACCGCCACCGGCATCAAAGATCTTGCAAAAAGCTTTAAAGAAGCACAGGTCGCTCTTGAAGTCGGCAAGGTATTCGATACCGATAAATCCATCGTAAGCTATAATAATCTTGGCATTGCAAGACTTATTTATCAGCTTCCCACTTCCCTTTGTGAAATGTTCCTTAAGGAAGTTTTCAAAAAAGGCTCCATCGAAAGCCTTGATCAGGAAACCCTTTTCACCATCCAGAAATTCTTTGAAAACAACCTTAACGTTTCCGAAACCAGCCGTAAACTTTTTGTTCACAGAAACACCCTTGTTTACCGTCTTGAAAAAATCAAAAAGCTTACCGGCCTTGACCTTCGCGAATTTGACCATGCAATCATCTTTAAAGTTGCCCTTATGGTCAAAAAATACCTTTCCGCAAATCCTGTAAAATACTGATATTACCGTTAACAGTGAGGTATAACATTGATAGAATTTCAGAATGTTACCAAAAAATACCCCAACGGCACCGTTGCACTTGATGATGTAAGCCTTCGCATCAACGACGGTGAATTCGTTTTTATCGTCGGTTCTTCCGGCGCAGGAAAATCCACTCTCATTAAGCTCATGCTTCGTGAAGAGAGAGCAAACTCCGGCGTTGTTAAGGTAAACGGAAAAAACCTTGGCAAAATGCCAAGATATAAAATCCCGAAATTCCGCCGTTCCATCGGCATCGTTTTTCAGGATTTCCGCCTTATCCCTAACATGACCGCTTATGACAACGTTGCTTTCGCATTGAGAGTTACCAATGTTCGTTCAAAAGAAATCAAAAGAAAAGTTCCCTACATGCTCAACCTTGTTGGTCTTGCATCCAAAATGAAATGCAAGCCCGATGAACTTTCCGGCGGCGAACAGCAGCGTGTTGCTCTTGCGCGCGCCCTTGTAAACTCCCCCGCTCTTATCATTGCGGACGAGCCCACCGGCAACATTGACCCGGAACTTTCTTATGAAATCGTCGATCTTCTCAATGAGATCAACAAACTTGGTGTAACCATTGTTATGGTAACTCACGAACACGACCTTGTTGAAAAATTCAATCATCGTGTTATCACCATCGAAAAAGGCGCAGTTATCCGCGATACCGAAGAAATGGAGGCGAATATATGCTGAACAGTTTCTTCTATCTCGTAAAACAGGGTTTTAAAAACCTTTGGAACAACCGTCTTATGTCCCTTGCTTCCGTTGGTGTTCTTGTTTCCTGCATGCTTCTTATCGGAGCGGCTGTCCTTCTTTCCGTAAACATTTCAAGCGTTGTCGATACTCTTGAGGATCAGAGCGAAGCTATCGTTTTCCTTGAGGACAGCCTTGATCTTGCCGCAAAAGAAGAAGTTCGCGATGGAATCATTGCCACCGGAAAAGTTGCTTCCATTGATTATATCTCCAAAGAAGAAGCTCTTCTTTCCATGATGGAATCCATGGGTGATGACGGAATCCTTTTTGATGCTTATGACGATGAAAACAACCTTCCGGATTCCTACCGTGTAACTTTCCACGACGTTTCCGATCTTGAAAATACCGTTGCTCATATTACCGCTCTTCCTGGTGTATATTCCGTTTCCGCCCTTACCGAAGTTGCCGAAGTAATCACCGGAATAAAACAGATGGTATATGTTGGCGGAACGATAATCATCGGTCTTCTTATTGCCGTTTCTCTTATGATCATCGGCAACACCATCAAGATAACCGTTTTCAGCAGAAGAAGAGAAGTCAACATCATGAAATATGTCGGCGCGACCAACGGTTTCATACGTCTTCCTTTTATTGTTGAAGGTATTAGCCTTGGCGTTATTTCCGGCGGACTTTCCTACGGAATAATCTATTTTGCTTATGACTATCTTGTAAAATGGGTTTCTTCCCAAAATGCAACCTGGTTCAGCCAGATAATTTCCGACCTTATTCCTTTTGCCGAAGTTTCTCAGTATCTTCTTCTCGGATTCCTCGGCGGCGGCGCTCTTATAGGCCTTTTCGGCTGCGTTGCCTTTATCGGAAAACACCTTAAAGTCTGATAAACAAAGGAGGCCATTTATGACCAGAAAAAGTTTTAAGCGTTTTCTTGTTTCCGCTCTTTGCTGTTTTATGGGATTTGTGATGATAGTTTCTTCCTCCCCCATTGCTTTAGCGGACAACACAAAAAATGCACAGACCGAAAAAAATGCTTCTGATGAGGAATACCGCAATCAGATATCCGGACTTCAGGATGAGCAGGTAAAGCTTCAGGAGCAGATGAACGCTTATAAAGACAAAATCAACAGCACCAAGGACGAAAAGAAAAAAGCCCAAAAGCTTGCAAACACCATCGACGAAAAAATAAGCATCACCGAAGAGCTTATTGCCGTCGGCAAGGAGAAAATCGCCCTTACCAATAACTACATAACTCAGAAAAACATCGAGATCCGCAACAAGGAAAAAGATATCGAAGATAATCTTCAGCTTTTCCGTGAAAGAGTAAGAGCCATTTATATGACCGGCGGATATTCTGATACCACCAATTCCATCATGATGCTTCTCGGTTCCGGCAGCGTTTCCGAATTCCTCACCAGAAGCGAATATCTTGTTCGCATAGCTGAACATGACCAGAAGATGCTTGAGGAACTTCGCACAGAACTTAAAGATCTTGACGAGCAAAAAAAGGTTCTTGAAGAAGAAAAAGCCGCTCTTGAGGCAGAAAAAGCCGAGCTTGAAGCAGAACAGGCAGAACTTGAAAAAGACCTTAAAGAAGCCAAAAACTCCATTCACGACCTCAACGCTATGCAGAAAGAGTATGAAGAAAACTTCGATGAACTTTCTGCCATGTCTAAAAAAATTCAGGAAGAAATTCTTGAGATCTACAGAAGTCTTAATTCCTCCAACACCGAATACGTCGGCGGCGAAATGATGTGGCCAGTTCCCGGTTATTCCAAAATCTCGAGCTATTACGGCTGGAGATTCAACAACACCGACTTCCATACCGGTATCGATATCACCGGTTCCGGAGTTCACGGAGCAAAAGTTGTTGCGGCAAACACCGGTACGGTCGTTTTCACCAAAACCTGCCCCTATAACGGATACGCCTATGGTTACGGAACATATATTATCGTTGACCACGGCGGCGGAATTTCGACCCTTTATGCCCATCTAAGCAACATTACCGTTCAGAAAGGCGATATCGTTGTTATGGGCGAACAGATAGGAAACGTTGGCAACACCGGCTGGAGCACCGGCGCGCATCTTCATTTTGAAGTTCGTACCGATGGTTCCGCCGTTAACCCCATTTCCTATATAACCTAAATATCCAAGGAGAAAAACATGGGTAAAAAAATAAGCCTGGGTACTGCTGTAACCCTGATTCTTATTGCGATAGCCATTACCTTTACTTTTACAACGGTATTTTCCCTTCGCAATTTCAATGAAAAAGTAAACAGCATCACCGAACGCGAAAACATGTTTTCAAAGTTCACCGAAATCGACAATAACGTCCGTATCAACCATAACGGAAAAATCGATGAGGACGTTCTTATGGACTCTGTTGCAAAAGGATATCTTTCCGGTATAAATGACCCTTATGCAAAATATATGAATCCCAAAGAATATGCCGCATACCTTGCCTCCATCGGAAACACCGTTGCCGGTGTCGGCATCAGCGTAAGCATGGATACCGACGGATATATGCTTGTTGACAGCGTTTACGAAAGTTCCACCGCGGCATCCGCCGGAATCGTTTCCGGTGATCTTATCGTTAAAATCGACGATATTAACCTTTCTTCCGATACCTTTGCACAGGCGGAAGCCCTTTTGACCGGTGAAGCCGGAACAAAAGTAACTCTTACCGTCCGCCGTGATAACGAAGATACAGAAATGGAGATTACAAGACGTGTTCTTACTCCTACCACCGTTTTCACTACTGTTTTCAACGAGATATTCCATTATATCCGCATAAGCGACTTTAGTGAAAGCACTCCGGAACAATTCAGCAAAGCGGTTGAAACCTCTATTTCCGATGGTGCCGCCGCACTCATTATCGATGTTCGTTTTGTAAGCACCGGAATTATCTCCGCTGCTGCAGAAATGGTCGATAAAATGGCCGGCGAAGGCGATATGCTCTATGTTGAATACGGCGACAGAACGGAAACTCTTTTTGTTTCCAATGCACGTGAAACCGATATTCCTCTTGTTATCATTACCAACGAAAACACTGCCGGCACCGCAGAATTTTTTGCCGCAAGTCTTCGTGACTTTGGAAAAGCAAAAATAGTCGGCGTTCAGACCGGAGGGGTCGGTTCTCTTCAGGAGATACTTAAACTCAGTGATGGTTCCGCTATCCAGCTTACCGTTGGAAAATACATCCTTGCCAACTCGAATGTTGGATGGGAAGGAACGGGCGTCACTCCCGACCACGCTGTTGCAACACCCACGGACTATGTTATAGATCTCAGCGACATCACATTCCTCGATCCTGGTATCGATCCTCAGCTTGCAAAAGCTATCGAGGTTGCTTCTTCTTCTGTAATTTTTGAAGAAAGCAATGAAAATCCCGAAGAAAACAGTTCTGAAGGCTGATGCGACATAATTTTTCTTGACATTTGGGTTTTACGCGCATATAATTGAAACATTGTGATTCCCTAAGGAGGGTATTTATTTAATGGATAAAAAAGTTGTTGTTACCGCAAGCGGACTTAAAGCTCTTGAAGAAGAACTTGAGCTTTTTAAAACCGTTCGCCGCAAAGAAGTTTCCGAAAAGATCCGCATTGCCCGCGGCTATGGTGACCTTTCGGAAAACAGCGAATATGACGAAGCAAAAAACGAACAGGCAATCGTTGAAGCAAGAATTGCAGACCTCGAAGTAATGCTTAAAAACGTCGTTATTCTTGATGAAAACGAACTTGTTAAAGACGTTATTTCTCTTGGCTCCTTCGTTAAAGTTTATGACGAGGAGTTTGAGGAAGAACTCGAATATACTATCGTAGGTTCCACCGAGGCAGACCTTGACCTTGGAAAAATCTCCGATGAATCCCCTGTTGGCAAAGCTCTCATCGGCAAAAAAGTCGGCGACGTTGCAGAAGCTGTTCTTCCCGGCGGCGATACCGCAAAATTTAAAGTTCTCAGCATCGGCTGATTACAAAAACCGCAATAAAAAGCCCGCAAATGCGGGCTTTTTTTGTTTTTTGATGTTGTTATTTTTATTTAAATATGTTAAAATAAAATGTACTTTTATGTAATAATATAACCTTATTGAAAGGAAGATAAAATAAATGGCTGAACAGATTATGGAACAGGAACAGCAGGAACTTTCTGCAGAACAGCTTTCCGAACTTCTCCAGATCAGACGCGATAAGCTTACTGCACTTCGTGAAGCAGGCAAAGACCCTTTTACCATCACCAAATTCAACGTAACCGGATATTCCGGCACTGTTAAAGAAACCTTTGTCGATCAGCCCGAAGGTGAAGAAAGCACCATGACTGTTTCTCTTGCGGGCCGTATCATGAGCAAACGCGGCATGGGCAAAGCTTCTTTTGCCGACCTTCAGGATAAGGAAGGCCGCATCCAGCTCTATGTTCGCAAAGACATGGTTGGCGAGGAAGATTATGCAGACTTTAAAAAATGGGATATCGGCGATATCATCGGCGTTGAGGGTATTGTCTTCCGCACCCACATGGGCGAAATTTCCGTTAAAGCAACCAAAATCGTTCTTCTTTCCAAATCTCTTCTTCCCCTTCCGGAAAAATTCCATGGCCTTAAAGACCAGGAACTCCGTTACAGACAGAGATACGTTGACCTTATCATCAACCCCGAAGTTAAAGATACTTTTGTAAAACGCAGCCAGATCATGCGCGAACTTCGCTCCTTCCTTGACGGACGCGGCTTCCTCGAAGTTGAAACCCCGATCCTTACTCCTTTTGAGATCGGTGCTTCCGCAAGACCTTTCCTTACTCATCACAACACCCTTGATATGGACATGGTCCTTCGTATTGAAACAGAGCTTTATCTTAAACGCCTTATCGTCGGCGGCTTTGACAGAGTTTATGAAGTCGGCCGTATCTTCCGTAACGAAGGTATGGATACCAAGCACAACCCCGAATTCACTTCCATCGAACTTTATCAGGCATTCACCGATTTCCGCGGAATGATGGACCTTGTTGAAGATATGATGAAAACCGTTGCAATGAACGTTTGCGGAACTCTTAAAATCAATTACCAGGGCACTGAAATAGACCTTGGAAACTGGGAACGTCTTACCATGATTGAAGCAGTCAAAAAATATTCCGGCGTTGACTTTGCAGAAGTTGCTTCCGATGAAGAAGCTATTGAACTTGCAAAGAAACACAATGTTGAGCTTCCCGAAGTTCCTACTAAAGGCGCTATCCTTGCTGAATTCTTTGACGCTTTCGTTGAGGAAAACCTTATCCAGCCCACTTTCATTTATGATTACCCGGTTGAAATTAGCCCTCTTGCAAAACGTAAACCCGAAGACCCCGCATTTACCGAGCGTTTTGAATACTTTATCAACGCAACCGAATTCGGCAATGCATTCAGCGAGCTTAACGATCCTATTGACCAGAAAGGCCGTTTTGAACGTCAGGTTGCTGAACGCCTTGAACTTGACCCCAACAGCAAAGCTCAGGTTGACTATGACTATGTAACCGCTCTTGAATACGGCATGGCACCTACCGGCGGCCTTGGCTTTGGCGTTGACAGACTTGTTATGCTCCTTACCGACAGTGCATCCATCCGTGATGTTCTTCTCTTCCCCACAATGAAACCTCAGAACTAAACAAATGGCTTAGTTATGCGGTTTTATGGCTACTGACAAGCTGGAAATACGCCAATCATACGCCAATTGTACGCCAATCGATGCAAAAAGTTTACATAAGTTCACATATCTTATTATTTCTATAACATATCTCTTTAAAACTTAAGCGTATCATTTTAAAAATGATACGCTTATTTTTTTACACATTTGTGCTTTTTTCTTAAATATTTATACTAAAAGCAAAGGAGGGATTTCTATGAAAGAAAAAAAATTTTGTCATTATCTTAATGATTCAGAAACAGATATTATAATTAGAAGTCTTGTAGATCTTCGTAACTCCCTAATCAAAGAAGGACGCTTCCCTGACTGTGTGGACGACATAATTGAAATAATCTATAATGCAAAATTCAAAAGATTATAACATATTGATTAATTTAATAGATACATAGCCGCCTTATTGGGCGGCTTATTCTTTAGAAAGGAGCTCACCCAATGAAACCAAAAGTAATTGCCGTTGCTAATCAAAAGGGCGGCGTCGGAAAAAGTACTACTGTGTATAACCTCGGCGCTGGTCTTGCGATGAACGGCAAAAAAGTTCTTCTTGTGGATGTTGACCCACAAGGAGATCTCACAAAAATGCTTGGTCTTCGGAAACCCCATGATTTGCCGCTGACACTAAGTAACGTCATGAATGATGTTGTATCCGGTGTCGGCGGCAAGGATGAACATCCGGAAATTAAGCATCACTATGAGGGATTTGATTTTATCCCTGCAAACAGAACCCTGTCCGCTGTGGAGGTGGGTTTAGTAAACGTAATGAGCAGAGAAACGGTCCTGCGGCAGTACATTGACAGAGTAAAGAAAGATTACGATTATGTACTGCTCGATTGCAGACCTTCCCTCGGCATGCTGGTTATCAATGCTCTCTCCGCTTCGGATTATGTTCTTATTCCTGTTCAGGCTGATTATCTCGCTGCAGAGGATATGACCGAACTTATCGGAACGGTACAAAGCATTAAACGACAAATCAACCCGAGGTTAAAAGTCGGAGGAATCTTTCTCACGATGGCAAACGAAACCAATTTCAGAAAAGACATTGTATCGTCTGTAAAAGAAAACTATGGCAAACATCTTCCAGTGATGGAATCCGTAATTCCTTCTACAGTGCGCCTTGCAGAAATAAGCACCGCCAACAAAAGTATTTTCCGGCATG
>JAFSDS010000065.1 GCA_017436125.1 Oscillospiraceae bacterium | reverse complement strand
GACTGTGCTGTTCTCTTTATTCCTCCTTAGCTCAGTTGGCAGAGCATGCGGCTGTTAACCGCAGGGTCGTTGGTTCGAGCCCGACAGGGGGAGCCAAAAAACAAGGAACCAACAAACGGTTCCTTGTTTTTTTCATAGGGGGTTACCCCCTCTTGACGCAAATCATCTGCGCTTCGCTTGACTGATTTGCTGTCACCCCAACAGAGGAAGGCGAATGATGCCATTTGGCCATTCGCCATCTGAAAGTGGTTAATAATATGCGGTGCTTATTACGGCGGGGATCCACCTGTTCCCATTCCGAACACAGTAGTTAAGCCCGTTCGTGCCGAAGATACTTGGAGGGCAGCCTCCCGGGAAAATAGGTCGGTGCCGCAACAAAAAGCCCGGACAATTGTCCGGGCTTTTATTTATACCTTATTATAATATTACTTCTTTTCGATCCTTACTGCTGTTCCGTTTGCGCTGGCAATCATAATTGAATCAATGGTAGCCAGTTCGAAATTAACGCCGATAACAGCGTTTGCTCCGAGTTTTTTACAGTTTTCGATAAGCTTTGCAAGGGCAAGATCCTTTGCTTTGCGGATTTTATCCGTAAGTTCCGGGCTTTCGGTTCCCTTAATATCATAAATTGCGGCAGCAAAATCGGCATATAGACCTGTGCCAAGGGCGGTTTCGCCGCCGGTGATTCCAAGATAATCGGTGATTTTATAACCTTCAAATGCCATGCCGGTTGTTGCGGGAAAGCCTCTCATCTTTTCGAGCATAGCATCGTAATCAACAAAATCGTTGCATCTTCTAATCTCTTCAAGAATCTGTTTTTTTACTTCATCAAAACTTTTTTCGGAAGCTTCAAGCTGTTTTTTACAGACCTTGCAAACTTCGTGATTTTCAAAGCTTGTTTTGGGATAAAGGGCGTCAAATTCTCTGCCGCAGACTTCACAGTTTTTTGCCATAGTGTTCGCTCCTTTAGGTTTGAATTCAACTTAATTATAGAGCAAAGTTTTGTGGCGTGTCAATAAATATGCGCATTCGGAATAATTCGGAGTGGACAAAGCCCTTTTTGGATGATAAAATAATTACAGGATATAAAATTTCGAAGAAAAATTACAAAGAGTAGATAAAATCGGGGTGATTTTGGGTGTTCGGAGCAAAAAACCTTATGATAGATATCGGAGAGGCAAAAATGCCCTGCGCGGTTTTTGGAAAAGGAAAAAGAAATCTGATATTGCTTCCGGGAGTGGGCGACGGGCTAAGCACCGTTGAGGGAAAGGCCGTTCCACTTGCTGTGATGTACCGGATCTTTTCAAAGGATTTTCGGGTTTTTGTTATGAGCCGCAGAAAGCCCATGCAAAAAAACGCTTCGACCAGGGATATGGCGGATGATATCGCCCTCGCCATGGATAAAATGGGCATTGAAAAGGCGGATTTTATCGGAGTTTCCATGGGCGGAATGATAACCCAGCATTTTGCCGCGGCATATCCGGAAAAGACCGGAAAAGTTGTTCTTGTTGTAACGGCGCCAAATTCTAACGAAATTATGGAAGGCTGCATCAGTGAATGGATGGACCAGGCAAGAAAAGGCGATGGTCCGGCCCTTATGAAAAGCAACGTAAAAAACATGTATTCAGACAAATATTTTAAGAAAAACGCATGGCTTACGCCAATAATGGGCAAAATTGCCGTCCCGAAGGATCCAAAAAGATTTTTGAGCATGGCAAAAGCCTGTCTTGAGCACGACGCAAAAGCTGTTCTTGGGGATATAAAATCTCCGGTGCTCATAATCGGCGGCGGAGCTGACAGAACCGTTGGGCCAAAGGCATCCTATGAACTGGCGGAAAAAATACCCGGCGCAAGGATCTATATGTATGAGGGCTATCGCCACGCACTTTATGATGAGGCACCGGATTTTAACAAAAGGGTGCTGGAGTTTTTGACGGAATAACCGCCCTTAAAAAAGGATATCCAAAGGGCAAGCCTCCCTTGTCAACTGTAGGGAGCGGTCTTGACCGTTCCGCAAGCCAAAAACCTGGTGGGATTGTTTTTATAATACAACCACATTTCTTTTGCGGCGACAACGGTTTCCATTTTACATTTTACGCTCAGATCTGTAGGGGCGGATATTATCCGCCCGAAAACCAAAATAAAAAGCTCCGCAAAAGCGGAGCTTTTTTTATTCGTCGCTTAATTTATAGGCGTTGTTATCAACATAGATGCACATTTTGTTATAAAAATAAATGTATAGAATAAAGGCAAAAAGCCCGTCCAGAAGAAGGAGGATACTACCGAAAAGAAAGCCGCTTACTATTGCAAAACCGAAAAGGGTGTAGCAAAGGGAAGAGGTAAGAAAACCAAAAACCGCAATAAAGAAAACAACAAATCCCCAGAATATAAACCAGCTTTGGTTTTCTCTTTTCCAGTTGCGACGCCAAAAATCGGCGCGTTCCGCGGCGGTAAAAGGGTCGGGCCTTTTGGGAGGTTTTTCACTTGTTTTAACTTCGCCGTCCAAAAGTTCCTCCATAGAAACGGAAAATTCTTTTGCCAAAAGGCGAAGAGCCTCGATATCCGGCATATAATTTCCGTTTTCCCAGCGGGAAACGGTTTTATTTGAAACGCCAAGTTTTCGCCCAAGTTCCTCCTGGGTAAGGTTTTTCTCACGGCGAAGTTCGGCAATAAGTCTTCCGGTTTTTATCTGGTCCAAAAAAACGCCCCCTTTCTAAAGCTATATTATCACAAATCGCTGAAAATGTCTTGCCCATAAAAGGCGAATGCCTTTATTTGTTCATAAATATATGGTAATATGAGGGAAAAGGAGGATGGAAAAATGTATTTTGTAATTTTCGCTCTTCCGGTGGCGGCGGTTTTCGCCGCTTTGCAGGTTTTCCTTTGCAAGAAATCGGAGAAAAAGGCGGTAAGGCTTGTTCCGCTTTTTATAAGCCTTGGAATAATTGCCTCGCTTGGAATTTTGCTTTTGGAACCGGTTTCGGTTTTTCTTGCCCGTTTTATCGATTGGGGAGTTTTTGCCCTTGTGGTTTATCTTGTTATCGGCGCGGTGGGTTCCGTAATTGGAACCGGAGCGGGCTGGATAGTTTATCTGATTTTAAAAAAGAGGAAGCAGAATGAAAATTGAACATATCGCGATGTATGTTGATGACCTTGAAGGGGCGAAGGATTTTTTTAAAAAGTATTTCGGCGCTGTTCCGAACGAAGGTTATCATAATGAAAAAACGGGCTTTCGCTCATATTTCCTTTCTTTCGGTGAGGGCGCAAGGCTTGAAATCATGAATTCTCCGCTTATTGTGGAAAGCGAAAAAACGGTTTATCGGAGCGGATACGTTCACGCTGCCATAAGCCTTGGCAGCAAAGAAGCCGTTGATGAACTTACCGAAAAGTTTAAGGCGGAAGGGTTTGAAATTTTGAGCGGGCCGCGCACCACCGGCGACGGTTATTACGAAAGCGCAATAATCGGTTTCGAGGGAAACGTTATCGAGATAACCGTTTAAGCGAGAAATTCCGCTTGACAAAGCCGTTTTTCGGGCTTATACTGATAATAGAATATTATGAAAAGGGGCGTTTTTTCCATGTATGAGGAAATCAAAAAACTTGCCGAAACCATAGGTTTTGAGGATTGCAAAGAAATTCCCGCAAGACTTATTCCCTGCGATCCGACCCTTCGCCGCTTCTGTGAACAGAATCTTTGCGGAATGTATCATTCCAGCTATATGTGCCCCCCCGCTATGGGCAACGCAAAGGCTCTTATCGCCCAGCTCCATAACTTTAAGGACGCACTTATTTTTACCAAAGAATACGCATGCGAGGATCTTACCTGCAAGGAAGGCTATCTTGGACAGCAGATCGCCCACGAACGCAGAAGCCAGATGCTCTGGAAAGCAATGCAGAAAATCGGATACACCGATAAAAATTCCCGTGTTCTTGCTGCCGGCGGCTGCCACCTTTGCGAAGAATGCGGAATCAAAACCGGCGAGCCCTGCCGCCATCCCGATACAGCTATCCATTCCGTAAGCGGATACTGCATCGAAGTTGCAAAACTTTCAAAAACCCTCGGAATTGATTGCATCGGCAAAAACGGCGGAGTTGTTTTCTATTGCTTCGTGCTCGTAAAATAAAAAGTACATATAAAAAGTAAAAGCGGTGCTCTTTTGAGCACCGCTTTTTTGTTATGCATTTTTCTTTTTCTTAAAAAGTGAAAAAACAGCCGTAACCGCAGGTACCAAAAGGGTGAATCCAAGAACCGCAAGCATTGATTTTGCATCAAGAGGAACGGTTTTAAAGATAGTTCCGAGGGATGGGATATAGACGGTGCTCAAAACAATGGCTGCGGAGGAAAGAACCGCAAAAATAAGCTTCATATTGTTGAAAAGGTTTATGTTAAAAAGCCCCCGGTCTTCGCTTTTGCATTCAAAAACATGAACAAGCTGGGTAAAAACAAGAGCAAGAAAAGCCGCAGTCCGCGCTTCTTCAAGATTTTGGCGGAATCCGAGCACGGTTGTAAACGCGCCGAGCACCGAAAATCCTATGAGAAATCCGCGGGTGATTATTTTCATGGCAAGGCCGTTTGAAAAAACGGATTCGCCCCTTTTTCTTGGAGAAGTTTTCATAACGTCGTCCTGGGGAGGATCAAAACTCAGGGCGATGGCCGGTATTCCGTCCGTAACAAGGTTCACCATAAGTATCTGTATTGGAAGAAGTACCACCGGCATTCCCATAAGCATGCCGAAAAACATGGTCACAACTTCGCCAATGTTGCAGGAGAGAAGATAGCGGATAAACTTTCGGATATTCTGATAGATTATCCTGCCCTCTTCAACAGCCGCCACAAGGGTCGAGAAGTCGTCATCCAAAAGAACGATACCGGATGCCTCTCTTGTAACATCCGTGCCGTTTTTGCCCATAGAAACGCCGATATCGGCCTCTTTTACCGCCGGGGCATCATTGACTCCGTCCCCGGTCATGGCAACAATGTGGCCGGATTTTTTAAGGGCGCGGACTATTTTTAATTTATGAGCAGGAGTGACCCTTGCAAAGACGTTTTTGCTTTGAACGGCGGTAAAAAATCCGCTTTCCGAAAGGGAATCCAGCTCTTTTCCGGTGATGACTTCGCCGTTTTGTTTTGCAATGCCAAGTTTTTTTGCAATGGCAAAGGCGGTTTCCGGATGGTCGCCGGTTATCATAACCGGGCGGATGCCCGCTTTTTTGCATTTGAGCACCGATTCCGCCGCGGCTTTTCTCGGCGGATCCATAAGTCCGAAAAGCCCGAGAAAAACAAAGTCGTTTTCGGCTATTTTTCCGCCGCCATGCTCTTTATAGCCAAGGGCAATTACCCGAAGAGCGGCGGAACCCATGGCGGAAAGCTGTTTTTTTACCTTTTCCCGGTCAAAAGTTGTAAAGGGTACTGCCTTTCCGTCAACAAACTTCGATTTGCATAATGGGATGAGCACATCCGGAGCGCCTTTTGAAAAAACGTATTCATTTCCGCTATGCTCAAGGGCGGAAACGGACATCATCTTTCTTGCCGAATCAAAAGGGATCTCGTCCTTTCGGGTAAAATTATCCGCACCGACGGCTGAAAAACCGCCGCAGTCGAGCACTGTTTTCAAAAGCGCCGCCTCCGTTGGTTCTCCGGTTATCTTTTGAGCACCGAGAGCTTCGCTGTTGTTGCAAAGGGCGGCACAGAGAAGGGAAAAACGCAGCTTTTTGCTTTCCTTTTTAAAATCCTCAGGATGAAGAATGCTTCCGTCCGGAAGAAAAATCTCCGTAACGGTCATGCGGTTTTCCGTAAGGGTTCCGGTTTTGTCGGAACATATCACATCCGCACAGCCAAGAGTTTCAACCGAATGAAGTTTTCTGATAAGTGCGTTTTTTTTGAGCATCCTTGATACCGCAAGACCAAGAGAAATGGTGATAACGGCGGTAAGCCCCTCCGGAATTGCCGCAACAGAAAGGGAAAGCCCCGTAAGGAACATATCAAAAGCCGGCTCGCCCCTAAGTATTCCCGTAACCGTTACAATAAGACAAATCAAAAGACAGCCCACGGCAATATATTTACTCAAAACCGAGAGTTTTTGCTGAAGAGGGGTCTGCTCCTGCTTGCTCTCTTTAAGAAGACCGGCGATTTTTCCCATCTGGGTATCCATGCCGGTGGCTTTTACGATAAATTCTCCGTGGCCTTGGGTAATGCCGGTTCCCATATAAACGCAGTCTTCCCGAAGGACTGAAAGATCGCCGCCGGAATAAACTTTCTTTTCAACCGGAAGAGATTCCCCGGTAAGAAGCGATTCATCCGCAGAAAGGCTCATAGCTTCGGTGATGATTCCGTCCGCAGGAACCCGGCACCCCGCTTTTATGATAACAACATCCCCGGGAACGATTTTTGATGCTTCTATCTCCGTTTTTCTTCCGTCCCGATAAACGTTTGCCTTTGGCGAAGCCATTGCCCGAAGATTTTCAAGGGTCTTTTCTGTTTTATATTCCTGGGAAAAGCCGATGACAGCGTTTATAAAAACAATGGCCATGATGGTTATTGCGTCAATGGCTTCGCCCATAAAAACAGAAACCGCCGCCGCGGCAAGAAGAATAAGCGTTAAAAGGTCCTTAAACTGGGATATGAATATTTTTGCGGCGCTTTCGCGGTTTTCTGCAGAAAGGATGTTTTTTCCGTATTTTTTTAAAAGTTCCTCCGCTTCCCTGGATGAAAGTCCTTTTTGCATAAAATCCCTCCTTAAAAAAGGGTCAGATATAGCTTTTCTATCCATTTTATGCTTTTGACGGTGCAAATATGTCCCTTCTTTGGTTTGACATAGGGAGCGATTTACTATAAAATATGTATTATAAGTATTAGTGGAGGTGCGCCATGATAGAAATTTCTCCGGCTGTTTTGATAATTGCGCTGGCCGCGGCTCTTGCCGTTGGATTTGTTCTTGCGTTTTTTATCCAAAACGGAAAAATCGCTTCGCTTAAAAATGAAAATTCCATCCGCCGCGATGAAAACGAAAAACTTTCTTTTGAGGTAAATTCCGCAAAAGAAAAAAACGAGGAACTTTCCTCCGCTCTTTCCGAAAAAGAAAAGGATCTTGCGGTTGCAACCGCAATGCTTCGGGCAATTGAGATACAGAAAGAGGAAGCGGAAAAAGAAAATGCCGAACTTTCAAAAACCGTTGCGGAACTTACCAAAGACCTTACGGAAACTTCCGCAAAGGCGGCGGCGGTTTTGGAAAGCAACACCAACCTCAAGGAATGGATCGGCAAGGCGGAAACAGGCCTTAAAGATTCTTTTGCAAGCCTTTCAAAAGATATTACCGAAAATAACAACAAGGTATTTCTTGAAACTGCCGGTGATAAGGTCGGTGGAATAATCACCCCCGTTGGCAACGAACTCAAGGAGCTTCGCAACAAGGTCGAGGAACTTGAGGCAAAGCGCGCCTCCGCATACAGCGGCCTTAATGAAAAGGTGGAAAATCTTCAAAAACAGAATGCGGAACTTAAAAGCGCAACGGATCTTCTTAACAGCACCCTTAAAAATAACGCCCAGCGCGGAAAATGGGGCGAAGAACAACTCCGCCGCATTGCGGAACTTGCGGGCATGGTGGAACATATCGACTTTGAGGAACAGGAAGTCAACACCGAGGGCAGCCGCCCGGATATGGTCATCCATCTTACCGGCGGACGCACCGTTCCCGTTGACAGCAAGGCGCCCATGAATTCCTACCTTCTCTATCTTGACGATACCGAGGACACAGCAAGGGCAAAACACCTTTCCGAACATGTAAAAGCCCTTCGCAGCCATATAGATACCCTCTATAAAAAGGCATACTGGAAGAGCGAGGACAGAAGCGTTGAAATGGTCGCAATGGTCGTTCCTTATGAAAGCGGACTTTCCGCCGCTTTTGCAACGGACAGGGATATTTTCAGCTATGCCATGGAGAAAAACGTTCTTCTTCTTTCGCCCATGACTTTCTATGCTTTCCTTAAATCCGTTTCCATCGGATGGCAGGAAAATGCCATGAGCCAGAATGCAAAAGAGATCGCAAAACAAAGCCGCGAGCTTATCAAGCGCTTTGATACCTTCTTCGGCTATTTTGAAAAAATGGACAGCGCCCTTACTAATGCCCGCACCCAGTTTGATAAAGCCATGGGTTCCTATAACAGCCGCCTTCTTCCGGCATTCAGCCGTTTTGAAACCCTCAGCAAGGGCAGCGAAGTTTTTGAACTTTCGGAAGATAACAGCGCAGAATAAAAGCAAAAAAAAGCACCCGTTATACGGGTGCTTTTTTATATCATTTTTTGGAATCTTCGTAAACCATTTTGATGCCCTCCAGCGGAAGACGCTGGTCTATCTTATCAAAAAGCGCTGTTTCGCCGGCAAAAAGGCGGGCAAAACCGCCGGTGGCAATGACCTTTGCTTCGGTTCCGATAACGGCTTTAAGGTTATGGACCATTTTTTCAATGGCGCCGAGGTATCCGTAGTATGCGCCGCTCTGCATGGAAGAAACGGTGTTGCGGCCAAGGGCAAATTCCGGCTTTACTATCTCGATCTTAGGAAGTTTTGCCGCTTTTTCATAAAGGGCGTCCATGGAAGTTTTGATGCCGGGATAGATTATACCGCCAAGATATTCGCCGTTTTGAGAAACCGCCTCGCAGGTGGTTGCGGTTCCAAAGTCAACGATAATGAGCGGGCCGCCATATTTTTTAAATGCCGCATAGGAGTCAACGATTCTGTCTGCGCCGACCTCATGGGGATTTTCATAGAGGTTCGGCATATTGCAGAAAATGTTTTCGCCGATAACAAGAGGTTCACGGCCAAAATATTTGCGAACAGCGCTGCAGACGGAATAGTTTATCTGGGGAACGACGGAACTTATAACAACATCTGAAACATCCTTTACGGAAAGGTTTTTATATTCAAAAAACTGGGTGACAAAAAGGCCAACTTCGTCGGAAGTGATCTCTCTTTTTGAGCCAAGGCGAAAAACTCCGATAAGTTCTTCCCCTTCATAGATTCCGAATTCCATAGTGGTATTTCCGATGTCGATAACAAGGATCATTGTTTAATCTCCTTTTGTTTAACAAGATTGTCCATAAGTGAATAATAATCAAGGGCAAAATCCTTTTTTGAATTCTGCTCCCCAAAAGTTTTGCATGAAAGGCCAAGGGCCTCTTTGTCCGAAAGGGACATATCCATAAGAGTCTTTATTCCAAGACGGGTGCTGTCCCTGTTCCGGGGCTTTGTGATAATGGTTCCGCCGCTTTTGCGGAAAAGTTCACAAAGATGTTCCGCTCCGGCGATTATTGGTTTTCCGGCGCAAAATGCGCTGAAAAAGAGTTCCGATTCCGCCGAAAGGCCCTTTGTATAATAGTTTTCCGAAAGGAAGATGCCGTCTGCGGCGGAAAGAACAAAGGACATATCCTCCGGTTTTATCGCATCCGAAAAATAGACATTTGTTATCCCTTTTTCGGATATAAAGCGCCGCAGGGCGTTTTTTGAAGAACCTTCCGCAAGAAAAACAAGGGCAAACTTATTTCCAAAACCGGAACAGACGGTTATAAGCTCCTCAAGAAAAAATCCGCTTTCAAGCGGCAGAGGACAGGCGAGCACAAAGGTGCTTCCCTCCCCAAAGGCAGAAAGATTTTCTTTCTGCTGTTTTGCCTCATCCGAGGGCGGCTTTTCTTCATAAAAAGCCGGGGAAAACATGGGATAAAGCCCCCTTGCGTTTTGAAAACGCAAATGAGCATCCGGAAAAAGCCCGATTACCGCGTCGCTTTTTTTAAAAACGGTTTTAAGAGAGCGGTTTATCAGCATGAGCACCGGATCGAGGGCGGAACAAAGCCCAAGCCTTTTTAAAAGTTCTGCCGGTGAGCACGAAAGCTCCGTTATGAGCACGGCCCCTGCGCTCTCCGCGATTTTTGCCGCGGCGGCTGCGCAAAAAGGCAAAACCCCGGCGGCAATAACAACATCCGGCTTAAAAAGCCCCGAAAGGCTTTTAAAGTTATCCGAAAGTCCCGCGCAAAAAGCCAAAAGCTCCTTTGTATAAAGTCTTTTTAAGCCTTTTACCTTTACCGGAACAAAAACCTGACTTATGCCGGAACTTTCCCGATAGATAAAGGCGCTTTCCGTATCTGTTTGGGTCGGTTCTATCCTTGCAAGAAGAACGTTTGCCCCAAGGTTTTCAAATTCCTTTGCAAGAAAAAGTCTTCGGCGAAAATTTTCTCCCATAAGGCGGAAAAAGGCCGCTTTTTTCGGTGAATCCGCCCAGGCTTTTTCAAAAATCAAAAGGTCGTCGATAATAAGTATGTTCAAAGGGAAGCCCGCCTTTCAAAAAAATGCGATAAAGGGGCGGATGTTATCCGCCCGCATTTATTCTTCCCCAAAAACAAAGGAATATACTTATTTATCTATGTTTTCAACCTCCGCAAGGGTAAGTTCCAAAAGTTTTGAAACGCCCTCTTCCTGCATGGTAACACCGTAAAGACGGTCTGCGTGTTCCATGGTTCCGCGGCGGTGGGTAATAGCGATGAACTGGGTGTTTTCCGTAAGGCGAAGAAGATAATCCGCATAGCGGTCAACGTTTGCTTCATCAAGGGCAGCCTCGATCTCGTCAAGGATGCAGAACGGAGCCGGGCGAACTTTAAGAATAGCAAAGTAAATGGCTATTGCAACAAAAGTCTGTTCGCCGCCGGAAAGGGAAGCAAGGTTGTTGATGATTTTGCCCGGAGGCTGAACGGTTATCTCAATGCCGGAATCAAGAACGTTATCCGGATCGGTGAGGAAGAGTTTTGCCTCGCCGCCGCCGAAAAGTTCCTTAAATACAACAGCAAAGTTTCCGGCGATCTGGGTAAAGCGGTCAAGGAATATGGTCCTCATCTGGCCCATAAGGCTGCGGATAAGTCCGCGAAGTTCGTCGCGGGATTTTTCTGCGTCCTCGATCTGGGCTTTCATGAATTCATAGCGTTCGCTGACTTCCTTAAATTCCTCAATGGCGGAAATGTTAACGTTGCCAAGAGCCTTTATCTTGCTGCGAAGTTCGGAAAGGCGGCGCTGGGCTTTCTGCGGCTCGGTTATCTCTTCCGCAATTTCTTCCGCCATGCTGTATGTAATGGCATATTCATCCCAAAGCTGGCTTATGATGCGGTCATAATCCTTCTGCATATCGTCGAGATGTGCTCTTGCTTTTGCAAGGCGAACGGAAGCTTCCTCTCTTCTTCCAACGGTGTTTTTCTGGGCGGTACGCTCCTCGGTGGTGCGGCGCTCAAAATCCTGGCGCTGGGCAAAAAGTGCGGTGATTTCGGTACGGTTATCTTCGGAAAGAGTTCCAAGGCAAAGTTTTTCGTCCTCGATTTCCTTGATTTCCGCAGAAAGGGCGCTGTTTTTATCGGCAATAGTCGCCTTGCGTTCATTAAGAACAGCGATTTTTTCGCTGCGCTGTTCGCCGGATTCAAGAAGCTGGGCAATGGCGCCTTCAATGGCTTCCATATCCTTTCTGATGATCGCATCGGAAAGAGCGATGGCGGAAATATCCGCGGCGTTTTTCGCCTCTTTTTCGCCGATGGCGGCGATTTTTTCATCAATAAGAGAAACCTCTTTAAGAAGTTTTTCCTTTTTGCCGGTTCTGTCGGAAAGATGGCCTTCATATTCGGCTATGCGGCTTTCCGCCTCGGAAATAGCCTTGCCGAGAATGCCGCGCTGGGTTTCCGCTTCGGTTCCGGCGGCCTGTGCATCGGAAATCTGCATAAGAAGGCGTTTCTTTTCGCCCTCTGCGCGGATCTTATCTTCCGAAAGAGTGCGAAGTTCGCTCTCTGTTGCAAGAGCATCCGCTTCCATGGCGGAAATTTCTTCTTTAAGTTTGTTATATTCACCCTCGCCCTCGGCAAGAAGTTTTTCAGAAGCGGCGGCTTTTTTAAGAAGTTCGTCGATCTCCTGTTTTCTTGAAAGAAGGCCCGCGGATTTTACGCTTGAACCGCCGGTAAGAGAACCGCCGGCATTAACAAGCTGTCCGTCAAGGGTAACAATGCGGAATTTATATCCGTATTTTTTAGCAATGGCAACGGCGCAGTCAAGGTCCTCCGCAACAACAATGCGGCCGAGAACGGATTTTACAATGCCGTCATACTTGGAGTCGTTTTTAACAAGGTCACAGCCTATGCCGATAAAGCCTTCGCAGGAGGAAAGGCCTTTTTCATCAAGACGGCTTCCCTTAACGGAAGTGAGGGGGAGGAAGGTAACTCTTCCGCGGCCCTGTTCTTTAAGCATCTTGATGGCTTTTTTTGCGGCGTCCTCGTCGGTAACAACAATGTTCTGAAGAGCGGCGCCAACGGCGGTTTCAACCGCAAGGCTGTATTTTGCATCAACGGAAAGGATTTTGGAAACCGGCTCAAGGATTCCGCGAAGGGAACCGGCGGCACCTTTATCAAGAACGTATTTTACGCTCTGGCCAAAGCCCTCCATGTTGCGTTCAAGATCCTGGAGGAGTTTTGCTCTCTGGGCAAAGTTTTCGCCCTCGCGGCGGATCTTATTGCGTTTTTCTTCAAGAGCGGCAAGCTGGTTTTTGCGAAGGTCGCGCTTCATCATCATGCCGGCCTTGGAGTTATTGATGCTTTCGGTCTTGTCCTCGATCTCCTCAAGAAGGTCGTTGACTTCCATAAGTTCTTCCTTATATCCGTCAATAAGGGCAAGCTTTTGGCTTGCGGAAAGAGAAAGCTGTTCAAGGCGCTCGGAATACTGGGCCTTATCGTTTTTTGCGGTTGCAAGAACAACGCTTATATGGCCAAGTTCCGTATCAATTCCGGAAACTTTTTCTTCAAGGGAAGCTTTTTCTTCCATGGCGGCGGATTTTTCCGCAGAAATGCTTTCGCCAAGGGAGTTAAGGCGCTGCTGTTCATCAAAAAGCTTTTTGCTTTCCGCCTCTTTTTCATCAAGTTCCTTGCGGCGAAGTTCAATAGCGGCTTCGCTTTCGCTTCCGTCGCTTGAAAGGGAGGCGATTTCCTCATCAATGCGGGAAATTTCGCTGTTATTATGTTCGATATCGTTCTGGCAAACAGCGGCTTTTGCGGTAAGTTCGCCAAGAGCGGTTTCATTCTGGCTGATTTCCTCGCGCTTTTGTTCAACGGTGGCGTCAAGGTCGCGAAGCTCCTCATAAAGGGCATTTATGCGGTTTTCCGCATCGTTATAGTCTGCGTCGAGGGCATCGTATTCGGTCTGATATACGCCGATGGTGCTGTTTTGTTCCGCAAGCTGGCTTTTAAGGCGGTGGAGGGAACGCATCCAGACGGAAATCTCAAGAGATTTCTTCTCTTCGGCATATTCGAGGAATTTTTTTGCTTTTTCGGACTGTTCAAGAAGGGGACCGACCCTCTCTTCAAGGGAAGAGAGGTTATCACGAAGGCGAAGAAGGTTATCGTCCGCTTTGGAAAGGCTTTTTTCCGCCTCCTCCTTGCGGTAGCGGAATTTTGAAATTCCAGCGGCTTCTTCAAAAATTTCCCTGCGCTGAGCGGGTTTTGCGCTTACGATTTCCGCAATTTTACCCTGCCCGATGATGGAATAACCGTCGCGGCCAAGGCCCGTATCCATAAAGAGCTCGTTGATATCTTTAAGGCGGCAGGTTTTTTCGCCGATGCGGTAATCGGAATCACCGTTGCGGTAATATTTTCTTGAAACAACAACTTCGTCGGAATCGTATGCAAGGGCTCTGTCGGAGTTATCAAAACAGATGCGGACCTCCGCAAAGCCGTGGGCATGGCGAAGGTGGGTTCCGTTAAAAATAACGTCCTCCATCTTTCCTCCGCGAAGGGCTTTTGTTGACATTTCACCAAGAACCCAGCGAACGGCGTCGCTGATATTACTTTTTCCGCTTCCGTTAGGGCCAACAACAGCGGTCATTCCGCGGCCGAAATTAAGTCTTGTTTTATCCGGAAAGGATTTGAAGCCCGAAAGCTCAAGATATTTTAAAAACAAGTTTTCACTTCCTTTTTAAGAATGCCTTCGTTTTTTACGAAGGTGCCTGAATGTCATCAGGCGGAAGGGTGGAAATTGTGTTTGCTGTTTTATTTATCGTGGCATATCTGCCATCATGACCTCAAAATCCCCGGGAGAAAGCTTTTTATCTCCGACGATTTTAATGTCATAACCAAGAGTATGCCAATGTTCGATGTTGCTGCGGTGCTGTCCGCCGCATTTTGAAACATCGGAAGGAGCAACCGTGAGCACATAGCTTCCTTTGGGAAGGCGGGTGAGCATCGGCGCTATCTTTTTGCGAAAGCGGATGCTCTCGCATATCTCGCGGAATGCCGGATGATAGGGCCCCGCAACAAGATTATCCTCAAGAGAAACCTCTGCATGAAGCCCAAGGCGGATTACCCTTATGCCGTAAAGCTCAAAAACATCAAGAAGCTCGGCACATTCCGCCGCCGCTTCATCAACAGTCTGGGGAACATATTCACCTTTTGCATACCATTCGGCCATGGGTGTGTTTTTGAGCACCAGGGTCGGATAGATGCGCATGGTTTCCGGCTTAAGAGAAGCAAATCTTGCCGCAGTAAGAAGGTCATCCTCTTTTGCGGAACCGGGCATGCCGGTCATCATCTGAAGCCCAAGGGAAAAACCGGCCTCTTTTATAAGTTCACATGCTCGTTTGGTATCCTCAAAGGTATGTCCGCGGCGGTTTTTCAAAAGGACCTCGTCGCTCTGGCTCTGTGCGCCAAGTTCGATGGAGGTCACACCGTATTCCTTGAGCACGGAGAGAATATGTTCGTTAATGGCGTCCGGTCTTGTGCTGATGCGGATACCGGAAAAAGCTTTTCTGTCGATCCATTTTTTTGCCGGAGCAAGAAGAGAACACATAAGTTCCTCCGGGATCATGGTAAAACTTCCGCCGAAAAAGGCGATCTCGCTTTTTTCAGCAAAGCCATGAAGTTCTCTTGCGGCTTTTTTAAGGGTTTTATCTATTTCTTCCGGAGTTGGAATGCCTTTTTCGCCGGTTATGGAATTCTGGTCACAGAATGAGCACCGGTGCGGGCATCCAACCATCGGAACAAAGAAGGCAACGTTTGCGTGTTTCATTCTCCCATCAGCTCCAATGCTTCTTTAGCAGCAAGCTGCTCTGCGGATTTTTTGCTTTTGCCGATTCCGTGGCCGATGACGTTGCTGTTGAGCATAACATCAACTTCAAAACGCTTGTCGTGGTCCGGGCCGCTTTCGCCAACAAGGGCATAGGTGAGCCTTTCTTCCGGGTTTTTCTGGATTATTTCCTGAAGCATGGTTTTATAATCCTTAAAAGCGGCGTTTTCAACATGTTCAAGAGCCTTAACAACAAATCTGAGCACCAGTTTTGTTGCAGGTTCGATTCCGCCGTCAAGATAGATGGCGGCGAGCACAGCTTCGAATGCGTCCGCAAGGATGGAGGGTCTTTCGCGGCCGCCCATAAGCTCCTCACCGTGACCAAGACGGAGGAAGGAACCCATTTCAAGCTCCTGAGAAAAACCGCAAAGGGATTTTTCACATACAAGTGAGGCACGAAGCTTTGTAAGTTCACCCTCCGGAAGTTTTGTGTAATGCTCAAAAAGATAATCGGAAACGATTATGCTCAAAACCGCGTCACCAAGAAATTCCTGGCGCTCGTTATAGGCAACATGTTCCTTTGTTTCGTTTGCAAAGGAGGAATGTGTAACGCCGGTTTCAAGAAATTTTATGTTTTTGAATTTGTATCCAAGGTTATTTTCAAGGGCGGAAAGTTCTCTCATGCTCATTCTTCCTTTTCCTCCTTCATCTTTGCAAGAGCGGCGGAAATAGTTCCGTTAACATCGGTCTCAACAAAGATCTTTGCCTGAAGAACAGCGTTTTTAAATGCAACCGGGTTGCTGTTGCCGTGGGCTTTGATAACCGGTTTTGCAATTCCGAGAAGGGGTGCGCCTCCCCTTGCGGAAGAATCCACCTTGGATTTAAAGCTTCTGATGCCGTCTTTAAGGAAAAGGGCAGAAACTTTTGTAAAAAGATTCTTCATGAGCATGGCCTTGAGCATCTTTCCGAAGGATTTGCCAAGGCCCTCGATAGTTTTAAGAACAATGTTGCCGGTCCAGCCGTCCGCAACGGCAACGTCGCAGCAGCCGGCGGGAACATCGCGGACTTCAACGTTTCCGATGAAGTTATAATCGGCTTTTTTCATAAGTTCAAAAGCGGATTTTTGAAGTTCGGTTCCCTTGCTTTCCTCAACGCCGATGTTAATAAGACCGACGGTGGGGTTTTCAATGCCCTGAACGCTCTTCATATAAACGGAGCCCATCATGCCGAACTGGCCCAGCATTTCGGGGCGGCATTCAACGTTTGCGCCAAGGTCAAGAAGCATGTAATCTTTTTCAAGGCCCGGAACAACGGATGCAAGGGCTGCTCTTTTAATGCCCTTGATGCGTTTTACAATAAGGGTCGCCGCAACAACAATGGCGCCGGTGGAACCTGCGCCGACGTATGCGTCGCCTTCGCCTTTTGAAAGAAGTTCAAGTCCCTTAACAAGGGAACTTTCTTTATATTCTTTAAGGGCGGAAGTGGGCTCTGCACAAACGGGCATAACAAGGGGAGCGTCAACAAAGGTAAAACCTTCTGTGGAAATGTTTTCTTTTTCGCAGATTTCCTTCATCTCTGTTTCATTGCCCACTGCGATTATCTCGACCCCGAGTTCCTTAACGGCCATTTCTGCGCCTTTAAGGGGAGCGAGGGGAGCGTTATCGCCGCCGTATATATCAATTATAATTTTCATAAGATCGCCTCCAATGCGGCAACCGCCCTTTCGGCAACGGCAAGATACCGTTCATCCTTATGGCGGATTTTGTTCGGGAGAGGGGGAAGAAGTCCCATATTTGCGCCCATGGGCTGAAAGTTTTCCACGCTCTCATCGGTTATATATTTTACCAAAGCCCCAAGCATGGTAAGCTCGGGAAGAACAAGAGCTTCTTCGCCTTTGGCAAACCTTGCGGCATTTATGCCCGCAAGAATTCCCGTTGCGGCGGATTCGGTATATCCCTCAACACCGGTAAACTGGCCCGCAAAGAAAAGGCGGGGTTCTTTTTTGAGGGAAAGGTTGTTGTTAAGAAGTCTGGGGGAATCCATAAAAGTATCCCTGTGCATAACTCCATAGCGGAGAAATTCGGCATTTTCAAGGCCCGGGATCATGGAAAAAACCCTTTTCTGTTCACTGAATTTAAGGTTGGTCTGAAAACCAACAAGGTTATACATGGTGCCCTCGGCGTTTTCTCTTCTAAGCTGAACATTTGCCCAGGGGCGGCGTCCGGTATGAGGGTCGGTAAGACCAACGGGACGCAGGGGACCAAAGCGAAGAGTATCATGGCCGCGTTTTGCCATTATTTCAACGGGCATACAGCCTTCATAAACCTTGGGGTCCGCAACATCAAAGTCATGGAGGGGCGCTCTTTCCGCATTGATAAGGGCATCATAAAAAGCGTCGTATTCATCCCTTTCCATAGGGCAGTTTACATAGTCCGCTTCGCCTCTGTCATATCTTGCGCCAAGGAAAACTTTGTTCCAGTCGAGGGAATCCGCAGAAACTATGGGCGCAACCGCGTCATAGAAGGAAAGAGTTCCGCCAAAGCGCTCTCTTAAATTTTCCGCAAGAACGTCGGAAGTAAGAGGGCCGGTTGCAAAGATAACAACGCCCTCTTCCGGGATATCGGTTACTTCGCCGTAAACAACTTCGATGTTAGGGTCGGATTTTATTTTTTCGGTTATATATTGGGAAAAAAGGTCGCGGTCAACGGCCAAAGCGCCGCCGGCGGCAACGGAGGTTTTCTCCGCCGCTTCCATGGTGATGGAACCGAGCATCCTCATTTCTTCTTTTAAAAGTCCGCCGGCGGAACCAAGGCGCATGGCCTTGAGGGAGTTTGAACAGACAAGTTCCGCAAAATTTTCGCTTTTATGGGCCGGGGAATATTTTTCCGGCTTCATTTCACAAAGGCGAACAGAAAAGCCAAGGGAGGAGAGCTTATGCGCTGCTTCGCAGCCCGCAAGTCCCGCTCCGATAACGGTTATTTTTTCATTCATTTTGCGGCCACCGCTCTTTCATAATCACATTCCGGGTTGGAACAATAGATTTTTGCGTTTCTGCCTTTTTTCTGAAGAAGGCTTTTTCCGCAGGTGGGGCATTTTTCGGAAATAGGCTCATCCCAGCTCATAAATCCGCAGGAAGGGTTGTGTTCACAGCCGTAATAAGTTTTTCCGGTCTTGGATTTTTTGGAAAGGATCCTTGCGCCGCAAAGGGGGCATTCACCGGAAGTTTCCTTAACAATGCGCTTGGTGTTCTGACACTGGGGATATCCCGGGCAGGCAAGGAATTTTCCAAAGCGGCCGGTTTTAACAACCATTTTTCTTCCGCATTTTTCACAGATTACGTCGGTTTCCTCTTCGGGAACCTGGATCTTTTCGCTGCCCTGGGTTTTCTGGGCAAGCTCGAGGGATTTCTGGAAGTCCTCATAGAATTTTCTCATCATATGGACCCAGTCGGTTTTTCCGTTTTCAACTTTATCAAGGTCTTTTTCCATTTTTGCGGTAAAATCAACGTCAACAATGTTGGAAAAATGTTCGGTGATAAGGTCAACAGTAACGGTTCCAAGGGCGGTGGGCTTTAATGCTTTGCCGTCCTTTTCAACATAGTTTCTGGAAATGATGGTGGTGATGATGGGAGCATAGGTTGAAGGACGGCCTATGCCGTTTTCCTCAAGGGCTTTGATAAGAGAAGCTTCGGTGTATCTTGAGGGCGGTGCGGTAAAATGCTGGTTGGGCTTTATTTCGCGAACACGAAGAACATCCCCGGAGGAAGCATGCTTCGGGATGGAGGATTTCTCCTCGTCGCCGTAAGGATAAAGAACGGAAAAACCGTCAAAGCGAACGGAAAAACCGCTTGCTTTAAAGCCGTATTCGCCGGCATTGATGTCGATGGAAACAGTGTCATAAAGAGCTGCGGCCATCTGGCTTGCGATAAATCTGTCCCAAACAAGCTTATAGAGTTTATACTGTTCGGGAGTAAGGCTCTCTTTAAGTTTATCGGGAGAAAGTTCCGGCATGGTGGGGCGGATGGCTTCATGTGCATCCTGTGCGCCTGCTTTTGTTTTATATGCCTTGGCGGCGGAAGGAAGATATTCTTTGCCAAAGGTGCGCTCGATATATTCTGCGGCGGCCTGTTTTGCCTCTGCGGAGATACGGAGAGAGTCGGTTCTCATATAGGTGATAAGACCGACTGCGCCCATTCCGGGAACATCGATACCTTCATAAAGTTCCTGCGCAATGCGCATGGTCCTTCTGGGCTGAAAGCCAAGGCGAAGGGATGCTTCCTGCTGAAGGGTGGAAGTGATAAAAGGCGGAGCGGGCTGTTTTTTGCGGATGCTCTTTTTGATAGCGCCAACAGTAAAGGGAACGCCTTTAAGTTCATCAACAATAGCGTTTGCCTCTTCGCCGTTTTTGATTTCTATTTTCTCACCGTTTTTGGTAGCAAGTTTTGCGGAAAAGGCAGAAGCTTCGCCTTTTTCACAAAGTTTTGCGTCGATGGACCAGTATTCTTCCGGAATAAATGCCTCGATCTCTCTTTCACGGTCAACAATAAGTTTTACCGCAACGGACTGAACGCGTCCGGCGGAAAGAGAGGAACCTCCGCGGATGTTTTTCCAAAGGAAGGGGCTGAGTTTATAGCCCACTATTCTGTCAAGAATGCGGCGGCCCTGCTGTGCGTTAACAAGGTCGGTATCAATGCTTCTGGGAGCGGCCATACCCTGTTCAACGCCAAAATGGGTGATTTCGTTAAAGGTTACGCGGTTTTGCGCATCCATGGGAAGACCGAGAAGTTTTGCAAGATGCCAGGAGATGGCTTCGCCTTCGCGGTCAGGGTCCGTTGCGAGATATACATAATCCGCAGCGGCAGCCTGTTTTTTAAGGCTGCGAACAAGGTTTTCCTTGCCGGATATAAGAATGTACTGGGGAACAAAACCGTTTTTAACGTCAATGCCAAGGGTCGTTTTCGGAAGATCGCGAACATGGCCCATGGACGCAACAACGGTAAAATCTTCTCCAAGATATTTTTCAATGGTCTTTGCTTTTGCAGGGGACTCCACTATAACAAGGTTTTTTGCTGTTTTTGCGGAGCGCTTTACTGCTTTTGTTTCTGCTGCCGTAATGATGACCCCCTAATTTTAAGATAAGGCCGCCTTTTTATGAGGTGGCTTTTTGATTTTATGCAATAACAAATCTTCTTCCGGAAACAGGGGAAATAAGCCCCGCGATTTCAAGTTCCGTAAGGCCAACGGCCACCATGGAGGAAGAAAGTTCTGTAAGATCGGAAATTTCGTCCGCGCTTCTTGGCGTTCTGTCAAGAACGCGGTAAATGTCGGATGCGTTTTTAGAAAGTCCCGCCGGCGGCGCCTTTTTTACGGGCTTAGGCGGTTTTTCGTTTTTTGCCGCAGGGTTTTTCTCTATCCTGCGCTTTTGTATCCTGTCAAAGCTGAGATGGGCGGTAAGATCCTCGCCGAATTCCGAAAGAATGTCCTTTGCGTCCGCAACGGGAATAGCGCCGTTTCTTAAAAGGCGGAATGTTCCCTGAGAAGTTGTGCGGTTAACGTCTGCCGGAACAGCAAAAACCTTGCGGCCCTGGTCAAAAGCAAGGTTTGCGGTGATGGAAGTTCCGCTTCTGGCGGCGGCTTCAACAACGCATACCCCAAGGCTCATGCCGGAAACAATGCGGTTTCTTATGGGGAAAAAGCTTCCTGCCGCTTCCGCATCCGGAATAAACTCGCTTATTACCGCTCCGTTTGCGGCGATAAGCTCTTTAAGTTCAACGTTTTCCGGCGGAAAAGTCTTGCATATTCCGCAGCCCTGGACCGCAACGGTTTTGCCCCCTGCGGCAAGACAGGCTTTATGCGCAACGGAATCTATGCCCAGCGCCATGCCCGATACAACAAGAGCACCTGCGCCCCCAAGGCCTCCGGCGATTATCTGGGCCATTTTTGCGCCGTATTCGCTAAGGCGCCTTGTTCCAACAACGCCGATGGCCGGTTCCATGTTAAGACAGGTTTCATCCCCGAGGACGTATAAAACCGGCGGCGCCGATTTTATGTTGAGAAGATTTTGGGGATAAAATTCAGATTCTTTTGTAATTACCTTTGCGCCGTAGTTTTCTGCGGTTTCAACGGCTTTTTTCGCAACATCAAGGCTGGTTGCCCGGATGCGAAGGGCATCGGCGCCGTTTATGGTGCCGACTTTTTCAATGCCGGAATCTCCGGAAAGAAAGAATTCCTCCGGATCGGGAAAAACCCGAAGTATATCGTCAACTATTCTGTTGCCCGGCTGGGCGGCAATTCCAAGCCACGCCCAATGTTCAAGGCTCATATTTCGGGTCCTCCTTTTATTATTTCTGCATAGCCGCGGAATATATCATTATAGCGGCGGCAGAAGCCGCATTAAGGCTTTCTGCCTTGCCCGGCATGGGGATCATAACAACGTGCTCACAGGCCTTTATAACCTCGTGCTCAAGGCCGTTGCCCTCGTTTCCAATGAGCACGCAGCTTTTTTCGCTGAATTTTACGTCTGGAAGGAGAAGGGCGTTTTCTGCTAAGGCAGAAGCATAGGTGGTAACACCGTTTTCTTTCAAAAGGGAAAGAGCCTCGGCCGTTTCAGAAAAAACCTTTATCGGTAAACGAAAAATGCAGCCCATTGTTCCGCGCAGGACCTTTGGAGAAAAACAGTCGGCGCAGCCGCAAAGAAAAACTCCTTTAACGTCCATGGCTTCGCAGGTACGAAGAATGGTGCCGATGTTGCCCGGATCCTGAAGGTTGGAAAGAAGAACGAAAACGCCGTTTTTGCTTAAATCAAGGGGTTTTTCGCTCATTCTGCAAACAGCAAAAACCCCCTGTGGGGTCTTTGTATCGCTTATCTTTTCCGCGACGGAACCGGTTATATTATACACCTCTTTCGCTTCGGAAAGAAGGCCGGAAAGGTATTCGGGATACTTTTTTTCAGCCTCCTCCGTAACGAAAAGACGGAGAACTTCTGCGCCGCTTTTGCAGGCTTCGGAACAAAGTCTTGCACCTTCAACAACAAAAAGTCCGCTTGTTTTGCGCGCTTTTTTATCGGAAACAAGTGCGGCTGCTTCCTTTATCAAAGGGTTTTCGCGGCTGGAAATAAGCATAATAGTCCTCCTGTTTTTGGAAAAAATGGAAGTAACTGTATGGAAAAAGCCTCCATAAAATTACCTGTAAATAAAGCAATTCGCCCGAGCTAATGTATAACTCGGGCGTTTATTGTCGAAATTAAAGAGCTGCTTTTGCCTGTGCGCAAAGAGCTGCAAAGCCTTCTGCATCATGGATTGCCATTTCGGAAAG
>JAFSDS010000064.1 GCA_017436125.1 Oscillospiraceae bacterium | reverse complement strand
CTTACTTCGTCTCTTTGTGGAGCGTGTGTTTACGGCAGAACCTGCAATATTTTTTCATTTCAAGTCTGTCCGGATCGTTCTTTTTGTTTTTCATGGTAGTGTAGTTGCGTTGTTTGCACTCAGTGCATGCCAACACTATTTTGACTCGCATTGCGGCACCTCCTGATTCTTGGAATTTTTGCCTCCCTCAATTAAAAGGACGCTGGTTTTTTGCGCAAAAAAATAAACCCTTTTAGAGGTATAAATACTATACCACATAGAAACGGGTTCGTCAAGCATTTTTTTAAAATTTCTTTATAAAATATAATATTTATTTTATATACAATATTATATGTCATTTTTTCCGTTTAATCAAGAATTATTTTTCGGTTATATACCTGCTTTTTTAATCAAAAATACTCTGTAGGAGGTGAAGTTTTGATTTACAGATTTTCAAAAATTTTTGCGGCCGTTTCGATAGGTATTTTATCAGTTTTTATGGCTGCTGTTTTTGTTTTTTATCAGCTTTTGCCGGACAGAATTTATCTTAACAGCGATAATAGCCAAAACCTTATTCCCTCTTACGGAAATTTTTTGGCTTTTGAAAAAGAAAACAATCAAGCAAAAACCGTTTTCAGTCCAAACGAAAAATCTCATTTTGTAACAGCAAAACTCATGGGAATTTTTCCGGTAAAACCTGTCTCCGTAACGGTAACGGATGAAAAAATAGTCACCGTCTGCGGCTCCCCTTTTGGAGTAAAAATGTTTACCGACGGGGTCATGGTGGTAGGTTTTTCTCGCATAGAAACAACGGATGGGGTCTGCTGCCCTGCAGCCGATTCCGGTTTTTTAAAAGGTGACGTTATAAAATCCGTAAACGGTCAAAAAGTATCCAGCAACGAAGAGGTAGCATCCCATATTGAAAACTCCGGCGGAAAAAGCATTGATTTTTTAATTGAAAGAAATAAAAACGAAATAACCGTTTCCCTTTCTCCAAAAATGCTTAATGATAAAAGCGGATATAAAGTCGGCTTTTGGGTAAGAGACAGTTCCGCCGGCATAGGCACTCTTACTTTCTATGATCCGGAAACAATGGATTTTGCCGGTCTTGGACACGCCGTATGCGACGTTGATACCGGGGCTGTCCTTCCCCTTTCAAGCGGAGAAATCGTTCCTGCGGCGATAACAAGCATCGATAAAGGCATTATCGGCGACCCGGGCGAACTTGGCGGAACTTTTATCACCATGGACACTCTCGGAACGGTTACAATAAACAACGAAACCGGGCTTTACGGAAAACTTGAATATGAAATAGACGGTTTTTCTGCACCCATAGGCCATAAACAGGATATTTATGAAGGCCCTGCTGTGATTCTTTCGACTATCGACGGCACAGAAGTCAATGAATATGACATCGTTATAGATAAAGTCGATCTTTCCGACGACAGCCCAACGCAGAATATGATAATAAAAGTTGTTGATGAAGAACTTATTGAACTTACCGGAGGCATTGTTCAGGGGATGAGCGGCTCCCCTATTCTTCAGGACGGAAAACTTATAGGCGCAGTCACCCATGTTTTTATAAACGACCCCACAAAAGGCTACGGTATTTTTATTGAAAACATGCTGGAAGCAGCAGGATAAAAGATTTGGCAGGGGCAAAATGCCCCTGTTTTTTTCTGTGATTTTGTGATACAATCAACCGGACAAAGGATGTCTATATTGAATATAACGGCATTTCTCGCTTTATGTCGTGGTGTTGGTGGTATTTCCCGGCTATGATTATCTCGAAAGGAGGAATTCCAAATGAATCAAAAGAAATCAGGCGAATTCCTGAAACAACTGCGTAAGGAGAAAAGCTTGACACAGGAGCAGCTTGCAGAGGTATTTTTTGTTTCCGGCAGAACTGTTTCCAGATGGGAAACAGGCAGCAATATGCCTGACTTGAACATTCTGGTAGAACTGGCAGATTTTTACGATGTTGATATTCGGGAAATCATTGACGGAGAAAGGAAAAGCGAGAATATGGATAACGAAACAAAAGAAACTTTAAAAAAGGTAGCAGAATACACAGAAGAAGAAAAGAAAAAACTGAAAAGAAAAATGGCAGACATGATGCTCGGCGCAGCGGTTTTGCTGGTGTTCTGTGCGCTGCTATTTGAAAGCAATGGATTTGGCGGATGGATTCCGGAGAGTTCTTGCAGAAATATTATTGGTTTTACACTCGGGATATCAACGGCAACCCTCGTGCTGAATGTACTTTACTTGTTCGGGATTCTTGATAAAGTCAGAGAAAAGAAACTGAGTCTGATTAAGAAAAAATAGGACAGAAGCCTGCAAACAGCCATGCATTTGAAGTGCATGGCTGTTTTATGTCTGAAAACTGTTGTCCCTAATGACAATCACTCGTGAGCGGCTCCCCAATTCTTCAGGGTGGAAAACTTATAGGCGCTGTCACCCATGTTTTTATAAACGACCCCACAAAAGGCTACGGTATTTTTATTGAAAACATGCTGGAAGCAGCAGGATAAAAGATTTGGCAGGGGCAAAATGCCCCTGTTATTTTTTTGTATATGTGCTATAATTGAACAAAAAACATCAGGAGAAAAAAAACATGCAGATTACCATAAAAAATCTTGAAGACTATTTAAACAGGACATATGGCGGTTTTGCCGAAAAACACGGTGTTCCCCTTGCAGAAAATAATCTTTTTATGAAACTTGTTGAAGAAGTCGGAGAAGTTGCGGAAATTATCAATAAGAAAACCGGAAGAAAAGCTTCTGATGAAACAGACATCAATTCCGAACTCGGAAAGGAACTGTGTGACGTTATTCATTATGCCGTTGCGATTGCGGCGGTAAACGGCCTTGACCTTAATGAAATAATAATCGAAAAAGACCGCAAAGCCGCAATAAAATACAATCACAGCATAAATCTTGAAGAATTCGTTTTAAGTTTACATAATACGGAAGGTGTTTTTAATGAATAAAGAGGATTTGGAATATACCGTTCAAAGAATCGAATATCTTGAAAAGATTTTTGACGAGGTTCAATCTGTTTTTAAAAATAACCCAAATTTTGACAAAAACGAGGATTTTAACAAAAAAGTTACCCTTCTCACCCAATATCTTGAAAGCGGACAGTGGCTAAGGGATTTTACACTTGATGAAAAAGGCGAACTTCCGAAAAATTTAAAACGCGGCATTCTTTCTGAAGACGGACTTTATAACCTTCTTTGCGATATAGATAACGCAAAACGCAAAAACGATAACCTTCTTATGAAATTATTTAAAAAGGACGAAACTCTTTTTGCCGTTCTCTGGATAATCGTTTATGTTATCGGCTTTGGAACAGCGGACGGTCTTTCCGAAAGTATCGGTGTTCCAAAACTTATAACCGTTATTTTCGGCGCCGTTTTTTCCGCTTTTTTGTTTATCTTTGCAAAGAAAAACGATCTTACGGAATATTTCGGCCTTTGCCGCACCAAAATCCCGGCAAAAGATTTTCTTTTCTTCATTCCTCTTGCGGTAACTTCCACCGCGAGCATCTGGGGCGGAATCTCTTTTGATATTTCCCCCGTTCATGCGCTTCTCGGCGTTATTGCCATGTGCTTTGTTGGCTTTATTGAGGAATTTATATTCCGCGGCATGCTTTTCACAGGCATGAGTAAAAACGGTATAAAATCCGCGATTATCGTTTCCTCCCTTACCTTTGGAGTGGGCCACATCGTAAACCTTTTTATGGGTGCGCCGGTTTTTGATACCCTTCTCCAGCTGGTTTATACATCCGCCGCAGGATTCTGCTATACCGCTGTTTTCTACTGCGGAAAAAGCATAATCCCATGTATCATTTCCCATGCTGTAATAAATTCGCTGAGCGTCTTCGGCGCAGTTCCAAGCCCGGAAGTCCAGATAACTATTTCCGCCGTTCAAAGCGTTATAAACCTTGGATACGGCTTTTGGCTTTTTAAAAAACATAAAATATAAAAAAAGCGTGTGCCAAAAGGCACACGCTTTTTTACTATATTATCTTTTTCTGAGTTCCCAGAACGCAACAGCGCTTGCGGCGGCAACGTTAAGGGAATCCACACCGTTTGCCATAGGTATTTTTACCGTATAATCACATCCGGCAATGGTCTTTGGCGCAAGGCCATCACCCTCCGTTCCAAGGACTATTGCCAGTTTCTCTTCCTTAGCAAGGCGCTCGTCATCAATAGAAAGAGTATCATCGCAAAGGGCCATGGCTGCTGTTTTAAAGCCAAGTTTTTTCAGTTCATCCTGCCAGTTTTCTTCGGCAAAAGTCCATGGAACCTGAAAAACCGTTCCCATGCTCACTCTTATGGCTCTTCTGTAAAGAGGGTTGCTGCATCCGTTTGTAAGGAGTACCGCTTCAATATTAAGTGCTGCGGCGGAACGGATTATTGCGCCAACATTGGTTGGGTTCATAACGTCCTCGAGCACCGCTATTCTTTGAGCACCGCGGCATATTTCCTCTGTGCTCAAAAGCGGTTTGCGGCGCATTGCACAAAGAAGACCTCTGGTAAGCGGAAAACCGGTAAGCTCTTTAAGAACGTCAAATTCCGCCGCAAAAACCGGAATATTCCCGCATCTTGCGATAACATCCTTTGCTTCGCCTTCGATATGCTTTTTTTCCACCAAAATCGAAACCGGTTCATATCCCGCATCAAGAGCGCGATCTATCACTTTTGGACTTTCGGCAATAAACATCCCTTTTTCCGGAAATTCCCGGTTAAGAAGCTGAACTTCCGTAAGCCTTGCGTAAACATCAAGCTCCGGTGCGCAAAAATCGGTTATATCAATGATATTCGGATTCGGCATAAATATCTCCTTGAATAATAAATATACAAACATTATAATATTACTGTAAGAATGTGTCAAACAGTAAAGGAGGCACTTATGAAGCTTTTATTCAAACAAAGATTTTTCTCCTGGTTCTGCAGCTATGATATTTTTGATGAAAGCGGTAATACCGTCTATACAGTCGAGGGCCAGCTTTCATGGGGCCATTGCCTTAAAATTTTTGATACCGCCGGTAATGAAATCGGAACAGTAAAAGAACAGATTTTTACCTTTCTACCAAAATTCGAAATGTATCTCGGTGAAAACTATATGGGCTGCATCAGTAAAGAATTCAGCTTTTTTACACCAAAATACAACATCGACTGCAATGGCTGGCATGTTGAAGGCGATTTTTTTGAATGGGATTACAGCATAATGGAGCCAAACGGCGAAAAAGTTGCCTCCGTTTCAAAAGAACTCTGGAACTGGACCGATACATACGTTATCGACGTCAACGACCCGAAAGATGCAATCCCCGCGCTTATGCTTGTTCTTGCAATAGATGCAGAAAAATGTTCAAGAAACTGATATTAATAAAAAAACTCCTGCCCAAAAGGCAGGAGTTTTTTTATTATACAAATATAATCACCAGTTGATGAGAAGCTCCTGCATCCATTTGCAGAGTTTTTCGCTTGCTTCATTTGCAACACGAACAACTTCCTCATGGCTGTGTTTTACGGTTGCAATACCGGTAGCCATGTTGGTAACACAGGAAACACCGAATACCTTCATGCCGAGATAGTTACCGATGATTGTTTCCGGAACGGTGCTCATGCCTACAGCATCTGCGCCAAGAGCCGCAAACGCTCTTATTTCCGCGGCAGATTCATAGCATGGACCGGTGAAAAGAGCGTAAACACCGCTTTTATATTCGATTCCGACTTTTTCTGCGGCTTCAACTGCCTTTTCTCGAATTTCAAGAGAATAAGGCTCGGACATATCCGGAAATCTCGGTCCAAAACGATCGTCGTGGTTACCGATAAGGGGGTTCATCGCAAGGAAGCTGATATAGTTATCAATGATCATAAGGTCACCGGGTTTAAAACTTTTGTTAACGCCGCCGCAGGCATTGGTTACTATAAGGTTTTCAATTCCGAGGAACTTCATAACATAAACAGGATATGTAAGTTCGCGCATGGTAAAGCCCTCATAAAAATGGAATCTTCCCTGCATCGCCGCAACAACCTGGGAACCTATTTTTCCGACTACAAAGTTTCCTGCGTGACCTGCAACACCGGACTGAGGAAAATGCGGAATATCACCGTAAGGGATGACAATTTTATTTTCCATGATATCAACAATGCCGCCAAGGCCGCTTCCAAGAATGATAGCGGTTTTAGGAAGTTCAGAAATCTTTTCTTTGATAAATTCAGCGGATTCTATAACATTTTCATAAAACATAAGGATTACCCCCTTTTCTTTAATTATATAATATTAAGTTCCGCCTTTTTCGTCAAGAGCTTTTGTTTTTTCGTAAATTAAATTTGTAAAATTCTGGTAAATCTATTGACAGTTTGGAAAAATATGGTATTATTTACTCATGGATATCCAATATTTTACATTTTAGTTAATAAATGGAATTTATACCGCACATAAATTCAATAGCAACGAAAATATTAAAAGTGCGGAGAAAAGGCGGAAATATGGAAAACAAAATTAAAATACTTATTTCGGACGATGATCCGGATTTTTGCACTTTGTGTAAAAACGATCTTTCCTCTTTCGGATTTGATGTTTCCTGTGTAAATAAGAATGGAAGGGAGCTTTTTGACAGCATCGTGCTCAAAAAGCCCTCCATTGTTCTTGCAAATTCTTTCATGCCTAAAATGGATCTTATCGGCGTGCTCAAATCTTCAAAAGAAAAACTCGGAAACGATTCTCCCCTTTTTATTGCAATAGTTCCTTCTGAAAGTGAAATCCTTGAAAAGGAACTTCTTTCCGGTGGGGTTGCCTACTGTTTTATAAAACCGATCGATCTTTCCGCCCTTGCGGAAAGAATGCGCAGTCTTTGCCTCAGCACCGGCCGCAGTTCCTCCGGCGACAGAGATTCTTCAAATCTTGAAATTGTTATTACCGATATAATTCACCAGATAGGCGTTCCGGCACATATAAAGGGTTATCACTACCTTCGTGAGGCTATTCTTATGGCGGTAAATGATATTGAAATTATGAATTCCGTCACAAAATGCCTCTATCCATCTGTTGCCAAAAAGCATGGAACAACCTCTTCAAGAGTGGAAAGGGCTATTCGCCACGCTATAGAAGTTGCTTGGGACCGCGGCGACGTTGACGTGCTCAATTCCTACTTCGGCTACACCATACACAGCGGAAAAGGCAAACCCACAAACTCAGAGTTT
>JAFSDS010000063.1 GCA_017436125.1 Oscillospiraceae bacterium | reverse complement strand
GGCGGCGACGACCAGTGGTCCAACATCATCGGCGGTATCGAACTTGTTCGCCGTCTTGAACAGAAAGAAGTTCAGGGCATGACCTTCCAGCTTCTCACCACCAAAGAAGGCAAGAAGATGGGTAAAACCGAAGGCGGCGCAGTTTGGCTCAACCCGACCAAGACCACTCCTTATGACTTCTTCCAGTATTGGAGAAACGTCGGCGACGATGACGTTATTAAATGCCTCAAATTCCTTACTTTCATCCCTGTTGAAGAAATCGAAGAGATGGAAAAAACTTTTGAAGGCGCAAATATCAACGCCTGCAAAGAACGCCTTGCATACGAAGTTACCAAAATCGTTCACGGCGAAGAAGAAGCTGAAAAAGCTCTTGAAGCCGCAAGAGCAATTTTCGCAGGAAAAGGTTCCAGCGAAAATATGCCCACCGTTTCTTTCTCCGAAGCTGATTTTGCCGACGGCAAGCTTTCTGTAACCGATGCTCTTATCAAAGCAGAGATCGCAAAATCCAAAGGCGAGGGCAAACGCCTTATCGAACAGGGCGGCATCACCGTCAATGACGAAAAAGTAACCGATGTTTTTGCAACCATCGAAAGAAGCGCATTCGACGAAGGCGAAGTTATCCTTAAAAAAGGTAAAAAAATCTTTAAAAAACTTATCGTTGAATAAGATTAATGGCTCCGCTTTTGCGGAGTCATTTTAAAAAGAGGACAAAATGGAATATTACAAATTAAACAGTCTTTATATCGAGGTTACCCATGCATGCAACCAGCATTGCAGACATTGCTATCTCGACGGCGGAATACACAAAAAGTGCGCAGAAATGACCACCGAACAGATAAAACATATTTTTGCGGAATTTAAGGCGCAGGGCGGAAGATACGTTATTTTTACCGGCGGAGAACCTCTTATGCGAAGCGACGTTTTTGAACTGCTCGATTGTCTTGAAGCGCTTGGTCTTCGCTTTACTTTTGCTTCCAACAGTCTTGGTATGAACAAAGAACGCCTTGAAAAACTTGCGTCTTACCGCTGTCTTGAAGAGTACTTTACAAGCATTCTCGGCTCAACGGCTGAAAAACATAAAGCTATCTGCAGAAAAGACAGTTTTGACGCGGCGATAAACGCGGTCAGCTTTTTTGATAAAAAAGGCATATCCACTTTTGTTCAGTCAACTCTTTGCAATGACTATATTGACGATGCTGAGGATATTCTTAAACTCTTTTCCGGCTTTAAGAATTGTTCCGTAAAAATCACTCCAATTGCAAGCTTTGGCTGTAAATCCGAAGAAGAAAAAGAAGAAAACAGAAATCTTATTGTTCCCGGTGAACGATTTGAGGATTTCCATAAAAAGCTTCATGAGCTTTGCGAAAAATATCCTTTCTGTGTTGGCGACGATAACATCCTTTGCCGAAAACAAATAGAAGAAGCAGTAAACGAATACAAGAATAACCCTCTTTATTCTTTATGTTGGCATTCCGTATGCGTCCGTCCCAACGGCGATATGAGTTTTTCCTACAATATGAACAACCCCTTTGTTTTCGGAAAAGCTTATGAAAGTCTTAAAATCCCCATGGACGATAAATTCTTCGGATACATTGAACTTCTTAAAAAAGCAGATGAATATATTCTTGAAAAATCATCTTTTAATGAAGTTGAATACGATACTGAAATAGATAATTATATAAACAGCGTGCTCAAATGAGCACGCCTTTTTCTTTTGTTCCAAACTTGCTTTTAAAGGGTTTATATGGAAATTTTCATTAATATATGTTATAATAAAAACAAATGATATACATACAGAAATGGGCTAGCTTTTTCTCACTGAACTAGTTGCCATTCTCGGCGTTCTGTTTTTCTTTACCGGTATCCTCTCTTTTTTAATATCATTCTCTTTCTTTACTGATAACTAAATTTGATTGGAAGTGATTTTTTTGAACAAAAGAATCGAAAAAGCCATAGCTTCCGTTAAACCCGCAGACAAAGAAGCTATGACAGCTGCAAAGGAGCGTCAGGCCCAGCTTGCAAAACCTCCCGGAAGTCTTGGCGTTCTTGAAGAATTGTCGATAAAAGTTGCCGGCATGACCGGAAAAATACATAATAAAGCCGATAAATGCCGCATAATTGTTCTTTGCGCCGATAACGGAGTCTGTGACGAAGGTGTTTCCTGTACTCCGCAGTCCGTAACTCTTTCCCAGACTATAAATCTTACCAGAGGCCTTACCGGAGCGTCCTCTTTGGCAAAACATTTCGGTGATGAAGTCGTTGTTGTTGATGTCGGCGTTATGAGCGATTATAACTGCCCGGCTGTTATAAACAGAAAAATTGCTTATGGAACCAAAAACCTTTATATCGAACCGGCAATGACAAGGGAAGAGGCAGAAAAAGCAATCTGCGTCGGTCTCGAAATGGCTGATAAATGTGCAGAGGATGGAGTTGACGCCATAGGAGTCGGCGAAATGGGTATCGGTAATACCACAACTTCTTCCGCAATCCTTTCTGCTTTTACAAATACCTCCGCAAGCATTACCGCCGGAAAGGGCGGCGGTCTTCTTGATGAAGCATATTTGCATAAAATCGAAGTAATTGACGGTGCCATTGCAAAGCATAAACCGGATATAAACGATCCCATCGACGTTATCTCAAAACTCGGTGGATTCGATATTGCCGCCATGTGCGGAGTTTTCCTTGGTGCGGCGGAACATCGCATCCCGGTTGTTATAGATGGTTTTATCTCCATTGTTGCGGCACTTTGCGCCACAAGACTTTGCCCAGATGCAAAAGATTATTTCATTGCATCACATGCTTCTTTTGAACCCGGATATGTTCTTGCCATGAAAGAACTTGGTCTTGAGGCGCCTCTTTTTATGAAAATGCGTCTTGGAGAAGGAAGCGGATGTCCCATTATGTTCCGCGTTCTCGATGCTGCCTATGCCATAATGAATGAAATGGCAACTTTTGATGAAGCAAGTATCGACGACAGCTATCTTGATGAAATTCGCGAAGGCGATCATTTTACGGTGAAAAGATGAAAGTTTTAATTTCCGGCGGAGCCAAAAACGGAAAATCCATGTTTGCCCAGGAAATCGCAAAAAAGCTTTCCAAAGAGGGACATTTATGGTATCTTGCAACCATGGAGCCGCATGACGATGAAGACGACGCAAGGGTTTTGCGCCACAGAAAAGAAAGAGCCGGATGGGGCTTCAACACAGCTGAATGGGGCCGAAATATTGCGTCACATTGCGGAGAAACAGACTGTAAAGGTACATACCTTGTCGATAGTGTTACCGCACTTTTATCCAACGAAATGTTCTGCGGAATGAGCGGTGATATCAACAGAGAAGCGCCATTTAAAGTCGCCGATGATTTATCCGCCTTTTCCGATGTTGCAGAAAACGTTGTTTTTGTTTCCGATAACATTTTCTGTGATGCGGCTTTCTATGATGAATGGACCGATTCCTATCGCGAAGGTCTTGCCTATGTTGACCGAAAACTGGCGGAAATTTGCGACGTTGTTGCAGAATTTTCCTGTGGTCAGATCAATTTTTATAAAGGAGCTGAACTTATTTGAAAAAACTTATAAAAGCTTTCTGCATGAGTTTCAGTATGTTTTGCGCCATACCGACGCCTTTTGCCCATGTTTGGGAAGAATCCGTACGTTCGCTTATGCTTGTTATGTTTCCTTTTGTAGGAACTGTTATCGGATTAATCTGGGCGTTGGCCGCTTTTTTACTTAATACATTTGACGCACCGCAGATGTTTTCCGCTGCTCTGCTTGCACTTTTGCCTTATCTTCTTACCGGGGGCATCCATCTTGACGGATACATGGACTGCTGCGATGCTATTTTTTCAAGAAGACCTCTTGAGAAAAAGCGCGAGATACTCAAGGATTCCCACGTTGGTTCCTTTGCTGTTATAGCACTTTCCGTTCTTATGATGTTCAGCTTTGCGGCATTTGCATCCGCAAAAGAGGACGAAAACGTCTTCGTCCTTGTATTTATCTGCACAATTTCAAGGGCTTGCAGTGCTCTTGGTGTTTCTCTTCTTCGACCTATGGGCCACAGCGAATATGCGGGTAACTTTCAAAGCGACATTAAACCGGATAACATAACTGCGCTTGTTGTTATTCTTGTTCTTACGGATATCTTTTCTTTTGTTTTATGCGGAAGCGACGGACTTATTGCCTGCGGAGCGACCGTTTTGGGATATGTTCTTGCATCCATGTACGGATTTAAGAATCTTGATGGTTTTTCCGGCGATGTTACCGGATTTGGCCATACAATAGGCGAACTTTGCGGAGTTATTGCCCTTACAGTTTTTTAAGGAGAATTTTATGGAACTTATTATCGGCGGAGCTTTTCAGGGAAAAACAGAGTTTGCAAAAGAGAATTTTGGCATTGAAGACGATGATATTTTTGTCTGCAAAAAGGATGAAGCTCCTGATTTCAGTAAAAAATGCATCGCGCATATTGAAAGATTCAGTTTCTGGTGCGTTGAGCACGGGTATGAGCCTTCCGAATACTTTTTTGAGCATACAGAAAATACAGATGAAAAAATTATAATAAGCGATGATATCTCCTGCGGCGTTGTTCCCGTTAACAAAACCGAAAGAGCCTGGAGAGAGGCCAACGGCAGACTTTTAATAAAACTTTCGAAAGAATCCGAGCACGTTACAAGAATTTTTTGCGGACTTTCACAGAGGTTGAAATAATATGAGCACCATTTATCTTTTTCGCCACGGCATAACCGAAGGCAACAAGCGCCGTCTTTATTACGGAAGTACCGATCTTCCGCTTATTGAAGAGGGGATAGAGGCAATAAAAGAGCGCAGGGAGGCTGGGATTTACCCCGATCCTTCCGATTTTCGTGTAATAACGACCGATTTAAAGCGCACAGAACAGACTCTTTTTGAAATGTACGGCGAAACCGAGCATGAAATCGACCCGAGAATGAGAGAATTCAGCTTTGGTGATTTTGAGATGCTCAGCTATGAGGATCTCAAAGACAGGGAAGACTATCAGGCATGGATAACCGGCGACAACTGGAGAAATATATGTCCTAACGGTGAAAGCGGCGAAATAATGCTTCTTCGCTCTCTTGAGGCGATGAAAGATTATATCGGCAAAGACTGTATAATCGTATGCCACGGCGGCGTTATTGCCGGACTTATGCTCACATGGTTTCCCGGTGATGAAACTGCCGAGCATTTTTACGCCTGGCAGCCAAAACCCTGTGAAGGTTATAAAATCGAATTTGATAATGATTTAAAACCGGTAAGATATGAAAAAATAGCGCTTGAATAAAACAAAAAACAACCCGCTCAATGAGCGGGTTGTTTTTTTACGGGATTCTGAAAGTAATTTCCCAGTCACCTTCAACATAATTCTGATATTTCCAATATTTTGCATAAAGTCTGCAGCCTTTGATTTCATCGGGAGAAATATCGAAAGTGTAATCCACCCATGTTTCCGTCGGAGCGAACAGATTCGGTTCAACTTCTCCGAAATTACGAATATATTTCATATTTGATGTATGAATTTCATTACCGTTTTCGTCAAATATTGTTAAAAAACCTATATGGTCGCTGTAATGTCTGTTCCCGTAATAAACCTTTATATGAAGTTCATCATCGATAAAGCCCATAGAAACAAATTCTGCTCCTGTTTCGGAAGTATAGAACGCTTTTCCGGAATCTGCAAGATATTTCTCCGTTTCTTCTCTGTAAGATTCATATTCAAAATAATTTTCATTTAAATCAAAAATGTTTTGAATAACTCTTGGGATTCTTTCGTAGGCAAACCAATAGATTTTATTTTGAATTGAACCCGGTTCATATTTATCTTTAAGTTTTCTATATTTTTGTGTTTCAACCTCAATTTTCGGTTCAAGATCTGCTTTTGTTAAATCAATTTCATCAACAAATCCTTCCGGTTCCATTCTTCCGCTTAAAAAACAGCCCACTGAAAAAGTGACTTTTCCTTTAGGCATGGGAATTCCGTTTCGTCTGTCAATGGTTATGAGAAAAGTTGCCTTCCCGGTTTCTTTATCAAAACCGATTTTATCGCAGTTTCCCATAAATCCAAAGGGGAGATTCAGCATAACACTGTCATAAAGATCGATGGTTTCATCGATTCTGTTTCCTTCAAGATCTTCCATTGAGATATAAATATAGGCTCTTTTTCCTTCTTTTTCAGCAGAAATTACTTCCATTTTTATTCCGTTATTTTCATCAGAAAGATTCACCGGCTTAAGGTTCATAGCAATATCCGGAAAAACAGTATATAGAATTTCATCTAAAACAGGGTCATAAGCTCTTGCAAAAGAAGTAAGACCAAAAGACAAAAGAATAATTATCGCCGCAACAAGAGATATTATCATCTTTTTGCTGATTCGTTTTCTTTTGATTATTTCTGTATGTGCTTCTGCAATAAGCTCCTCATCGATCATTCCGATGGCGTCCATGATTTTATCGCTTTTCATCAAAGAACACCTTCTTTCAAAAGATTGGATAAAAGCTTCTTTCTTGTTCTGTAAAGCATTGATTTGACTTTGCTTTTACTGAAACCGAATCTTTCGCTTATGTCATCAACAGAATCCATATACCAATAGCGGCAGATAAATATTTTTCTTTCCGAATCCGGCAGTTTTTTTAGAAACTCGTTTATAAAAGCCGCCAGTTCTTTTGTTTCTATTGTTTCATAAAGGCTGCTGTTTTCCGGAACACATTCTTCAATTTCTTCAAAAGCAAGAGCAATATCTCCGTTTCCGCGCTTTTTTGTATTTTTGTTTCTCCATTTATTCAGAGAGATATTTCTTGTTATCTTTGCGAGAAAGGCGGATAAAATACTCGGTTTTTCCGGCGGAATTACGTTCCATGCGGTAAAATATGTATCATTTACGCTTTCTTCGGAATCCTCATTATCCGAAAGAACGTTATATGCAACGGAATAAAGATACTTTCCGTATTTATCCGCTGTTTCCGTTATAGCTGCTTCATGCCGTCCAAAATATAGTTCTATTATTTTATTATCTTCCACTATTTCACCTCCCTTGATACTGAAAAGAGCTCTTCAACCATATAGTACCCAAACAAACGATTCGGTTGCAAAAAATCCGAAAAGGGAAGACCTTTTCGGATTTTAAATTATATTCTTCCAAGCGCTTTCATCTGGATAAGCACTTTTTCAAGTTTTTCTTCTCTTGTTTTTGCAGAAATTTCATGGGTAACATATTCCGGCTCAACAAGTTCAAGAATCTCCTGAACTCTCGGATTTTCAAAAGGCTGGTGTTTATCAATGTTAAGGATTATATCATATCCCTGCGCCCAGCGCTCATAGAATTCTTCCTTCGGAATTATATTAAGAGTTCTGTGACGCTGGATATATTCGCCGGTGGTGGATTTATGAAGATGCAGCGCCTTGAAATATTTTGCAAGTTCGCCATGGTTTCTTACAGTATCGAGAACAAAATCAATGCCCTGTTCTTCATTCATAATGTTCTGCGGTGCGCACATAAGGTGGCCGATATCCATAAGAATACCTTTATTTTCATAATCGGTGAGTTCAAGCATCAGAGCCGTTTCTGAGGGCTTTAAAAGCATCATTCCGGGAGTAAAGAGATTTTCGAAAAGAAGCTTGAAATGATAGTTTTTGCCCCTTGTAAGCTCGTTTACGATCTCTGCAACCGCTCTTATAACTTCTTCATCGGTGTGTTCCCATTTATAGCTGATAACCTCTTCGTTGGAAACATCATTTACGTGGAACACAACGTATTCCGCACCGATGGCTTCAGCGTATTCCATATCTGCGCGGTAGGGAAGAAGGAATTCCTCGCGGTTTTTTGCCTGATAATATCCTTCCCAAATCTCTCTTTTGCCAAAATGTCTTTCAAGATTGGCAACATCGTTTCTCCAAAAATCAAGCCATGCAGGATAGAAAAAAAGATGAACGCCTATAACATTATCTTTATCGTAAATACCCGTTGTATCTTCGCCGCCGCGAATAACTTCGCAGCCGTCGCAAAGGCAGTCTTTTATAAACCGGTTCATATCGGCTTTATCTTTATAATCTTTAAGCCATGTATTTTCGCTTACCACATTTACAATATGTTTCATAATTATCACCCGGATACATTATACTACAAAATCAAAATAATAAAAAGAGCCCTTTTGCCATAAAAGGGCAGAAGGGCTCTTCCGATTTTGCTGTTTTTGGATAAAAAAAGAACCGCAACTTTTGCTGCGGTTAAAATCTGGTGGGGACAATAGGACTCGAACCTATGACCCCCTGCTTGTAAGGCAGGTGCTCTAACCAGCTGAGCTATGCCCCCAGACGACTTGTTTATTATAACCCAGAAAAAACAAAAAGTCAAGCCTATTTTGAAAAATTTTTAAATTTTTTTATTATTTTTTTACAGCGGCGATTATTGCCCTCTGGCTGTCGCGGCGAAGGGGAAGAAAGCTGTCTTCATCGAACACTGCTTTAACTTCAAATCCCGCTTCGGAAAGCCATGTTTTAAGATCATCGATCTCGTATGCCTTTTCGGAAAAATCGCTTTCATAGCGGCAGTAAAGACCATCATTTTCCGTTTTATCAAAGAAATCGAGGGAAATATCTACTGTGACTCCGTCTTTATCAAGGCTGTTCTGCCATGCACAGAAGGTATCGTCATTCTGATAAACAAAACAGTTGTTTGCAAGAATCTCTTTATGTTTATAAACGGTATTTACGTCAAAAACAAAAACTGCGCCGCGGTTTGAAAAGAGGGAAACTTTTTTGAAAATATCTTTTACTTCCTCTTCATCGGTAACGTGGTTGATACTGTCAAGGGCACAAACCGTTGCATCGATAGTACCGAAAAGATCAAGTTCGCTCATTTCCTGGCAGAGGAAAAGAACTTCGCTTTCAAGCATCTCTTTCTTTTCCATAGCGACGGAAAGCATTTCATAGGAATTATCCACAGCAACGATATCGTAGCCGAAAGGTTCCATTTCAAAACTAAGAGAACCTGTTCCGCAGGCAAGATCCAGCATAAGCTGTGCTCCGGGATTATATTTCTGAATTACCGTATCAAAATATCTTGCCCTTGCTGGGTAATCTACATTTGACGTAAATTTGTCATAAAATCTGGCAAAATCGAAATAATCGCTCATTTTTTATCCTCAAGACGGCTAAAAACAAGGGCATAACCGCCGCAGGAATCATAATCTTCGGAAAGGGAGCGGTTAACACGGCTGATAGTCGCAGTGGAAGCACCGGTTTCTTCAACTATATCACTGTAAACTCTTTTTTCAACAAGCATTTTTGCAACATGGAAACGCTGTGAAAGAGTTTTAAGTTCAGGAACGGTGCAAAGATCGCGGAAGAAGCTATAACATTCTTCTTTATTCTCAAGAGTAAGAATCGCATCAAAAAGTTCTTCAAGTCCTTCATCTTTAAGGCGTTTGTTCATTGAATTAAACACTCCTCACACTTTAATGCGCTGAATTGCTCAGCTTCTTAATTTTAACACTTTAGTATGTGAAAGTCAATGATAATTCATGAATATTTTATAAATATAATTAACAAATTTATAATTCATTTTTTGGATATACAAACAAAGCCTTTTGTGATAAAATGTTTGTAATAGAGCAAAGCCTTTTTGCGTATTATTCATTAGCGAAAGGGGAGTGCTCATTTTGAAATACATAATCATGAAATCGGTCATCATTACCGTTTGCGCTTTTTTCATTATTGCGGCGCCGTTTCTTTATTTCCCGGAAGATGAAATAATCGCCGTAACTTCTTCAAATTATAACACAGAAAATAACATTATTCTTCTTGATGCCGGACATGGCGGAGAGGACGGAGGAGCAATAGGTTTCGGCGGAATAATCGAAAAGGATATCAACCTTGCCATTACCCTCAAAACCGCTTTATTTTTTGATTTTTTTGGCTATGATGTTGAATTTACCAGGAAAACCGATACCATGACCTGTGATGAAGGACTTAAAAACCAGAGAGAAAAGAAAGTTTCCGACATAAAAAACCGCCTTGAGCAGATAGAAAAATCTCCGTGTCTTTGCTCAATTTCCATTCATCAAAATATTTTTGGCGGCGATGCTCGCGGTGCTCAAATTTTTTACAGCGGAAATAATCCCGAAAGCAAAGCCCTTGCCGAAGCTATTCAGTATGGTATTTCTTCCATGCTTCAGCCGGAAAACAACCGTGTTATAAAACAGGCAACAAAGGATATTTATATTCTTTATCATACCAAAAAAATCGCCGTGCTCGCGGAATGCGGCTTTATTTCAAACAGCGAGGAAGCAGAACTTTTAAACAGCGACAATTATCAAAACAAAATGGCTTTTGCCATTTCGCTTTCTTCAATAAAACACCTTACCGAAAGGGAAGTTTAAAATGGAAAAACTTAAAAAAATCTTTGTTTGTTCCGAATGCGGATATGAAACACCCAAATGGATGGGAAAATGCCCCGAATGCGGCGAATGGAATACTTTTATCGAGGATATCCGTGCCGAGGAAGGAAATACAAAACAAAAAACAGCCGGGCTTATTATTGGTGAACCAGAAGCCGAAACCATATCCAGCCTTTCCGACGTTGAAGTTGACGACGAATTCAGATATGTAACCGGAATAGATGAGCTTGACCGCGTTCTTGGCGGAGGCATTGTAAAAGGCTCCGTTATCCTTCTGGGCGGTGATCCCGGAATCGGAAAATCAACAATGCTTCTTCAGATCTGCGGAAAACTTTCCGAAAAAATGAAGATTCTTTATATTTCCGGTGAGGAAAGCAAATCCCAGCTTAAGCTCCGTGCAAAAAGAATAGGTGTAAACAGTAAAAATCTTCTTATTGCACCATATACCGATATCGGACAGGCTGTTAATGCCATAAGTTCCGAAAAACCTGATATGGTTATGGTGGATTCCATCCAAACAATGAGTTTTTCCGGAATAGCATCTTCCAGCGGAAGCGTTACCCAGGTAAAGGAATGCACATCCATCCTTACAAAAGTGGCAAAAAAAGCTGATATTCCGGTAATTATCGTCGGTCATGTCAATAAAGACGGAGCCATCGCCGGACCAAAAGTAATGGAACACATTGTTGATACGGTTCTTCATTTTGAGGGTGAACGCACAATGAGCTACCGTATTCTTCGTTCCATTAAAAACCGCTTTGGTTCAACCAACGAGATCGGTATTTTTGAAATGAACGAAAACGGCCTCCACGAAGTCGAAAATCCCTCCGTAGCGCTTCTTTCCGAAAGACCGACAAACGTTTCGGGAACCTGTGTAAGCTGCATTATAGAGGGAACCAGGCCCATTTTTGCTGAAGTTCAGGCTCTTGTTTCAAAAACAGGATTCGGTGTTCCAAGAAGGACTTCCACCGGTTTTGACTTTAACCGCACAGCACTGCTCATAGCTGTTCTTGAAAAGAGAGCGGGCTATTATTTTGGAAGTATGGATACATATATCAATGTCATCGGCGGAATCCGTCTTGATGAACCTGCGGCGGACCTTCCCGTTGCCATAGCGCTTATATCCAGCCTTACGGATACCGTTGTTGACAGCAGCATTGTTGCCTTTGGCGAAATCGGACTTGGCGGGGAACTACGCAGTGTTACCAATACGGAAATACGTATAAAAGAAGCGGAAAAACTCGGTTTCAGCGAAGTTATCCTTCCTGAACAATGCCTTAAAAAACTCCGCAAGGATGATTATAAAATAAAACTTACCGGTGTTGCATCCGTTGGCGAAGCATTTTCCGTAATCCGTAAAAAAGAAGGAAAAAGCGAATGAATTATATAGAGAAACCTAATTTTCCAAGCGGAAACGTAACAGTAACTGCGGTTTCCGCCGAAGCAAAAGACGTTATTTCCGCATTGGAATCAGCAAAAATAGCTGTTGTTCCGGTGGACCCTTTTGAAAATCTTCCGGAGGGAATAGCCTCGCACGCAGATTTACAGATACTTCACCTTGGCGGAAAATCATTGCTCACTGCATCATGCTCAAAAAGCTGCACGGATATGCTCAATATGATGGGTTTTGATATAAAAAATGCAGAAAATGACCTTGATTTCAGCTATCCCGGCGACTGTCTGCTTAATGCGGAAATAATCGGCAAAAACATTATAGTAAATCCGGATATAATCGATAAAAATCTTCTTGAATTTGCAGAAGAAAACAATTATAACATCATCGGAGTTAAACAGGGGTATGCAAAATGTTCCGTGCTTGCGGTTTGCGAAGATGCGGTTATAACCGCCGATCCCGGAATTGCCAAAATTTTACAGGACAAGGAAATTGAAGTTCTTAAAATAAAGGAAGGCGGGATCTATCTAAAAGGATACGATACCGGATTTATAGGAGGCTGTGGGGGAATGGTCGAGCAAAAAATCCTCGGAACAGCCGGAAATCTCAAATCAATAAAAGATTATGAAAATATAAAAGATTTTTTGCGCAACAGAAATATTTACGCAGAAAATCTTGGCGGAAGAACATTAAGAGATATCGGCGGAATTTTACCGCTTTGTGAAGAATAAAAAAAGCCCGTAATAACGGGCTTTTTTATTTATAAACACTTGACGGAAGAGGGGCTTTTATGTTATAATTTCCATAAAGCTAACTTCGCTAAATAGAAATTTAGCGAATTTAAGGGGAATGAAATAAGGAGGAAATAACATGAACAAAGATAATTTGAACGATTGCCCTGAATTTCTTCAGGATTTTCTATTTTACATGGAAACCATTAAAGGACGTTCCCCTCGAACTGTTGACGGTTATTATATAGACTTAAGATCTTTTATAAGATTTCTTATGATTGAAAATAATCTCGTTTCTGCAGACACCGATTATAAAGATATCAAAATCCAGAGCGCAAGTTTTGATTTAATTAAAAATGCCACACGTATTGACGCCATGCGTTTTCTTTCGGAGTTTCAGCGTAACCATGATAATGAAGCAAAAGCACGTTCAAGAAAAGTTTCCGCATTAAGATCGTTCTATAAATATCTTACGGTTTCCAGCGGAAAACTTTCTGAAAACCCGATGCTCAATCTTGAAACGCCAAAACTTAAAAAATCGCTTCCTAAATATCTTACGCTTGAACAAGCGCTGGAACTTCTTACGCATATTGATACGTATTTTCCGGAACGTGATTTTTGCATAATTACGTTGTTTCTAAACTGTGGAATGCGTGTTTCTGAGCTTTGCGGCATAAATACATATGATATTCGTGACAATCAGCTTAAATTACTTGGTAAAGGCAACAAAGAACGCATAGTTTATCTCAATAATTCCTGTTTAAATGCCATCGAAAACTATTTAAAAGTACTGAATTCCGGTGAAAAAATAAAAAGAGTTGATAAAAATGCGCTTTTCCTTAATAAATTTGGTAAAAGAATCAGCACCCGCGGCGTGGAACAAATCGTGGAACAATGTTTGAAACAATCCGGTCTTGACGGAATGGGCATTTCTCCGCATAAACTGCGTCATACCGCCGCAACCATTCTTTATCAGGATGCAGGCGTTGATATCCGCGTTCTTAAAGAACTTTTGGGTCATGAAAGCCTTTCAACAACCGAAATTTATACCCACGTAAGCAACAGACAGATCGAAGAAGCTTCGAACAAATCTCCGCTTAAAAATGTTAAACAGCCAAAGAAAAAACCTCAAACCGATTCTGAATAATTGGTAAAATATAAGCATAAAACACTGAAATTCCCATAAAAATCGCTGTAAAAGTAAAAAACTTTACAGTTTGATTTTTGGCATTATAATGCGGTTTTTCGGTGTTTTTATTTTTCAGGATATCCAAAATTCTTCTTGATGAAAAAACTGAACTTTCTGCCATGATTATTATCAAAAATCCAAAATAAAGTGTTGATAGTGCATAAGATAATAAGCCGGAAAGTATGTAATCCGAAGAATAAAACATATAAAGAATCCCGTTTTGGATTCCGTAAACCATGCCATTTATAAAAATGGTCGAAAAAGTCAAAACTGTTCCTATAATACTAAATCCGGAAAGATAAATTCCGAGCAAAATAACAAAACTAAAACAGAACTTATTTAAAAAACATCCCATAAAGCTTTCTGATTTTTCGGATAATATAATGAAAAGATTGCCGCATACTTCTTCTGGAATAATTTTGAGCACGCTCGTCCCAAAAAGCGTTCCTAAAATGAGCACAACACACGATAAAATCAAAAAACGATTTTTTAATAATAATTCAAAAGTCTTTTTTCTGTCCATTTTTCTCTTCCTCTCTTCCCTTTTCCCCTGCTTCCCTATCATTATATAAAGAAAAAGCTCCGGATATTCCGGAGCTTTTTAATTTTTTTCGCATTATTTATCAGCCATTGCGACTTTTATCATAATTGCACATTCAACACGTTTTCTTTCCATCTCGCAGGAAAGTTTTACGGGTTTATTGATGTCTTTATTGAAGCTGTAGTTATTTGCGTTGCAGCCACCGGAACAATAGAACTTGCACCAGCAGTCTTTGCATCCTTCTTTGGTATAGATGTTTGAGCATGCAAATTTATCCTTCATTTCGATATCAAGGGTCTCATCATCAAGGTTGCCCATTTTCCATTCATCGTTACCAACAAACTGGTGGCAGGGATAGATATCGCCGTCGGGAGTTACGGAAACATATTCGTTTCCGCATCCGCATCCACGAAGACGCTTGATTGCACAGGGACCCTGATCAAGGTCTATCATGAAATGGAAGAAGTTAAAGCATCCGCCCTCTTCTTTTTTTCTGCGGATCATTTCAACTGCAAGTTTTTCATATTCCGCAAAAATGGTGGGAAGATCCTCTTCAGTAATAGCATAGGGTTCGCTTGCGTCTGCGATAACAGGCTCAACGCTCAGCTGATCAAAGCCGAGATCGTCTGCAATATGATAAACGTCATTCGCAAAGTCGAGGTTGTTCTTTGTAAAGGTTCCTCGGGCATAATATTCTTTGTTTTCTCCTTTAAGACGTTTTTCAACAAGTTTCTGGAACTTGGGAACAAAGATATCATAGCTGCCTTTTCCGTTGATGGTGAGACGCATATTGTCGTTTACGCATTTTCTTCCATCAAGGGAAAGAACAACATTCTTCATTTCCTTATTGATGTAATCGATGCTGTCATCATCAAGAAGAACGCCATTAGTGGTAACGGTAAAGCGGAATTTTTTATTATATTCTTCCTCTTTGCTTCTTGCATAGTCAACGATCTCTTTTACCGCGTCCCAGTTCATAAGAGGTTCGCCGCCGAAAAAGTCGAGTTCGAGATTATGGCGGTTTCCGGAATGAGTAAGAAGAAAATCGATTGCTTTTTTACCGGTTTCAACAGGCATAAGTTTTCTGCCTTTGCCAAAGTCGCCGGTGGACGCAAAGCAGTATTTGCAGCGAAGGTTGCAGTCATGGGAAATATGAAGGCACATGGATTTTATGGGTGCGCCCTTCATCATATCGGTAAAACGCTCATAATCGTCTTCACTGAAAAGCTGGCCAGCATTCTGAAGGCTGAGAAGCTCGGAATAAACGTCAAGGATATCCTGTTCGGGATACTCTTCGGAAAGCTCTTTTACGAACTCACAGGGGCATTCTTCGGGAAGTTTGTCCTCAAACTTATTAAGAAGATCAAAGGCAAGCTTATCAAGAACATGAACCGCACCGGAGTTTACGTCAAGTGCAATATAATATCCATTGAGATAAAAAGTATGTACCATTAAATTACTCCAAAAAAATGGCAGGCACGCAAGGTTTGCGCACCTGCAATTTAAATAATTTCAATAATTATTTGTTGCCTTTGCGTGATTCGTTTTCGCATTCCTGGTTTGCAACAGTGCAGGAAGTTTTGCAAGCAGACTGGCAGGAAGCCTGGCATTCGCCGCAGCCGCCTTTTGCGCAGGATTCTTTAAGATTTGCGTTGTTAACAGTTTTAATGTGTTCCATTATGTTATCCTCCTGAAAAAAATACATTTCAACGTGATTAGTATATCATATAATTTCAAATGATGCAACTATTTTCTTTTAATATAATTTACTCCGAAAATTCCGCCGAGAGATGACGAAATAAGCATCATTGAAAGTTTTATTGCCATTCCGATACCGAAAGAAGTTTTTTCCATAATTCCGCCGGATATTAAGACGATAGCAAAAAACAGTATACCCGTTATCGCTCCGCATAAAAGACCTTTTTCACCGGAAAGTTTTGCTCCTGCAAAACCTCCGCAAAAACTTCCGAATGCAAGGACAAAAACCGTTGCGGGTGAAATAAGCATTGCCGGAATATTTCCCACAGCAAGAACTGCCGCCATAAATAAAAGCAAAATCGCAGAAGACAAAACGCCTATCCCCGCCCCTATTAAAACGCTTATCGAAAGTTTTTTAACATTGTTTCCGGACATAAAAAACGCTCCTTTCGGATGATCCTTTTAAAGGATATTCCATAAGAAGCGTTTTTATTCTTTAAAGATTATTTTTCTGCTGCTTTTTCTTTTGCGGAAAGGTTCTGTGCAACAGCCCATTTTGCAATGCGAACTTTGCTTCTATCGCTTCCGGTTTCAATAACAACAGTGTCTTCTTTGATGGAAACAACAAGACCGATGATGCCGCCTGCGGTTACGATTTCATCGCCGATATCAAGATTTTCTCTCATTGCTCTGTCTTCTTTATCTTTTTTCTGCTGAGGACGGATAAGCATGAAATAGAAAACAACGATTACAATAATAATGGGAGAAAAGCTGATAAGAGTATCAACAAAGGAACCTTCTGCTGCTGCATCGGCACTGCCGAAAAGAGAAAGATAATTAATCATTTTTTACCTCCAAATAATAAATATAATTTTTATCAAGCGTTTAAATTCTTTTTCCGAGAATATTGCGGTATTTCTGATAGAATTCTTCAAAAGTACCGTTATCAAGAGCTTCACGGATGCGTTCCATAAGGGTGTTATAGAAATAAAGGTTATGCTGAACAGTAAGTCTGTGTGCAAGAAGCTCGTTCGCTCTGAGAAGGTGACGAACATAGGCTCTGCTGTGAAGGCGGCAGGTCGGGCAGTCACATTCAGGATCGACCGGACCCTGGTCATAGATATACTTCTCATTGTTGAGGTTTCTGATACCCTGCCAGGTAAAGAGAGTTCCGTGGCGGGCGTTACGGCTTGGCATAACACAGTCAAAAAGGTCAACACCAAGATGAACAGCTTCAAGAATATTTACCGGAGTTCCAACACCCATAAGGTAACGGGGTTTGTTTACCGGCATATGGGGTTCAACAGCATCGATGATGCGGTACATTTCAAGGGTTGGCTCGCCAACCGCAAGACCGCCGATGGCATAACCGTCAAGATCAAGTTTTGCAATCTCTTTCATATGCTCAACACGGAGATCCTCAAAAGTGCATCCCTGATTGATACCAAAAAGCATCTGGTGAGGATTGATGGTATCCGGAAGAGAGTTGAGTCTTTCCATCTCTGCCTTGCAGCGATGGAGCCATCTTGTGGTACGCTGGCAGGACTGGGCTGCATAGGACTTTGGAGCGGGGTTTTCAACACATTCATCAAAAGCCATAGCAATGGTGCTTCCGAGATGGGACTGGATCTGCATGGATTCTTCCGGACCCATAAAGATTCTGTGGCCGTCAAGGTGGCTTCTGAAATAAACGCCCTCTTCTTTTATTTTACGGAGTTTTGAAAGGCTGAAAACCTGAAAACCGCCGCTGTCAGTAAGAATAGGTCTGTCCCAGTTCATAAATTTATGAAGACCGCCAAGTTCTTTAACAACAAGATCACCGGGACGAAGCGAAAGATGATAGGTGTTGCAAAGAGCAACCTGGCAATGAAGCTCTTTAAGGTCTTCTGCGGCAACGCCGCCTTTGATAGCTCCGCAGGTTGCAACGTTCATGAATGCCGGAGTCTGAACGGTTCCGTGAACGGTTTCAAACTCGGCTCTGCGGGCTCTTCCTTCAGTTTTTAAAACAGTAAACATAGTTCTCCTCTTTTATAGGAAATTAATATAACTGTATAAGTATAACTTAATAGCGAAATCTTTTCAAGTGATAAATTCGAAAATAATGTTTTCAACAATATTTCCGTTTGGATAATAATTCTTGACAATTGTATAATTCAAGTGGTATTATTATAATACAGTTCGTATAAAGACGATATAAGGGGAAATAACAGTGGCAGAAATAGCGGATTTCGGAAGAAAAGTCAAAAAAATCATGAAGCAGCGCGGAATAACCCAGGCGTGGCTTGCCCAAAAAATAGGAGCAACAGAAGCCACCCTTTCAAGATATGTCAATAACAGCCGAAAGCCCCAGGCCGACATCGCAGCCGAAATTGCGGAAGCCCTTGACGTATCGCTCGACTACCTTATGGGAATAACCGGCTTCCCTGCTCCG
>JAFSDS010000062.1 GCA_017436125.1 Oscillospiraceae bacterium | reverse complement strand
TGATTGTATCAAGAAAGGAGATTCCGTCGTTGTAATCACCGAAGGCGTAAACACCATTGATGAACTCGACGATATCATGAGATAAAATGAACTATAAAATGATTCGTTACATAATCGGAATGATTTTAATGGCGGAATCCGTTTTTATGATCCTTCCGCTGATTGTTTCGGTAATCTACGGTGAATTTGATGTAATAATGCCCTTTGTTTACAGCATTATGGCAACTTTTTGTGTTGCGGCATTTTTCGGGATTAAAAAGCCGAAAAACGATCTTGTTTTTGCAAGGGAAGGCTATATTGCCGTTGCGGCGGGCTGGATTTTTGTTTCGTTTTTCGGAGCAATGCCGTTTTATTTAAGCGGCTCAATCCCTTCGCTTATTGATGCGTTTTTTGAAACCGTTTCCGGCTTCACAACAACCGGTGCAACAATTCTCGAAGATGTGGAAATCCTTCCGAAAGGAATCCTTTTCTGGCGTGCGTTCACCCATTGGATAGGCGGTATGGGAATAATTATGTTTCTCCTTATGCTTACCCAGTTTTCAGAAGGACATTCGCTCTATATTATGAGGGCAGAAGTTCCGGGACCTACCGTAGGTAAAATCGCTCCGAAATCCAGTTCAAACGCCCATATTCTTTACGGAATCTATACCGGGCTCACCGTAATCGAAGCGGTTTTGCTGCTCTTCGGCGGAATTGGAGTTTTCGATGCGGTAACAACCGCGATGTCGACCGCGGGAACGGGCGGTTTCAGCGTCCGCAATGCGGGAATTGCGGCTTATGAAAGCGCCTATGTTGAGTGGGTTGTCGGATTTTTTATGATTGTTTTTGGAGTGAACTTCAACATCTATTACCTTATGCTTCTCCGCCGTTTCAAAATTGTTTTTAAAAGTGAAGAACTTAGGGTTTTCCTTGCAATAGTTGCCGTAAGCACAGTAATAATGGGAATAAATGCGACAGAATATTACGGAGATTTCGGCGTTGCAATAAGAAAGGCGTTTTTCCAAACAGGTGCGATAATTTCCACAACCGGTTTCGGAGGCGTTGAATTTATGAATTGGTCAATGCTTTGCCATTCCGTAATTCTGGTGCTTCTTTTTACAGGTGCCTGTGCCGGTTCAACCGCCGGCGGTATTAAAATAAGCCGAATTATAATGATGTTCAAAATGCTCCGAAAGGAATCTCATCGTCTTGCCCACCCGCATGAAATTACTACCATTAAATTTGAAGGCAAAATTGTTGACAAAGAAACCAGAAGTTTTATAATGGTATATATAAGTGCGTTTTTTGCAATTCTTGCCGTCGCAAGTATTGTAATAATGATGATGCGGCACGATTATGAAACCTCTTTCAGTGCGGTTCTTTCATGCTTCAACAACGTCGGACCTGCGTTGGGCGAAGTCGGCCACGGCGGAGTTTATAATATTTTTGGCGGAATTGAAAAACTCTTCCTTTCGCTCCTGATGCTTACCGGAAGACTTGAAATTTTCCCGATGCTGATTCTCTTTATGCCTTCCACCTGGAGAAGACATTGATAAATAAAAGAAAGGAAAGACAACAATGAAAAAATTTATTGAAGAATTTAAAACATTTATTGCAAAAGGCAACGTCCTTGATATGGCAGTCGGCGTTATTGTTGCAACCGCTTTCGGAAAAATTACGACCTCTCTTGTAAACGATGTGTTTATGCCGTTTATCGGATGGCTTATCGGAGATATCGATCTTACTGACCTTAACATTGTTCTTACTCCCGAAGTTGTTAACGAGGCGGGCGAAGTTACCGACCCGGCGGTTGTAATGGCAATAGGAACTTTCATTTCCGCTATTATTGATTTCATTCTTATTGCATTTGTTGTTTTCCTTATCGTTAAGGCGTTCAATACCGCAAAAGAAAAAGCTGAAGCAAAGAAAAAAGCCGAAGAAGAGGCTGCAGCAGCTGCCGCAGCAGCGGCAGAGGAGGAAGCTCCCGCAGAACCTTCCGAAGAAGTCAAACTTCTTATGGAAATCCGCGACCTTCTCAAAAAATAAAAAAATCAAAAACGGGCGCCCGAAAGGGCGCCTTATTTTGCGCGAAAGGAGCTTTTGAAAAATGCGCGAACTTGTGTTTAACATAACTGCTGAGCACGACGGAAAGCAGGCATATCATTATCTGCGGTATAACGAGCATTTTTCCTATGCTCTTATTGTTAAAATGCGCCATACAGAAAATTCTCTTCTGCTCGACGGAGTGCCGATACGAACCATCGACAGGATAAAAGCAGGCTCCGTGCTCAAGGCATATATCCCCGATTCGGAGAGTATGTTTGCACCAAACCCGGATCTTGAACTGGATATTCTTTATGAGGACGAGGATATCGTTGTTTTCGATAAACCGGTGCATATGCCTGTGCATCCTTCAAAAAATCACCAGACTGATACAGTGGCCAATTATTGTGCCGCCCGCTATGGAAACGCAAAATTTCATGTTGTGGGCCGCCTTGATATGGATACCTCCGGAATAATCGTCATCGGCCGCCATTCTCACGCGGCGGCTGTGCTCACAAAGAACGGAGGAGAAAAAGAATATATCGCAATAGTCGAAGGCGTGCTCAAAGAGCCAAATGGGGTCATTGATGCGCCCATTGATGACAGTGACCCGGCTGTTCATAAGAGTTTTATAGCAGAAACGGGCCAAAAATCCGTAACAGAGTACGAAACTATTGCCACAAACGGCATTTTAACAGCTGTAAAGGTAAGACCCTTAACAGGAAGAACACACCAGATAAGGGTGCATTTTGCCCATATAGGACATCCACTATGCGGTGATGAACTCTATGGCGGAAGCCTTGAGAAGATAGACCGCCAGGCTCTTCACCGGGGAAAAATGGTTTTTGAGCATCCAATAACCGGAGAGATGCTCAGTTTTGAAACTCCTCTTCCAAAAGATATGCAAAAGCTTTTTGATGAAATATCAAAATAAAATACTTTATTTATTCACATTTGAAAGGTAGAATATAAATCGTAAAAGGATGTGATTTATATTATGGAGATAAGAGATTTTGATAATGGCCTTAACGTTGACGAGGTTTCCGATAAAATGAGGGAAGGTTTTGATGCTGAGATTCTGCGCGAATTTTTCGGCAGGGCGGAAATATCAAAATTCCTTGTTCCATACCGCGGAAACGTAAATATGATCCCGCTTCTTGATATAAAAGACAAGGGTAAGATGATCCCGATTTTTTCAAGCTATGAGGCTTTTGAAAAAAGCCCTCTGCCAAAAGATGCGGTAAACATTGTTCCTTTTTCAAAAATCGATGATATCGTTAAGAAAAGCAGCGGCCAGATTGGCGGCATTGTAATAAACCCACACGGAAAATCAATGATTTTTCAGCATAACGGCGATAATGCGCCAAAGGCTCCTAAAATGCGCTTTATGAAGCCCGCCGCTGTTCCGGAAAGTCTTATCAAGGCTCTTCAAAACTATTTTTCCGAATGCGAAAACGTCTATGCCGCATATATCCTTTGGGCACAAAAAGAGGAAGAACTTGCTCCCCATATCTTCCTTGTTATAGATTTTGACGGAAAGAAAGAGGAGTTCTTCCCAAAGGTAGCGGAAGCTATCCGTCCCTGTATGAGAAAAGGCGACAGCCTTGAAATGGCAAAAGCGGATTTCAAGCTTCTTAAAGCTTCCGAAAAAATCGTTAAGCCGGTTTATAAAAAATCTTGATAAATCGGCTGTTTTGTAGTATATTTAATTTGTAAAAATCCGTAAAGGAGGTGCGTCTTTTTTGAATAAAGGGATCGTAAGACTTTATACCGGCGACGGAAAAGGCAAAACGACCATGGCTCTCGGTCTTGCTCTTCGCGTTGCAGGAGAGGGAAGGCGCGTCTTTATCGGTCAGTTTATAAAAGACGACCCCAAAGGGGATATTATGGCTCTTAGAAAAGCCATTCCCGGAGTTGTGACTGCTCAGTTTGGCTGCGGAACCGGCTGTATTGCCGGAAGAGAACCGGACGCAAAAGATCTTGAATGTGCCAAAAAAGGCCTGGCAAGGGCAAAACAGGCGCTTTTAAGCGCAAACTTCGGCCTTGTTGTTCTTGATGAAATAACTATCCCGATGTATTTTGGTCTTATTACCGTATCCGAAGTAGAGGAACTTATTGCGGCAAAAGCCCCGGGAACAGAGCTTGTTTTTACCGGACGCTATGCTTCCGATGAACTCAGGGCCCTTTGCGATATGGTAACGGTGGTCGAAAACGAAAAAATGCCGAAACATGTTCCGGAACTTTAATATCGCAAGTTTGGACTTGCATATAAGCAAACGCGATGATAAAATTATATTGCAGTTTGAAAAATGAATACGGTGGGCCTTGCGGTTGCCATTTATAGGCTTTCGTTTTTTAAAACGAAAGGGAAAACGGTGAGAATCCGTTACTGTTACCTCAACTGTATTTGCCGACGAAGAGGGCATTGTGCCACTGTCGAAAGATGGGAAGGCGCCTTCGGAGGATGAAGCATAAGTCAGGATAATTTCCGCAAAAGGTCGATTTCTCGGGTTAAGGGGAGTCCACATTTATATTTTGCTTGGAATAAAAACAAGGGCTGTCAGTTAACTGGCAGCCCGTTTTTTGTTTTAACATATTTAGCGGGCGCTTCGTAAAACGGGGCGTCCGTTTTTGCTTTTTATTAATAATTCAGGCTGTCATCAAATACCGCTGCCGGCAGAAAAAGTTTTTCTCACTCCCTCTTTTTTTGCCGGTCCTTTGCAAAATAAGCTCGCAAGAGGTGGAATATATGGATTATAAAAATTATATTGAAAAAACAAAAATCTATATCGATGAGCATCTTTCGGAAAATATTGATGCTGAAAAAATCGCATCAAACGCGGGATATTCGCTCTATCATTTCTGTCGCGTATTCAAAGAATATACCGGAGAAAGCCTTATGACCTACGTTAGGAAAAAACGCCTTGATATCGCAAGGGAAGAAATTGAAAAAGGCCGCGCAGCAACAGATGTTGCCATGGAATGCGGTTTTGAAACATCAAGCGGTTTTGCAAGAGCCTATATGAGAAAATTCGGCGAACGACCCACAAAAAGAATGCACGCATAAAAAACAGCGCTTTACTTGTTCCGCTTTATCTTTTGTGTTATGATAAAAATACAGAGATCCTTCAAAAGGGGAGTTTTATTATGAATATCATCCATCATATTGCAATTATTTGCTCCGATAAAGAAGAGGCACTCAATTTTTATGCAAAAAAGCTTGGGTTTTCGGTTATCAGGGAAAATTATCGTCCGGAAAGAGACGACTGGAAAATCGATCTGAGGATAAACGAAACAACGGAACTGGAACTTTTTATAATGAAGGATCATCCAAAAAGACTTTCGCCGGAAGCTTATGGACTTCGGCACCTTGCTTTTAAAGTCGATGATATCTATTCTGCAGTAAAAGAACTTTCCGAAAAAGGGATAGAATGCGAGCCCATAAGAACAGATACTTTTTCCGGAGGAAAAGCAACTTTCTTTCATGATCCTGACGGACTGCCCCTTGAAATACACGAATAAAAACAAAAAAAGAGATACGCGAAAGCGTATCTTTTTTTAGCTGGGTTTGGTGGTAATTATGGATACAACTCTCGGCAACAGTTTGGAGACTGTACCCCTCCTGTAAATTTTGTACCCCTCGGTATTTTGCTGTACCCCCGCACAAATTTTTGTACCCCAAGTGATAAAAGTGTACCCCAAGAAGTACCGGGAATCCCTGGGTTATCTGTTATACAAATTGGAATTTATCGAAGTATTCGTTCAATCTCCTTATCAGGCCAATAGCCCCAAGACTCGACAATTTTTCCATCTTCTAATCTGAAATTTTCTAATGCTTCAAAGCATATTCTTTTACCCGTGGGGGCAATGCCCATACATTCGCCTGTATGCACGCCTTCGTAAAGGACACGGGTAGCTACCATATTGCCTTGTGAAAAAGCGTCAAGGACAGTTATTTTTAAATCT
>JAFSDS010000061.1 GCA_017436125.1 Oscillospiraceae bacterium | reverse complement strand
ATGATTTCACTGTTGGGAAGTGCATAACGCTTACCCTTTGCACCGGAGCTTAAAAGAAATGCTCCCATGGAAGCCGCCATACCGACACAGATGGTGGAAACATCGCATTTGATGTAATTCATGGTGTCATAAATAGCCATGCCTGCGGTAATGGAACCGCCGGGGCTGTTGATATAAAGGCTGATGTCCTTATCGGGATCCTGGCCCTCAAGATAAAGAAGCTGGGCAACAACAAGGCTTGCGGTGGTGTCGTTTACTTCGTCACAAAGCATGATGATTCTGTCATTGAGAAGGCGGGAGAAAATATCATAGGAACGTTCTCCTCTGTTGGTCTGTTCAATGACCATCGGTACCAAACTCATTTCGGTATCACTCCTTTCGGATACTATCGAATCCTGTAAAAAATTGTCATTATTGATATAAAGGACCTCCGGAAATAAATTCCGGAGATCCTCCAATACAAAGATAATTATATTGCAGTTTCTCTGGAAACTGTTTCCCCGTTATCAGTCAACAGAAGGATCGATTTCTTCGGTTTTCTTTTTGCGGGTTGCTCTCTTTTTGGGAGCGGGAGCTTCTTCAGCTTCAGCTGCGGGTGCTTCTTCAGCGGGAGCTTCCTCAACTTTTTTCTTGGTGGTGCGTTTTTTCTTAGGAGCTTCTTCTGCAGGTGCTTCTTCAGCGGGAGCTTCCTCAGCTTTTTTCTTGGTGGTGCGTTTTTTCTTGGGAGCTGCTTCTTTTGCTGCAGCTTCTTCTGCAGAAACTTCGGTTACTTTTGCGTTTTCACGAACAAATTTGATTGCTTTTTCTACGCAAAGGTCAAGAGCAAGTTCTTCAGCGGGAACGATCTTTCTGACCTGTTCCTCTTTCATTTCATAACGCTCTGCAAGAGTTTTGAACTCTTCGTTCATTTCTTCCTCGGTCATCTCGATTTTCTCGAGTTTTGCGATTTCTTCAAGAGCAAGGCGGATTTTTACCTGACGTTCTGCCTGAGGTCTGAAGCCGCCGAAGAAGGATTCTTTATCAGCGCCGGTATATTTGAGATACTCGTCAAGGGTAAGGCCTGCGGTTCTTGCAAGTCTGTTCTCAAAATCAGCAGCGATATCATCCATTCTTGCTTCGTACATGCATTCGGGGATCTCTGCAGTCATGTTTTCGATGATAGCATCAACAAGTTTTTCTTCAAGTTCTGCTTCGGACTGTGCGTCTGCTTTTTCCTGAAGTTTTGCTTTGATGTCAGCTTTAAGTTCATCGATGGTATCGAATTCACTTACGTCTTTTGCAAATTCATCATCAGCAACGGGCATTTCTTTTGCTTTGATGCTGTGGAGTTTGCATTTGAATACTACGGGAGCGCCTTTAAGCTCTTCAGCGGGATAATCTTCCGGGAAGGAAACGTTTACATCAAATTCTTCGCCAGCGTTGTGGCCGCAAACCTGATCTTCGAAGCCGGGGATAAACTGGCCGGAACCAAGTTCAAGCGGGAAATGCTCGCCTTTGCCGCCTTCAAAAGGAACGCCGTCTTTAAAACCTTCATAGTCGATTTCAGCCTGGTCGCCGTTCTGTGCGGGTCTGTCTTCAACTTCGATGATTCTTGCGTTTCTTTCAAGCATAACAGCAAGTTCGCCTTCAACCTGGGAATCAGCAACGGTTGCAATAAGTTTTTCTGCTTTGATGCCTTTATATTTCTTTACGGAAACTTCGGGTTTTACGGTAACGGTTGCAGTAAGGGTATAACCTTCTTCGGAGCAATCGATAAGCTCGATCTCTGCGCGATCGACGGGAACGATTTTTGCTTCTGCAACAGCCATGTCGTATGCCATGCCGTAAGTTTCGTTAACTGCGTCCTGATAAAAATATTCTCTGCCGTAAGCTTTTTCAATAAGAGCTTTCGGTGCTTTGCCTTTACGGAATCCGTGAACGGTAAGGTTTTTACCTTTTTCTCTGATAGCTGCGTCAACAGCACGTCCGAACTCTTCTGCGGTTACAGCAATGGTAAGCTTAACCTCATTAGTGCCGTTTTTTTCAATCTGTCTCAATTCCATTGTGTTGTTTCCTCCTGATAGATACATTTTCAGTAACTGTTAAAGTATATCATATACTTATCATAAAATCAATTATTTTATATAAAAATATTATATAATTTTTATTTAATTTTCCAGAATTTAAAGCCAAGATGGTCCGCAGAGATAAGCTTGAACTCTATCCCCATATATTCGCCCTCATTTGCAAGACTCCTGGATGCTCCGTGAAGATGACCGTAATATACTTTTTTGATCCCGTATTCCTTCAAAACGGAAATTATATTAGGTACCATTTCGTTTGCATAAACCGGAGGATAATGCAGAAAAACGATTTTTTCCGCATCCGGAAATCTTTTTGAATCCTCGAGCGAAAGTCTTAATCTTGCGGCTTCCCTTGCGGAAATCTTAACATCATGTTCTTCGTTGGGCATAAATACCCAGCCCCTTGTTCCGCAAAGGGCCAGACCCTCCGCAAGGACTGAATTATTATGGAGAATTTCAACAGAAGTTATGCTGTTTTCTTTGAAAAACTTTTCCGCTTTTGCCCTTGTTGTCCACCAGTAATCGTGGTTTCCTTTCATTATGATTTTCTTTCCGGGAAGGGCTTCAATAAATTTAAAATCCGGAAGAGCTTCGTCAAAGCCGAGCCCCCAGGAAAAATCACCGGGAATGACCACTGTATCCTCCGGCTTTATCTGTTCTTTCCAACTGGCCTCTATTTTGCTGACATAGTCCTTCCAGCCGAAAAAGTTATCCATCGGCTTATCGGTTCCAAAAGAAAGATGAAGGTCCGCCATTACCCAAACTGACATCAGCCTTCACCTCCGACGGTGCTCATAACAAAATCAGCCATCTCTTCCCTTTCACATACCTTTGTGAAACGCGGCTCTTTTTCGGAAAGGCTTCGAAGCTGCTGCGGCATTGAAAGTCCGGAAAGTTCTTCGATTTTTTCTGCCGCCTCAAAATCATCGGCTATAACTTCTCCTGATATTGCCTTGAGCACGGCTCTTGGGAATTTATAAGGGCTTGCGGTAGAAGCAATTATTGTTTTCGTTTTGTCGCCGGTTTTCGCCTTATATTTTTCATAGACCTCAACGGCAACCGCTGTATGTGTATCACATAGATAGGAATATTCATCAAACAGCATTTTAATGCGTTTTTCTGCACCTTCATCATCAGTGAATCCCGCCGCAAAAAGCTCTTTTATCTTTGCAAGGATCTCATCCGGAACGCTATAATTTCCGTGCTCACGAAGCGAAGTCATAAGCGCAGTGATATATCCGTCGTTCTTGTCACAAAGCTCAAAAAGAAGTCTTTCGAGGTTGCTGGAAACAAGAATGTCCATGGAAGGAGATTCCGTCATATAAAAGTCTCTGTTAATGCTGTATGTTCCGGTGCTCAAAAAATCCGTGAGCACGTTGTTTGCGTTGGAGGCGCAGATGAGTTTTCCAAAAGGAATGCCCATCATTTTCGCATAATATGCCGCAAGGATATTTCCAAAGTTACCCGTTGGAACAGTGACGTTTACCGTTTCGCCGTTTTCTATCTCTCCCCTTGCAACAAGATCCGCATAGGAAGAAATATAATATACTACCTGAGGCAAAAGTCTTCCTACGTTTATGGAGTTTGCGCTTGAAAAACGTTTTCCTTTTGCAGAAAGTTTTTCTCTGATATTTTTATCTGTGAAAATTGTTTTTACCGCGGTCTGGGTATCGTCAAAATTTCCTTCAACGGCGCATACTGCTACATTTTTTCCTTTTTGGGTCTGCATCTGGAGCTGCTGAATCTTTGAAACCCCATTATTTGGATAAAATACGATGATCTCCGTTCCTTCAACATCACAAAAACCCTCAAGTGCCGCTTTTCCGGTATCGCCGGAAGTTGCGGTAAGAATGACTGTTTTTTCTCCGCTGCCGGCTTTTTCCGCAGATTTTACAAGAAAATGAGGAAGTATCTGGAGCGCCATATCCTTAAATGCGCAGGTTGGTCCGTGCCAGAGTTCAAGCATATATGTTCCTTCGCCCAATTTTACAATATGGGTCGGTTCGTCGCCCTCAAAATTTCCGTTATATGCTTTTTCCGCACATTCAAAAAGCTCTTCTTCGGAAAAATCCGTCATATATTTTGCAAAAATGCGCTTTGCTCTTTCGGTATATCCGAGTTTTGAAAGTTCAGCAATCTCGCCTTCAACAAGCTTTGTAATTTCTACCGGCACAAAAAGACCTCCGTCATCCGAAAGTCCTTTTAAAATCGTTTCTGCGGAATCAAGACGCAGATTTTTGTTCCTTGTGCTTTGAAATTTCACCTTTTCACCTCAAATTCTTTCCGCAAAAAAGTTATATGCGTTTCTCCAGAATATTTTTTCGGCAGTTTCTTTGCCGAATTCTTTCCTGACCAGATCATAAAGATCAGGGATCTTGTTCATTTTTTCAATTCCGGCCACAACATCGCAGCCGTCATAGTCGCTGCCCATGGCAACTGTATTTTCACCGCCGAGGAACAGCATTTTTTCGATATGCTTCAAAATATCGTTAAGCGAAGCTTTTTCCGCATCATCGTTAAGAAAAGCCTTATAAAAATTGATTCCGACTATTCCCCTGCGGCGGACTATTTCCTTAAAATATTCGTCCGTAAGATTTCTTCTGTGACCGCATACGGAACGAAGATTGCTGTGGCTTGCAGCGAAAGCGCAGTCAACATTTTTGAGCACATCCTCAAAACCAGAATCTGAAAGATGCGAAACATCGATGACCATTCCGAGCCGTTCCATTTCCTTTATAACTTCGATACCGAATGGTTTAAGTCCAAAGGACTGTTCCGTTGAACCTTTTCCAATCTCGTTTTCTCCGTTCCAGGTGAGGGTCATCATACGTACCCCGTCATTATTAAGTTTTTCAAGCCTCTCTATCTTTCCGCCGAGAACTCTCCCTCCTTCAACGGTAAGAACAGCCGCGGTTTTTCCCTCTTTGGTTATCCTGTCAATATCCGGAAAAGTTTTTGCCTGCTCAAAATACTGAGGATATTCAGAAAGCTGATTTTCAAAAAAGTGCTTTGACATTGTGTAATAGTTAAAAGCATCTTCGCCGGAAATAACATCCGGGCAGAAAATCGCAAAACATTGGCAATGGCGTTTTATTTCGCTGTTTCTCGGGAATGAAATATCAAGATAACCGCAGTCAATTCCGCAGCTTTGATGAAGCGCGGTGGTAATTGTATCGCAGTGAAGATCAAAAAAATCCATGCACAGCCTCCGTTCCGAAAGCATTTTTTATATGGGTAAAACTTTTGACTTCAAGGTCATATTTCCCGTAAACAATTTCAAAAACATCAAAGCGAGGCTGACCGTTAAGCCCTTTTTGAAGCTTGTAAAGCATAGCAGCTTTACAGATTTTTTGCTGTTTTGAACGGGTAACAGCTTCTCTTGGGGCATAAAGACAGTCCTCTGCGCGGGATTTTACTTCAACAAATGCTATGTATTTTCCGTCTTTTGCTATGATGTCTATTTCGCCGAGGCGGGTATTAAAGTTCCGTTCGATTATCTCATAGCCTTTGCCCTCAAGATATTCGGCAGCGAATTCTTCTCCAAGATCTCCGCGGCGGCGTTTTTCGGTAATCAGAAAATCACCCTCAGTGCATCTTTTTAAGGAAAGTCAGGCGATGTATATCGCTTGGTCCAAATTCTCTTATTTTTTCATAGTGGAGCTTTGTTCCGTATCCTTTATGTTTTGCAAAACAGTATTCAGGATACTGTTTATCCATTTCGAGCATAAACCTGTCCCTGCTCACTTTTGCAAGAATGGATGCTGCCGCAATACTTGCGGAAGTTGCATCCCCTTTTATAACAAATTCGGTTGGAACTTTCATATCTTTCGGAACGCGATTTCCATCGATATAAACCGCTTCCGGTACGGTGCTCAATTTCTCAACAGCAGTTCTCATAGCGAGCATGGTGGCTTCGAGAATGTTTATATTGTCAATAGTTTTATGGTCAACACTCTGTATGGAATAAGCTACTGCGTGCTCAATTATCTCGTCAAAAAGCTGATCGCGCTTTTTTTCGGAAAGTTTTTTGCTGTCATTAAGTCCTTCGATCTCATAATCTTCGGGAAGAATGACCGCCGCAGCAAAAACAGGACCGGCAAGCGGGCCTCTTCCCGCTTCATCAACGCCGCAGATGAGTTTTATTCCAAGTTCATCACGCTTTGCGTGCTCAAAATCATATAAGCTCATTTGGTCTCTCCAAAGTGATACGTCCGATTTTTCCGCCGCGGAATTCATCAAGAAGCATTGCGGCGGCTCTTTCGGTATTGACTTCTCCGCCGGAAATCTTCATTCCGCGTTTTGCACCGATGAGCTCAAGAAGGTCATATGGCTCAATATCTGCTGTTTCTTCATCGGTGAGTTTATATCTTTCGCAAAGAAGTTTATGGTTTTCGTGGTTAAGAAGATCAGCAAGGCGCATCGCAAGAGTTTCGATATCAAGAATATCATCTTTTACTGCACCTGTGAACGCAAGATGCTCGCCAACGGTTTTATCCTCAAATTTAGGCCAAAGAACACCGGGCATATCGAGCATATCTATACCTTTATCAAGAGTCACCCACTGTTTTCCGCGGGTAACACCGGGACGATCCTCAACTTTTGCGCGTTTTCCACCGGCAATACGGTTGATGAAAGAAGATTTTCCGACGTTCGGAATACCTACGATCATCATTCTTATAGGCTTGCCTTCCATGCCTTTTCTTGCGCGTTTTTCAAGCTCGTTTTTAAGGACTTCGCGTACAACGGGCGCAAGCTTATTAAGGCCTCTACCGGTGCGGCAATCTGTTGCAAGAGCACGGATGCCCTTTTCTTTATAATATTCAATCCATTCCTGAGTTATGGCCTCGTCTGCCATATCGCATTTATTGAGAACAACAACTCTTGGTTTTCCGCCGACAAGGCTTTTCATCTCAGGATTTCGGCTGGAAAAAGGTACTCTTGCATCGGTTATTTCAACAACAACATCAACAAGAGGAAGATTCGCTTTCATCAAGCGGCGGGTTTTCGCCATATGGCCGGGAAACCACTGGATATCGACCTGTTCCATAGGGCAAAATCGCCTCCTTTCAATAAGTTCCTATTATTCTAATATATATTATACTACATAATTTAGTAAAAAAAAAGACTCCCTTGCCGATTGGCAAGGGAGTTTTTTCGCAAATAACAAATTAGCGGACCTGTTTGACCTTTGCAGCTTTACCAACTCTATCACGGAGATAGTAGAGTTTAGCTCTTCTGACACGACCATGACGTACGAGTTCAACTTTCTCGATCATCGGGCTGTGGATCGGGAAAACTCTTTCAATGCCGCAGCCGTGTGCAACACGACGAACGGTGAAAGATTCAGAGATGCCGCCATGCTGTTTAGCAATAACTGCACCCTCGAAAATCTGGGTTCTGTAGTGGTCTCCCTCTTTGATTTTGCAATATACCTTAACGGTATCACCGATTGCAACTTCGGGTTTGTCAGCTCTCAGGCAGTCCTGGGAAATAAGTTTAAGTGCATCCATTTTAAATATCCTCCTTATTATTTTTCAGACATTCATACTCAATGGACACCATTGACAGAGGACTGTCCGCCCGACATATTTTGTGTCGTTCATGTCGCCGGGAATGCGACAGCGCCGTTTAGGCATACTAAACAGCCTTATTATAATACCACAACAAAAATATAATTGCAAGTATTATTTTTAAAAAATCAGCGGAATTTTTCCATTTTTTCGTTATATACAGCCATTCTTTTGACTGCAATATCCTCCGGCTTGAATCCGGAGAAATTTTTGAAGGCTTCAAAAACAAGGTCCGGGTTTATGTTGAGTTCAACCCCGGAAGCAAGACGTGCTTTAAAGCAGTATCTTCCGTCTTTATGTTCAAGTTTTGAAAGTTTTATATGGGGTTTTATATCAATTTCTTTTTCTCCGCTTTTTGTCTTTTTAAGAACGGTTACCTCTTCCCTGTCAAAACATCTGTACCAATCGGCAAGGGTCTGTTCAACGTCCTTTTCTTCCGCAGCAAAAGAGATATCATAATCCGCAAAGCGGATGCGTTTTGCATCCATTTTCGGTCTGCATGCAGCAATCGCCCTGAATCCAACTGGAAGAACGGCGTTTATTCTGTGAACTATCTCTTCATATGGCATCGGAGAAATAAGGCGGAAATCAACGCTTTCCGCAACGCTTTCATAGCCGAGAGAAAGCGGAAGAGCAAAGGTAAGATAAAGGTGGGGATGGAATCCCTCCGTATACCAGAAATCGATTTTGGAACGTTTTAAGGCGCGCTGGAATGCACGCATTACGTCAAGATGAGAAATATATTTTGCGCTGCCGGTTTTTGTATAGAAAAGCCTTACGTCGATGAAATTTATCATATCATTCAAAGCAAGCGCCTCCCTTCAGGCAGTTTGCTCCGCAGCCGGAACATTTAAGACGACAGTTTGGAGTTGTAACGCTTTCGTGAGCCTTTTTATTTTCATTGATAATGAACTTTTTGGTAACGGCATAGTCAAAAATATCCCACGGCATAACTTCGTCATAACTTCTGGTTCGGTTTGCATAAAATTCCGGTTCAATGCCGCATTCCGCAAAGGATTCCATCCAAACGTCGAATTTAAAATGCTCATCCCAACTGTCAAGGTTGCAGCCTTTACGCCATGCGGTTTCGATAACTTTGCCGATTTTTCTGTCGCCTCTTGCAAGAACAGCCTCAAGATAGGAGGTTTCAGCATCGTGCCAGTCAAGATTTATCTTTCTGCTGTGGAGCGCGCTACGCATAACTTCCTGTTTTCTGTGAAGTTCTTCCCTGCTGTTCTGGGGCTCATACTGGAAAGGAGTAAAGGGCTTTGGAACAAAGCTTGCAACGCTGCAAGTAACCTGTACACCCTTGCCCTTTGGTTTGTTGGGAAGATGATAGAAAAGGTCAACAACGCGCTGTGCGGTCTCTACGATGCCTCTTACGTCATCGTCCGTTTCGGTAGGAAGACCGATCATGAAATAAAGTTTTACTGCGGTGTATCCGCCCTCGAAAGCGGTCTGGCAGGTTGCCATGATCTCTTCTTCGGTTACGTTTTTATTGATAACATCGCGCATTCTCTGTGTTCCGGCTTCCGGAGCAAAGGTAAGTCCGCTTTTGCGGACCTTGCTGATTTTTTTAAGAAGGCTCTCGCTGAAGTTATCAACGCGAAGGGACGGAACCGCAAGATTTACATGCTCTTTCGGAGTCCATTCGAGAAGGTCATCAAGAAGAGGCTCAAGCTCGCTGTAGTCGCTGGTACTGAGAGAAGTAAGAGAAAGCTCTTCATAGCCGGTGCTGTCACAAAGATTATGTGCATCCTTTGAAAGAGTGTCAAAATGCTTTTCCCTTACCGGACGGTAGATAAAACCGGCCTGGCAGAAACGGCATCCGCGGATGCAGCCGCGCATAAGTTCAAGCTGGCTTCTGTCATGAACGATATCGATAAACGGAACAACAAATTTATCCGGATAATAAACGCTGTCAAGGTCTTTGATAATGCGTTTTGTAATCGGAAGAGTCGCAGTTTCTTTTGCAACAAACTTTTTTACGGTTCCGTCATCATTATAAACAACATCAATGAGAGAAGGAACATAAACGCCGTTTATCTTTGCTGCTTCTAAAAGATACTGTTTTTTGCTCCAGCCCTCTTTTTTTGCGGTTTTATAAAGTTCAACTACCTCCGGAAGAACTTCTTCGCCCTCACCTGGCATAAAGAGGTCGATAAAATCCGCAATGGGTTCCGGGTTACAGGAACAGGGACCTCCGGCAACAACAAGATTTTTAAGTTCATGCCTGTCCTCTGCCCTTACCGGAACACCGGCAAGATCAAGCATATTGAGGATACCTGTATATGAAAGTTCATACTGAAGGGTAAAACCAATCATATCAAAATCCCCGACGGAATCGCGGCTTTCAAGCGCAAAAAGCGGAAGATTTCTCTCCCTTAAAATCTTTTCCATATCAATATCCGGAGCGAATACCCTTTCGCACCATACTTCCGGATCTTTATTGAGAAGGCTGTAGAGTATTTTCATTCCGAGATGGCTCATTCCAACTTCATAAAGATCGGGAAAGCAGAATGCAAACCTTACGGAAACTTCATCTTTATTTTTAACAACACTGTTCAGTTCTCCGCCGCAGTATCTTGCGGGCTTTTGAACCATACTGAGTATTTTTTCGGGAATTGCAGGCAAAGCGATTCCTCCTTTCAGCTATAACTATATAAGTATATCATAATTATAAAAGTTTTTTCAATAGCAATAAGAGGAACAGAAGCATAATTCGCCTTTATTTATAAAGTTTACGATGCGTTGATTTACAAACGGCACAAGCGGTGATAAACTCAAACCATAAAGGAGGTGTTTTTTTGGATATTATAAAAACCGGAACGCTTATAAAAGAACTTCGTACCGAAAAGGGCTTTACACAAAAAGAACTTGCGGAAAAGCTGAATGTTTCAACCGCCGCTGTATCGAAATGGGAAAACGGAAAAGGTTTTCCGGATATTTCGATCCTCGAACCCCTCGCCTCCGCACTTGATATTTCCATAACGGAACTTATTAAAGGAGAACGAAACGACAACGCCGGTAACAGCGATACTTTGGCAAAGGAAATTATAGAAATTTCAAAAAATGAAATTAGGTTTGAACGTACCCGCCAGATTTTTATAATTACCGCCTTCGTTCTTGCGGCAATTTTTGTTAATGCGTTTGTGATATATGATATGATTTCCGGATATCAAAGAAACAACGTCTTATCCTTGGGAACACCAAGCCTTATAGGTCTTTTTATGTTCCTTTTCGGCGGAAATGCCATCGTTTTTGGGCTATTTAATTTATTTATGGGAAATAAACTTTCCGTAAAAAAATCCATGCAGATCGGCCTTTTCAGCGAAGCTTGCTGCATAGCTTCCGTATGGCTTTCAACCGTTTATACGAGCTATAAAGTCAGCATCAATGATATTTCCGCCATTCTTGATACCGCAAAAGGTATTGAAATATATTCCCAGATACTTTTTCTGACAACCGTTCTTATAAATGTGATTGCATATCACAATATTGTAAAAGACAAATAAAAAAACAGCCGCTTTTAAAAAGCGGCTGTTTTAATTGCACATAAAAACATATATACCAATGCAAATATCAGAAAAACATTTTTTGTGATAATCAAAACAAATATCATAAAAGCCGACAGTAACAAAATGAACGAAAGTGAAACAATTTTTAATATTTTTTCTGATTTTTCCGGCATATATTCATCAAAAATAAGTTTAATTATACTTCCGCCGTCCGATGACGGAACGGGCATTGCAGTAAAAAAACCGATAAAAAGATTTATGTATGCAAATTTATAATTACCGATAAAAAAGAAAAGTGCTGCAAGAATAAAGTTCATTATAAATCCCGCCATGAGCACAGCACATTTTTCAGCCGTGCTCAGCTTTTCCATAAGGGACATATTTATCCCGAAAAGAGAGATATTTATTTCCTTCGGATATGATTTTTCGCATAATAAAGCCAAAAAATGTCCCGCTTCGTGCAAAATTGAAAATATAACCGCCGCAGAAGCTGTTCCTGATTTATCCGTAAGCAAAAATGCCGTGAGCACCGCAAAAAAGAGCGGTGAAATATTAACATTAGTTTTGAGCACCGAAAATCTTATCAAAGTTCAAAGCACTCCATCGGATCTACATTTCTTCCGTCTATTATCACCTCAAAATGAAGGTGGCTTCCGGTGGAACGGCCGGTACTCCCAGCCTCCCCGATTTTTTCTTTTGCGTTTATCATATCGCCTCTTTCGGCGCATATTTTTGACAAATGGCAATATTTCGTATAAAATTTTTTTGAATGTTCAATCATCACATAGTTCCCGTAAATAGCATTAAAACCTGTTTCCGATATTTTTCCGGGCCACGCAGACAAAACTCCGCTTCCTTCGGATACAGCTATATCTATTCCGCTATGAACTGAATTTTCCCCAGAAAAGGGATCTTTTCTTTTTCCGAAAAGAGAAGTTATCGATCCAAAATCCGTCGGATAATAAGCCGCACAACTCATAATAAAAGACGGAACCGGTTTTATTCCATCAAATGTACCTTTTATATTATCTGTTATCACTTCTACCCAATAAATGCTTTCATTCACCGCTTTTTCCGAAAATTCAGAAAAAGCAGTGAAAACTTTTATGTTCCCTTCTTTCCCTGAAAGTTCAATAAATTCATTTATTTTTTTATCAAAAAGTTCAAAAGTTGACGGAAAATTATAAGCATAAACAATGATTCCTGAAAAAAACATCAAAATTGCAACAAGCGTCAATAAATAGTGTCCTTTTTTCTTTGTTTTTTCATCCATGGGTTTATCCCTCCTTTTCATAAATTAATATGAAAAAGCGGATAAAAAAATACCTTCGGTTTCCACCGAAGGTATTTTTAATTAACCAAGAATAATTATTCCGCCTTCCGAAGAACCGGAACTTTCGCTTTCAGAGGAAGTATTTCCGGAACCGGAGGAACTTTCCCATGAAGATTCCGAAGAGGAAGAGGAACTTTCTTCCTCATATTCCGGCTCGGATGTTTCCGGAGGAACATAACTGCTGGAACCGTTTGTGGACTGGGTTCCGTATGTATAGGATCCGTTTTTGCCTGCGGCATAAAGATAGCTGGAAATGGAATCCGCTATTCCTTCCGCAACAGATCTCTGATAGCTGCTGGAAATGAGTTTATAGTAATCCGATTCATTACTTACAAATCCAAGTTCGCCAAGTACAGATGGGTATTCCTGTGTTCTTGTTACGTAATAACGGCCTATCATATCTCCGCGGTTTTTGGTACCGAGAGCAGAAGCAACTTCGCTTGAGAAATAGGACGCAAGATTTTGGGAGAATCTTGTGAAATAGAAACATTCCGTTCCGTAACCGGTACTGGAAGTTGCTGAGTTACAGTGGATACTTACGAAAACAAGGGGATCTCTTGCAGAAGAATATGCCACTCTGTCCGCAAGACTGGGTCTGCTGTTTATTGTATCCTGCATATAAACTGTCGCTCCGCGGCTCTGGAGTTCCTCTTTAAGGTACTGGCCTACCGCAAGGTTTATCTCATATTCGCCGTATGCGGAAAGGAATCCGAGTGCTCCAACACCAAGCTTGCTGTGGCCAACGTCAACAATTATCGGAACACCGGAAAGGCTGTATGTTCCGGTTGGGTTATTGAAACGGAAAACAAGATTTCCGCCTTCATAGTAAGCGGTATATCCGAGGAAGCCGGATCTTGTGCTGAGTTTAAGGCTGAGTTTTGCTCCGTTCCATGTTGCGGAATCAAAAAGCGGAGTGCAGTTAAGATTAAGGTTGCCTGGGGTTTTATCCGTATATTTGAAATCGATGGTAAATTCGCTGGGCGAATATTTTGCAACGTATGCAACGCACTGATCCATTTCAAATGTTACATAAGTATAGCGGTTATTTGCGGAAACGGTCATGTTCTTTATCTTGTTTCCGCCAAGTTCACCGGAAACAGGGCTTACATCTTTGGTGTAAACACGCTGACCGGACATAAGGTTATAATAGGTATATGTGTTGCTGCCCTCAACATAAACTATCTCTTCGCCTTCAACATAGTCTCTTGTTCCCTTTGCAAGAGGATAGCAGTCATAGTCCGAAAGGTCATTAAGAGTGTTGGTGGGGAAAGTTTCCGCCGCTTTGGCAACAACTTCAACAAGTCCGCCGGCTTTTGCCTTTGCGGAAACAGTTACGTGAGCGCCTTCCTTGGTTTCGGTCGTTCCTTCCCATGTACCGGTAACAACGATATTTCCGAGTACCTGTTCTGCAGTTCCTGCGGCTGGCGCGGAAATCATTCCTGTGTAGGTTACGTAGGTCGAATCCTTTTCCTCCTCTGTGGAGTCATCCTCCTCCGTACTTTGAACAAGGTTTACAGTTGTTGAACCGAGTTTTGCAGTTACAACGGAACCTTCGTATGCGAGCGCCGTTACAGTAATGCTCATTCCTCCGCCAACGGTTACATTTCCGAGCGGGGTTATCTCTTTAAGTACCATTACATTTCTTGTGATTTTATATGTAATAGTTTTTTCTTTATGTTCAAATTTAAAAGTATTAAGGCCCGGTTTAAGTTCGATGGTAAGCATAAATGCGCCGTTTCCGTCGCGTTTTACCGTTTCGCCGTTCATGGTAAGCTCAAAGTTGATATCAGAAGCACCGGCAAATGCAACAACTGTATCATAAGTAGAAAAGGTTGTTTTTGCGGGTCTTGTAAGCTCCAGCTGGGTAAGCAGGAAGCTTGGATCGATATTCTCTGTAAGATACTGATAAAGAGCGTCCGTGGACTGCTTGGGGTTTTTCTGGAGTGCGGAAAGAGAATCAAAAACGCTTCCTTTAAATCCGCTGAGTTTTTCTGCGGCGATTACCTGGTCGGAAAGTTCCGATGGATCGTTCCAGCCTTTTTCGTCGGTACAGGCTTTTGTTGCATACTGGAATGCATAAAGAGGAGTGTTCTCATCAACGATACCGTTCCACCATTCCATGTAATCGGCGAACTTTGCGTTTTTATTAAGGGTGGAATAATTGCATTTTACCGCAACAAAATCCGCAAGATCGTTTTCAACAAATTTTTTGGTATTGGCAAATCCGTGAACAAAACTTTCGTATTTTGCTTCGGTCGCGCTTCCCTCTTCTATGGTGGCGCTGTTTGCCCATACTGCATCTACCGCAAGGCCAACAGCGATAGCCGGATTTTCTTTTTTAACAGCATTATATGCGGCCGTTACGGCTGCCTCGGTGTTGGAACGAAGATAGTTTTCATATCCCATTCCGCTGCCGTATTTTGTATAGTCGGAATATGCGTCTCCGTCAGATTCCACCGTATATGCATCAAGCATTATGCCGTCGATATCATATTTTCCAAGTGCGGCTGCGTTTTCCGCAATAAGCGAAAGCTGCTCGCTGTTGAGCACGGCGGATTTTTCTGCTTCGCCGGTTTTGAGCACGTCAAACACAGCATAGACATACATGTCCATGGCTTTTGCCTTTTCGGAAGTATATTTGAGCATGTCGATGCTTGCTTCTGCCTGCGGCATTTTTTCAGATGCATAGAGTACGTTTTCACCAAAGGTGGTTTCGATAAAAACAGTATTTGCAGAAAGGGCCTTTGCATCCTCCAAAGCTTTATCTATGGAAGCCTGGATATCTCCGGTGCTCATACCTGCTTCGGTATAATAATCCTCTCCGGCATTGATAGTTATGGCCATCATTCTGTCCGGTGCATTATAAACGATGGGACTGTCGGAAACATTGCCCGCATTGGGAACATTGGGTGCATCCGGAACGGACGGTTCGACGGGATTTATTATTATATCGCTGTCCGCTTCCGTATCCGGAACTTCCGGTACGGAACTTTCCTCCTCGGATGAGGAGCTTTCGGAACTTTGGGGGAATTCAAAATCCCCAAAAAGCTTTTCAACCCCGGGAAGCCCGTTTTGAAAAGCCGCAAAAACCGCTATTCCGCTTATAACAGCAACAAGACAAAGGCTTAAAACCGCTGTCATAAGTTTTTTGTTGAGAAAGAATTTTTTCATAAAGTTTTTCCGTCCTTTTTGGGGTTTCCTTTCGGTTTAAAGAATATTATCAAGGTTTTTTCTTTCGTTGCTGACCGCTTTTTTAACATCCGAAGACGGGTTATAAAGCGAATCATAACGATAAAGTGCAAAACCGGAATATCTGTCTTCATTCCTTGCTGTACTTATCTGGCGGGAAAGAATATCGTTGTTTTCTATCCATTCGTTCTTTCCGTTTGCTCCGGCATAGGTATCCACAGCGCCTGCTTTATATGCCGCAAGACCGATTATAAGATCAATGTTCTTATTCGTTATCATATTGCTGAATTCCGCAAGAACATCAAGATAAGGTCTTGATTTGTTGTTAAAGCCAAAATATATCTGGGGACAGATATAATCAACATACCCCTTGCTTGTTACCCATGTTTCAACGTCGCAATAAAGTGTGTTATAGTTCTGCTCCGTATTGCCCGCGGGGCTTACTCCAAATCGGCATGTTCCGTCTATGGCTTTTACTGTGGAATAAACTTCTTTGATAAGGGTATTTACGTTCTGTCTTCTCCATGCAGCGAGTTTTAGATTTCCGCCGGAAGCTTTATATTCGTTATAATACGATTTATCAAAACTTTCGTTTGTTGTGGGATAAAAATAATCGTCAAAATGTATTCCGTCTACGTCATAGTTTCTTACTATTTCCTCAACACCGGAAACAACAAGTTCGATGACGTCCTCATCCGCGGGATTATAAAAAATTCCCGTTCCCTCAATAACCGCAACTTTATCGGTATTGAGCCAGCCGTATGCAGGACTGTCGGAAGATATTTTTGATGTATTGGTATTGCCTTTTACTCTATATGGATTTATCCATGCTTCGATTTCAAGGCCGGCGGAATGTGCTTCCGCAACCATTATTTCAAGTGGATCAAATCCGGGATTTTTCCCTTCTGTTCCGGTGCAGTAAACCGACCAGGGGAAAATGTCGGAATCATACATGGCGTCGCTGTGGGAGCGAACATGGACAAAAACCGTATTGAATCCATCCGACACAATATTGGAAAACATAGTACGGATATTGTTCGTAAACTGTTTTTGTGATTTTCCCTGCAAAACCGTCTGATATTCAAGATAGGATATCCAGACCGCTCTTATTTCACCTTTTGGGGCGGAAACTTCGGTGTTTTGCGGCTCGCTTTTTGAACTTGCCGAAAATTCCGAAACAGATTCCGAGGATTCAGCAGCGGAAGAAATTGAAGAGGTACTTATTGAAGAACTGCTTGTGTTCGGCTTGCTGTTATCCGAAGAAGATGCGCTGGTTTCCGGTGTACTTTCGGAACTTTCGGATGAAGTTGTTTCTTCGCTTGAAGTTTCGGAAGATTCCGTCTCCGGCAAAGAAGAACTTTCTATAGGATTTATTTCGATTCTGTCAGTCCCACTGTTTTCATTAACGGAGCCGAGCACCGCGCTGTTATCTATAACTTCCTCATCAGCAGAACAGCCGGCGGACAAAATCATCAGCATTGCAAGCAGAACGCAAAGTATTCTTTTCATTTCTTCCCTCCTATCTCTCTATATTTTACAGTATAAAAAATATAAGTTACTATGGCAACAAATTATTCCGAATCGGAAAATTATTTCATTTTTACGTTTTCTTCACCAAGCATTTTTGCAAGGCGTTTTACAACATATCCGTTTTCGGTATTGGTATCGACCCAAAGCTTTGTGGGCGCTTTTACGGTCTTTTTGGTATCCGCAAAATGGATAAAAAGCGGCGTAAGCCCTTCAAAAACAGCAAGGAATTCCATGGCTTTTTTATATTCCGCGGAATCTTCCGAAGGAACACGAATAAAAAGTCCGGAATTTACGGAAGGCTTTTGCTGAACAGGCGCAGGATTCTGTACTGCCGGAGCAGGTTCCGCCTTCGTTATGGGAGCAGCTCTTCGCTGATAACTTTGCTGTTGGACAAAAGGAATACGCTGAGCATCTTCTATGGTGAGGAATCTTTCCGCAACAAGTTTTGTTTCCTCATCCTCGCGGGAAGAAACCCTTGCTTCAACAACGACCGCTTCGTTTACATTGATGATTCCGCCGTTTTCCTGAAGTATCCTTGGGAAAACAAGCGCCTCAACACTTCCGGTGGTATCTTCGAGGGTTACAAAAGCCATAACATCGTTGCTCTTTGTGGTTTTCATCTTTTTGCTCAGTACTATTCCACAAAGGCGAACGCGTTTTTCACCCTCATCAACGCCCATACGCTTGATATCAAGAACTTTAACCGCACCGATTTTTTCAAGTATGCCGTTATATTCGTTCATAGGATGACCGGAAAGATAAAGTCCCGTTGTTTCCTTCTCCATATTGAGAAGCTCACGAAGGGAATATTCAGCAAGGCGAGGAAGGTTATCCTCCTCGTCATGTTCCTCTTCAAATCCTCCGAAAAGGCTCATCTGGCCGGAAACATTTGCTTTTTTCTCCGCGTCAATGGAGGAGAGAATGGACTCATAGCCGGAAAGCATCTGGCGGCGGTTTACGCTGAAGGAATCCAGCGCACCGCATTTTATAAGGCTTTCAAGGGTGCGTTTATTGAGTTCCCGACCGTATGTACGCTTGCAGAAGTCTGTAAAGCCTTTATACTTGCCATTCATCTGGCGTTCGTTTATAATGTCGCGGATAATACCTCTTCCAAGGTTTTTTACCGCAAGAAGGCCAAAACGAACACCCTCGCCATCCCAGATAAATCCGCTTTCGGATTTATTAACATCGGGGCCGAGAACTTTAAGGCCCATTTTCTGGCATTCGCCAATATATTCTATGACTTTATCGGTGTTATCAAGAACGGAACTGAGCTGGGCCGCCATATATTCCCCGGGAAAATGGCATTTGAGGTATGCCGTTCTGTATGCAACGGTGGCATAGGCCGCCGCATGGGATTTATTGAAAGCATAGGACGCAAAGGAGCTCATCTCATCAAAAATCTCGTTTGCAATCTTTTCCGGAACGCCGTTTCTTACTGCACCGGGAAGTTCAAGGTTTCCCTCGTCGTCAAATTTTCCGTGGACGAAATATTCCCTCTCCTGTGCCATGACGTCGAGCTTTTTCTTGCTCATTGCGCGGCGGACAAGGTCCGCACGGCCATAAGAATATCCTGCAAGCTTACGGACTATCTCCATAACCTGCTCCTGATATACTATGCATCCGTAGGTAACATCAAGAATCGGCTTAAGAAGCGGGGTTTTGTATGTAACTTTTTCCGGATGGTGGCTGTTTTCAAGATATTTCGGAATGGAATCCATCGGACCCGGGCGGTAAAGAGAAATAACTGCCGTAAGATCCTCGATGGATTTTGGACCAAGTCCCATAAGAACGCTTCTCATGCCCGCAGACTCGAACTGAAAAACGCCCTGGGCCGCGCCTTTTGTAAGCATTTCATAAACTTTTGGGTCTCCGTCCGGAACTTTTGAAATATCAAAATCCGGAATACGTTTTCTTACGGCTTTTTCACAGTCACTTATTGCAGTAAGATTTCGAAGTCCGAGAAAGTCCATTTTGAGAAGGCCCAGTTCCTCAAGAGTAGTCATAGTAAACTGGGTTACAACGGATTCATCCGGTTTTGCAACCGGAACAAATTCCGTAACCGGCTCCGGAGCGATAACAACACCCGCCGCATGAACGGAAGAATGCCTCGGCATTCCTTCCACCCTTCTTGCGGTATCGATAAGTTCATAAACTTTTGGATCGGTATCGTAAAGCGCCTTAAGATCCGGAGAAACCGTAAGCGCCTTTTCAATGGTCATATGAAGATCCGTCGGAACAAGCTTTGCAACTTTATCAACGTCCTGATAAGGCATTCCGAGCGCTCTGCCTACGTCGCGGATAGCCGCTCTTGCTGCAAGAGTTCCGAAGGTAATTATCTGGGCAACATGGTCTTCGCCGTATTTGCGGTTTACATATTCGATAACTTCCTGTCTGCGTTCATAGCAGAAGTCGATATCGAAGTCCGGCATTGAAACACGTTCCGGGTTAAGAAAACGTTCAAAAAGAAGATGATATTTTATCGGGTCGATATCCGTTATTCCAACGCAGTATGCACAAAGACTTCCCGCACCGGATCCTCTTCCGGGTCCTACCGGAATTCCGACGCTTTTTGCATAATTTATAAAATCGTGAACGATAAGATAGTAGTTTACATATCCCATGCGCTCGATTACGCCGAGTTCATAATTGAGCCTGTCCCAAAGTTCCTTATCCGGATTATCCCCATAACGGCGGTAAAGACCCTCTTTGCACATGCTTTCAAAATATTCGACATTATCCCTTCCGTCCGGAACTTCAAAAGCCGGGAGTTTTGTGTGACCAAATTCAAAAGTCATGTTGCAGCGGTCCGCAATTTTTTGGGTATTATCTATGGCTTCCGGAACATAAGAGAAAATCTCGCGCATTTCCTCCTCGGATTTTACATAGAATTCATCCGTTTCAAAACCCATCTCGTTATCTTCATCAACGGTATGGTTCGTTCCGATGCAAACAAGAACATTCTGCATTTTTGCGTCGTCCTTGTTGATATAATGACAGTCGTTTGTTGCAACAAGAGGGATACCGGTTTCTTTAGAAAGTTTTATAAGGTTCGGAAGAATACGTTTCTGATCAGCATAGCCGTGATCCTGTATTTCGATAAAATAGTTGTTTTCGCCGAAGATTTCCTTATATTCAAGGGCGGCTTTTTTTGCGGATTCATAATCGTTCTGGGTAAGGTGGCGCGGAATTTCGCCGGCAAGGCAGGCGGAAAGAGCGATAAGTCCTTCATGGTGTTTCCGAAGAAGTTCCTTATCGATTCGCGGTTTTTTATAAAAGCCCTCTGTAAAACCGGAGGAAACAAGCTTTATAAGGTTTTTATAGCCGGTATTGTTTTCGCAAAGAAGAACAAGGTGATAGCTCCAGTCCATAAGATGTTCTTTGCTGAAGCGGGAACGGTTTGCAACATAAACTTCGCATCCTATAACCGGTTTTATTCCGTACTTATTTGCTTCACGGTAAAAATCAATAACTCCGTACATGGCGCCGTGGTCGGTTATGGCAACAGCGGTCTGGCCCAGTTCTTTAACGCGCGGAATAAGCTTTTTTATTCTGCAGGCGCCATCGAGCAGGCTGTATTCAGTATGGAGATGAAGATGTGCAAAGCTCATGTTTTCCTCCTTATTTTTATTCCAAATCAGGCTCTTCGTTATGTACCGTCATTCCGTGGCGGAGCCAATCGCCTTTAAGATATTTTACCAGATAAATAATTGCTTTCAAAAGTTCATCACTGCAAACAATCGCCATAACAAGAAGCGGATCAAGTTTGAGGAAAAGACCGCATATTGCTCCCAAAACGCCTTTCATAAAAAGCGCGGAACCCACATCGATTTTTGCAACAAAACCGGTGTCTCCACCGGCACGAAGAACGCCTGCACCGAGATTCCAGCTCATTCCGTAGCAAACGTCAATATAGGCACAGACCAAAAGCATACTGAGAATATAGTTTGCAGTCGTTTCCGAACAAACTATAAATCCCGGAGCGAACGGCCTGATAATCATAATGGTCATTGCCATGAATAGACCGACACCAAGGCCGCCGAAAACAAATATCTTGCTCCATTTTTTTGCCTCTTCGTCCCTTCCTGCTCCGATCATATTACCCAACAGAATCAAAGAAGCGTTAGAAAAACCGCACATTGCAACTGTTGAAAGATCGAGTATTACAAGAACAAGGCTGTATGCAGCAAGGAATTCCTTACTGTATTGTCCAAGTATTGCAGACTGTATGGTCATACCGAATCCCCAGATAAATTCGCTGAAGAAAACCGGAATTCCAAATTTTATAAATGCCGGCATATACTGCTTTGTTTTTGCAAATATGCTTGAAAGGCGGAAGTTGAGAACATGCTCAAACTTATGCATATAGATAAGCACCAATATAACTTCAAGGGTCTTGCTTGTGGCGGTAGCAATAGCCGCACCAACGACTTCAAGTCTTGGTGCACCAAGGTTTCCGTAAATGAGCACCCAGTTGAGCACGAGGTTGGTAAGACAGGATGTGGTATATACCACAACGGATATTTTAACATCATGCACTGCGCGAAGGTTGCAAAGGAACGTGGTGGATATTGCAGGAAGAGCGTATATCCATCCCATAATACCGAGATATTCGACTCCGTATGCGATTACTTCCGGGTCTTTTGCAAATATTCTCATTACAACTTCCGGGAAAGTAAGGGTAACCGCAGAAAGCAAAAGTCCTGCAATAATATTTACCCTCATGGCAAAACCAATAAGATCTTTTATCGGATCAACCTTTTTCATTCCCCAGTAGCGGCTTGTTATAACAACAGTGCCCATGCTTATTCCCCAGACAAACATGTTATAAAAAACATAAAGGGAGTTTACCTGGTTTATGGCGCCGAGCTGGGCTTCGCCAACAGAGCCTATCATTATGGTATCTAGCATATTTACCAGAACACTTACAAAGTTCTGGGCCGCAACCGGAATACCGATTTTAAGCATCTGTTTTATTATTTCATTTTTTGAATACATCTGTTCCATTTATTCAATGCTTCCGTTCCTTAAGCTATTTGCAATCTCGCTTATTTTTTTAAGCCTGTGGTTGATTCCGGAACGCGAAAGCGGCGGTTCAACGGATTCACAAAGTTCGCGAAGCGACATTTCCGGATTTTCGAGCCTTAGTTCCGCAACCTGGCGAAGTTCATCGGAAAGGAAGGTTTTGTCCTTCTTTTCAAAAATATATTTTATATCCTCGACCTGCTGGAAAGAAGCGTTGAGAGTTTTATCCATGTTTGCACTGTCGCAGTTCATTCGGCGGTTTACACGGTTTTTTATATCCTTTTCGATCTTTATGTTCATCATCTCAAGCGAAGACATCATTGCACCGATATATGTAATCATATCCTCGATATTTTCGCTTTCTTTATAATAAACGATATATGCTCCTCTTCTTATGGTGCTTTTCGGCTGAGAAAGCACTTCTCCGATGAGTGTTGAAAGATCCTTACAGAGGTTCATATAGCTAACGTCGAACTCAAGATGGTATTCCTTGTTCGGGTCGGTAAGGCTTCCGCAGACAAGATATGCTCCGCGAAGGAAAAACGGAACATCCTCTTCGTTTTCAATGTTCGCTCTGTTTATACGAAGGGTCGGTTCTTTCGGTGCATGATAAAACGCATCAAGAACTTTTTTTCTTTCCGATGCTTTTTCAATGCTGACTTTATAAAGAGTTCCCCTTGCCCTTTCGCGGAAGGTTATTTTTGCGGAAATTCCGCAGTGAGTCGCAAGTGCTTCTGCAAAAAGTCTTGCAGTCGGCTCATGAACAACCGCAAAACTTATTTCATCCGAACTGAATTTATGAGAAAAAAGCAAAAAGCCGTAAAGCAAAGCATGTATGGCGCTTTCCTGTTCCGGAACATCTTTGCAAAGTTCATCTTTCAAATTTGTCGCAAAGGACATTTTCTTTCCGCCCTTCTTTTTATTCTCCCAAAATCTCAACTTCCGGCTCAAGAACATAGCCGGTTTCTTCTTTTACTTTTTCTTTAACGTCATCCATAAGTTTAAGAACATCACTGCAGGTAGCGTCGCCGATATTTACAACAAAACCGGCGTGTTTCGTGCTTACCTCCGCTCCTCCGACCCTGTATCCTTTGAGTCCGCACTGATCGATAAGAGCCGCGGCAAAAGCACCCTCCGGACGTTTAAAAGTACTTCCGGCACTGGGCTTATCCATGGGCTGTTTATCAAAACGCTTTCCGAGAAGCTCATCCATTTTTGCGCGGATTTCCGCTTTATCGCCTTTTTGAAGCCTGAACGCAGCACCGGTTATAAAATACTCTTTATCGGAATAAGCGCTGTGGCGATAGCTGAGAGAAAGTTCCTCTCCGGTAAATCTTCCGGTCTTTCCGTTTTTATCAATATGGTCAGCATAGATGATTACATCCTTTATTTCTCCGCCGTATGCTCCCGCATTCATAAAAACTGCCCCGCCTACGGAACCGGGAATACCGTATGCGAATTCAAGGCCAGTAAGTTCATTTTTAAGAGCAAAATTACAAAGAGCTGCAAGGCCTGTTCCTGCTTCGCAATAAACAGTTTCATCATCAAGAAGAGTTATTTTTCCGAATTCGCTTCCAAAATGCATAACAACACCGTCTATGCCTTTATCGGAAATAAGTACGTTCGATCCTTTTCCGAGCGGAAGAATATCTATGTTGTTTTCTCTGCAGAAATCAATAATTTTTGCTGTCTGTTCAATGCTTGACGGTTTTGCAAAAATCTCCGCCGGTCCTCCGATTTTAAAGCTTGTATGCTTTGAAAGATTTTCGTGCTCAAGATATTTTATTCCAAGCTCATTTGCAAAATCGATAAACAATGCTTTATCCAAAAGGTCTTCCTCCTTTTCAGTCAAGTTCATAATAGGAATCCCATTCGCCAAGGTCTTCGTCATATTCCCATTCCGGGATGCTGAGACGTTCCATAAGTTCAAGTGCTGCGTTGTTGCCCATACGTTTCTGGCGGTTGTTCATAGCAGCAACTTCGACAATAACGGCAATATTTCTTCCCGGCTGAACCGGAATGGTATAAAAAGGTACGTCAACGTCAAGAACCTTTGTATAGTTATCCGTTGCACCCATTCGATCATAAACTTTATCGTTATCCCAGGGTTCCAGGTTGATTATCATATCGAGCTTTGCGCTCTTTTTTACTGCGCCCATACCGAAAAGATTGCGGGCGTTTATGATACCGACTCCGCGAAGTTCCATAAAATGACGGATATTTTCCGGAGAGGTACCAACAAGGCTTCTGTTGGAAACTCTTCTGATCTCAACCGCATCATCAGCGATAAGTCGGTGGCCGCGTTTAATAAGTTCCATTGCAACTTCACTCTTACCAACTCCGCTGTCGCCATAAAGAAGAACACCCTCGCCGTAAACTTCAACGAGAACGCCGTGTCTGGTTATTCTTTTTGCAAGAGCAACGCTAAGGGTCTGGGTAAGCCCCGCAATAAATTCAGAAGTCATCTCGGAAGTTCTGTAAAGCGGGACATTATATTTTTCCGCAAGGGCAATAAATTTTCTGTCAACAGTAAGATTCCAGGTGACGATTATTACCATGGGTTTTTTTGAAAGAAATTCATCAAGAGCCTCATACATTTTTGCCCCAAGATTTTTAAGATAGCTATATTCGGTTTTACCGATTATCTGGACTCTGAGCGGATCAAAAAACTCATAGAACCCGGTAAGCTGAAGACCCGGGCGGTTTACCTCATTGGTACTGATTTTTATATCACTTATATCATCCGGAGCCCAGATCTTTTCAAGATTGAACTCCTTTATGATTTTTGAAAATTTAACGCTGTAGTTAGAAGCCATTATATGCGCCTCCTATTATTTATATAATAAACCAAGTTTATTATACTACTAAAGTGCATTTATTTCAATATTTTCACAAAACTTAATCGTCCTAAAACCTTCGTCAAAATTGATAATAACGCCGGTTGCATTTATGCATGATTTTTGTTCGGCGGTTTAAAATTTATGTTTATTTGTATCATTTTTTGTAATTTTATATAAGTTTACAAAAAACATTTGAATCTTATAAAAATACATGATAATATTATGATGTTCAATTATGTTTATTTAAAAGGAGTTGAAAAAACATTGGCACGTTCTAAAAAAACTATGGACGGCAACACCGCTGCCGCTCATGTTTCTTATGCTTACACCGATGTTGCGGCAATCTACCCCATTACCCCTTCTTCTGTAATGGCAGAGCTCGCTGACAAATGGGCTGCAAGCGGAAAAACCAATATTTTCGGAAACAAAGTACAGGTTACCGAAATGCAGTCCGAAGCAGGCGCCGCAGGTTCCGTTCACGGTTCTCTTGCAGCCAGTGCTCTTACCACCACCTTCACTGCATCCCAGGGTCTTCTTCTTATGATCCCCAACATGTATAAAATCGCCGGCGAACTTCTTCCCGGAGTTATCAACGTTTCCGCAAGAGCTCTTGCATCCCATGCACTCAGCATCTTCGGCGACCATTCCGACGTTTATGCATGCCGCCAGACCGGTTTTGCAATGCTTTGCGCAGGCAACCCCCAGGAAGTTATGGACCTTGGCCCCGTTGCACATCTTTCCGCAATCAAAGGCCGTGTTCCTTTCGTTCATTTCTTTGACGGTTTCAGAACTTCCCACGAAGTTCAGAAAATCGAAGTTTGGGATTATGAACAGCTTAAAAACCTCGCTGACTTTGACGCAATCGAAGCATTCCGCGAGCACGCTCTTAACCCCAACCACCCGGTAACCCGCGGTACCGCGCAGAACCCCGATATCTTCTTCCAGGCAAGAGAAGCAGCAAACAAATTCTATGATGCTCTTCCCGAAGTTGTTGAAGAATACATGAACAAAGTCAATGCAGAGATCGGCACTGATTATAAGCTCTTCAACTACTATGGTGCACCGGATGCTGAACATGTTATCGTTGCTATGGGTTCCGTATGCGACACCATCGAAGAAACCATCGATTATCTCAACGCAAACGGCGGCAAATACGGTCTTGTTAAAGTTCGTCTTTACAGACCTTTCAGCAAATGCCACCTTATCAACGCCATCCCCGCAACCGCAAAAACCATCACCGTTCTTGACAGAACCAAAGAACCCGGCTCCATCGGCGAACCTCTTTATCTTGACGTTGCAGCTGCTGTTCGCGGAACTCAGTTTGAAAACGTTGAACTTCTCGGCGGCCGCTATGGTCTTGGCAGCAAGGATACCACCCCTGCACAGATCATCGCTGTTTACCGCAACGCAGAAGCAAACGGAAAACACACCTTCACCCTCGGTATCGAAGATGATGTTACCAACCTTTCTCTCGAAATCAAAGAGAACCCCGACACCACTCCTGCAGGCAATATGAGCTGCATGTTCTGGGGACTTGGTTCCGACGGTACTGTCGGTGCAAATAAAAACTCCATCAAAATCATCGGCGACCATACCGATCTTTATGCACAGGGTTATTTTGCATACGACTCCAAAAAATCCGGCGGTGTAACCATTTCTCACCTCCGTTTCGGAAAATCCCCCATCAAATCCACTTATTACATCAACAAAGCAGACTTTGTTGCATGTCACAACCCCTCCTATGTTGACAAATATGATATGACCGCTGTTCTTAAAAAAGGCGGCAAATTCCTCCTCAACTGCGCATGGGATGTTGAAGAACTTGGCAGACGTCTTCCCGGTGATGTAAAACGCTTCATCGCAGAAAACGAAATCGAGCTTTACACCATCGACGGTATCTCCATCGCAAAAGAAATCGGCCTTAACGGAAGAATCAACACCATTCTTCAGTCCGCTTTCTTCAAGATCACCGAGATTATCCCCGCAGATGAAGCAGAGAAACTCATGAAAGAAGCTGCATATGCAAGCTATAGCAAAAAAGGCGATGCAGTTGTTGAAATGAACTATAAAGCAATCGAACGCGGCATGACCAGCTTTACCAAAGTTGACTATCCCGCTGATGAATGGGCAAAAGCAGAAGGCGCAATCCCCACCCCTGTTGCAACCGGCGAAGACAAAGAGATCGTAGATTTCATCAACAGCATCCTTGTTCCCGTTGCTGCACAGAAAGGTGACAAACTCCCCGTTTCCGTATTCTCCGGACGTGAAGACGGCACCTTCCCCGCAGGTTCCGCTGCTTATGAAAAACGCGGTATTGCAGTTGACGTTCCCGAATGGCTTCACGAAAACTGCATCCAGTGCAACATGTGCTCTTATGTATGTCCTCATGCTGCAATCAGACCTGTTGTTCTTGATGAAGCAGAGCTTGCAAACGCTCCCGAAGGCACCAAATCCCTTCCTATGACCGGTGTTCCCGGCAAAACCTTTGCAATTACCGTTTCCGCTCTCGACTGCACCGGCTGCGGTTCCTGCGTAAACGTCTGCCCCGGCAAAAAAGGCGTTAAAGCTCTCGAAATGAAAGCTCTTGACAGCCAGCTCGGTGAACAGAAAGTATTCGAATACGGCCTTGACATTCCCGAAAAAATCGAAGTCAGCCAGAAATTCAAACCCAACACCCTTAAAGGTTCCCAGTTCCGCCGTCCTCTTCTCGAATTCTCCGGCGCATGCGCAGGCTGCGGCGAAACTCCTTATGCAAAACTTGTAACCCAGCTCTTCGGCGACAGAATGTATATCGCCAACGCAACCGGTTGTTCCTCCATCTGGGGTGGTTCCGCACCTTCCACTCCTTATACCAAAAATGCAGAAGGCAAAGGCCCCGCATGGGCAAACTCCCTCTTCGAGGATAACGCAGAATACGGTTACGGTATGTTCCTCGGCCAGGAAGCTATCCGCAGCAGCTACATCGCAAAAGTAAGAGATGTTGCTGAAAACGGAAGCAACCCTGTTGCCGTAAACGCAGCAAACAACTATCTTGAAACCCTTAACGACGGCGAAGCAAACGCTGTTGCAACCAAAGAACTCGTTGAAGCTCTTACCGCTTGCGACTGCGATAAAGCTAAAGCAATTCTTAAAGGTAAAAACTATCTTGCAAAGAAATCTGTCTGGGCATTCGGCGGCGACGGCTGGGCATACGATATCGGCTTCGGCGGACTTGATCACGTTCTTGCTTCCGGCAGAAACATCAACATCCTCGTATTCGATACCGAAGTTTATTCCAACACCGGCGGCCAGTCCTCCAAAGCAACTCCTACAGGTGCGGTTGCACAGTTTGCTGCAGCAGGTAAAGAAGTCAAGAAAAAAGACCTTGCAGCAATCGCAATGAGCTATGGATACATCTATGTTGCACAGATTGCTCAGGGCGCAAACATGGCACAGGCTGTTAAAGCGATCTCCGAAGCAGAAGCTTATGACGGTCCTTCCCTTATCATTGCATACGCACCCTGCATAAACCACGGTATCAAAGGCGGCATGGGCAACGCAATGGCAGAGGAAAAACGTGCTGTTGAAGCAGGTTACTGGCACCTCTTCCGCTTTGACCCCAGACTTGCTGAAAAAGGTGAAAACCCCTTCCAGCTTGACTCCGCTGCACCTTCCGCAGACTATAAAGAATTTATCACCAGCGAAGTTCGTTATTCCAGCCTTATGCGTTCCTTCCCCGAAAGAGCCGCAGAACTCTTCGAGAAAGCAGAGAAAAACGCAGCTGAAAAATACGAACATCTTGAAAAACTTGCAGGCAAATAATTGTTGCATGAATAACAAAAAGCCCTTTCCGGAAAACCCGGAAAGGGCTTTTTTATGCCGTTTTTTACTAAGCAACAAACTATTGCGTGACAATAATGCCTTCTCATTGTATAATCGAACCAGACAAAGGAGGCGAAAATATGACAAAAATAAGTGAAAACATTAAAGCCGCAAGAAATAAACTCGGCATTACCCAGGAGGAGCTTGCGGAAAAACTTTCCGTCACCCGCCAGGCTGTTTCCAACTGGGAAAACGGAAAAACAGAACCTGATATCGAAACTTTGACAAAAATCGCGCAGATTTTTGATATCAGCATCGATGAACTTGTGGGCGGAATCCCAACCAATGTTGCAGAACTTCGCGGCAGTAAAGCACTTCTTAAAATGGGAATAGTTTTTACAGCATTTTACGTAGTTTCAACGCTTATCCTTCTTCTCATAAAACACCCGCTTAGCGAATATGTCGGAAGTACCTATGATACTCTCCCCTATTTTTTAACCGGTTTTATCTGGAAACCCTTGACCGTCATTTCCGGCGGCATCGGCATATCTTCGCTCATCGCATACAGCACCGGTTTTTATGCTAAAAACAAGGCTTTGCGCATTGCTTTTCTTATTTTAGGAATAGCAGCTTTTCTTGTTACGACAATGTATCTTGTATATGTTGTTTTTGTTTATAAGTTCCAGCTATTCTTTATCTTTTCGCCCTATTACTATGTTTTTCTTTTGGAAAACCCGTTTGTCCATGTTATAGGACCTGTTTTATTCTTCTTTGGAATAAACAAAAAACAGTTTTGAGCACGGCTGTGCTCAAAGCACAAAAAGCCTGATGCTCATGCGGTTTTTAGGCATTTTGTATATAAAAAATCCCGCTGAAATTCAGCGGGATTTTTCTTTAATATGTGAATATCAAATTACACAAATCTTGCAGGGTTGATCTTTACGCCAGGGCCCATAGTTGCGGAAACAACGCAGGATTTAACGTACTGACCTTTTGCTGCTGCCGGTTTTGCTTTAACGATTGCACCCATAAGAGTGTCAAAGTTTTCCTGGAGTTTTTCAACACCAAAGGAAGCTTTACCGATCGGGCAGTGGATGATGTTGGTTTTGTCGAGACGATACTCGATTTTACCTGCTTTAGCTTCTTTAACAGCTTTAGCAACATCGGGGGTAACAGTACCTGCTTTGGGGTTCGGCATAAGGCCTCTCGGACCAAGGATTTTACCGAGTCTACCAACAACGCCCATCATATCGGGAGAAGCGATAACTACGTCAAAATCCATCCAACCTTCGGACATGATTTTCTGCATATATTCTTCTGCACCAGCGTATTCAGCGCCTGCATCAAGAGCAGCCTGAACTTTGTCGCCTTTTGCAAAAACGAGAACTTTAACTTCTTTACCGGTTCCGTTAGGAAGAACTACTGCACCACGAACCTGCTGGTCTGCGTGACGGGAGTCAACACCAAGACGAACGTGGCATTCTACGGTTTCGTCGAATTTTGCAGTTGCAGTTTTGCAAGCGAGCTCGAGAGCTTCGTTTGCTTCATAGAGTTTAGCATGTTCAACAAGCTTAGTGCTTTCAACATATTTTTTTCCGTGTTTCATTAAATGCTAACCTCCTTCACTTAGTCTTCAACGGTAACGCCCATGGAACGAGCGGTACCAGCTACCATGCTCATTGCTGCTTCAACAGATGCTGCGTTAAGGTCAGGCATCTTGGTTTCAGCAATTTTACGGCACTGTTCAGAAGTGATGGATGCTACTTTGGTTTTGTTCGGAACACCAGAAGCCTTGTTGATGTTAGCAGCTTTTTTGATAAGAACAGCTGCCGGAGGGGTTTTGGTGATGAACGAGAAGCTGTGGTCAGCATAAACAGTGATAACGACAGGAATTACCATGCCGATATCGTTTTTGGTGCGTTCATTGAACTCTTTGGTGAACGCCATGATGTTTACACCGTGCTGGCCAAGTGCAGGGCCAACAGGCGGTGCGGGAGTGGCTTTGCCACCGGGGATCTGCAGCTTAATTAAGCCGATAACTTTCTGTGCCATGTTTTTACAAACCTCCAACCATTACGTGGTCAAACGGAACCGATTGAAAAAGATTTTCGGTCCCTCCCACACGCAGAATACCTATATCCTGCGTTCGCCGGCCACTATGGCCGACTACCTCAAAAAGTAATCAATCTTTGCGGGCTGCCTGTTCGAGCTCAAGCTCGACAGGAGTGTCGCGTCCGAACATGGACACGATAACACGAACCTTGTTGTCGGGAAGATCGATAGATTCGACTTTTCCCTCAAAGCCCTCAAGCGGACCACCTACAATGGATACGATGTCGCCTACGGCATATTTAAGTTCAACCGTCTTGGATCCGATTCCGAGTTTTGCAACCTCTTCCTCACTGAGCGGAACAGGTTTGGAAGCAGGACCTACAAAGCCGGTTACGCCGCGGGTATTTCTGACAACGTACCAGGATTCGTCCGTAAGAATCATCTTAACAAGGACATAGCCCGGAAAAATTTTGCGTTCCACTTCACGCTTTTTGTTGTCGGTAACCTCAACGATAGTTTCGGTCGGGACACTTACATCGAAAATAAGGTCTTTAAAACGTTTATTTTCAATTACCTTTTCAATATTCTCGAATACTTTGTTTTCATATCCGGAATAAGTGTGGACAACATACCATTTAGGAGTTTCAGACATAACTTAGTTCCTTTCGCGCATTAAGAGCCGAAGAACAGCCTGATAATAAGACCGAAGAAATAGTCTATAAGGCTGATACCGATCGAAGAGATAATAACGACTACAATTACAACGGTGGTGTTATTGATGACCTGTTTTTTGTTGGGCCATGCAATTTTTTTAAGTTCACCAGCGATGTCTTTGAAGAAACGTTTTACTCTAGAGAAAAGGGACGGCTTTTTCGCAGTGTTTTCATTAGCCACGGTTAATACCTCTTCCTTTCCTTACTTCGTCTCTTTGTGGAGCGTGTGTTTACGGCAGAACCTGCAATATTTTTTCATTTCAAGTCT
>JAFSDS010000060.1 GCA_017436125.1 Oscillospiraceae bacterium | reverse complement strand
CATACTTCCCTCCGTCATTTTGACGGAGGGAAGTTCTTTATATCCTAAATCAGTCCAAAAGGTAAAAGGGAGAAAAAATCCCCTGCATCAGCAGGGGATTTTTATTTTTATTCTTCCTCTTCTTCCATAAGTCTTTTATAGACCTCGCCTTTTGTCTGGCCGGTAAGTTTTGCGGCTTCCTTTGCCGCCATGGAAGCGGGTTTTCCCTTTTCCATAAGTTCTTTTGCGATGGAAAGAGCTTCCTCCATGGGGTCGCGCATTTCCTCTTTTTCTATCTGCTCACCGTCAAGAACAAGAACGTATTCGCCCTTTGGCGGATTTTCGGTATGATATGCGACCGCTTCGGAAAGGGTTCCTCTCCAGCTGGTTTCGTGGATTTTTGTAAGTTCCTTTACAACCACGATATTTCTGTCGCCGAAGACGGAATTCATATCTTTAAGGGTGCTGAGCAGTTTATGGGGTGCTTCATAAAAAACCATGGTACGGCGTTCGTGGCGAAGCTCCATAAGGTGCTCCATTCTCGAAGTGCGCTTTACGCTCAAAAATCCCTCGAATGTAAAGCGGGAAACGGAAAGTCCCGAAACTGCCAAAGCGGAAATTACCGCAGAAGGACCGGGAACAACCTCCACTTTTACGTCCGCTTTGATGCAAAGTTTAACAAGGGTTTCGCCCGGGTCGCTGATGCAGGGCATTCCCGCATCGGTGACTATTGCGCAGCTTTCGCCGTTTTGAAGACGGTTTACTATAATTTCTCCCTGTTCATATTCGTTGAATTTCTGATATATGACCATCGGTTTTTTGATGCCGAAATGGTTGAGAAGCTTGACGGTGACTCTTGTGTCCTCCGCCGCAATAAAATCAACTTTTTCAAGGGTTTCCACCGCTCTCGGCGAAAAATCGCCAAGGTTTCCGATGGGTGTTCCAACAACATAAAGTATTCCCATAATTCCTCTTTATCTTCCGTTTTCGATATAGTTTATTTTAAGGCCCGCATGGCCGCCTTTTTTGCCTTCAATAAGAATAAGCCAGGGCTCCGCGGAATCTGTTGCGTTGTTTACAAAAGTAAGACGCTTTGGCTCTATTTTATTTTTTCTCATTTCAAAAATAACGTCCGCAAGGCGTTCCGGCCTGTGGCACATGCAAAGCCTTCCGCCGTATTTAAGCAGTTTTCCGGAGACCTTTGTGACCTGGGCAAGGGTGCATCCGCTTTCCCTTCTTGCAAGGTCCCTTGATTCCGTTCCGTTTTCTTTTCCGGAGCCGGAAACAAAATAAGGGGGATTCACCGTTATAAGGCTGAAGCTTTCCGCCGGCCAGTCAAGCTTATTAAGGTCACAGAGCACCGGAAAGAACCTGTTCTCAATTCCGTTTTTCTGTGCGGTCCATTTGCAAAGTTCAATGGCCCCGGGCTGGATATCAACAGCAGTCACCCGGCCTTTGAATCCGTTTGCCATCATCATTACCGGAACAACGCCGCAGCCGGTACAAAGATCAAGAACATTGTCTTTAAACTTCGGCTTTGCAAATTCCGCAAGCAAAAGAGCGTCGCCGCCAAAGCCGTATTCTTTTGTTGTTGCCATATCAAGGCCGTAAAAATCGTTTACGATAATATCCATTTAAATCCTTTTCCGATCAAAGTTCCCTCCGGTTTTCGGGAAGATTTTATCAAATCCGAACTTTGGGGGTGTTTTTTGTTAAAATCCGAAAACTGTTTCTCAGTTCGGCAGGTTGAGCATAAAGGAATTGTCTTCGCCGAGAATGGTTGTGGGCATCTGTCCGTTCCATCTCTGGACATAATAATACTGAACAAGTTCAGGGGTAAGGCTTTCTGCGATTTTTTTGTTTACTTCTGCTTCTTTTTCGCCTGCATAGTATGCGGATTCCGCTTGGATCTTGGTTACTTCAAGTTCAGCCTGGGCGGCAATAACATCACGTTTTGCCTGTTCTTCCTGTTCCATTGTAAGCTGTTCCTGTTTTGTCTGGGCGGTAAGTTTTTCCTGCGCGGCAACTTGTTTTGCTTCAACCGCATCGGTAAAAGCATCCGTAAAATCGATATCCTCTATGGAAATATCGTTTACGGTGATTCCGTAATTTTCCATGTCGGACTTCATCGCCGAAAGAATCTCCTCAGAAAGAAATTCGCGGTGAGCAATAAGGTTTTCTGCGGTATAGTTTGCAAAAACAGCCTTTATGTTTTCAAGCGCCCTTGGAAGAATGATGTTGTCATAATAATTTTTTCCAACGGTTTTATAAAGTGTGTATGCTGTTTGGGAATTTATGCTGTAGTTGATCGTTGCAGAAACCTGAACCTGCTGAATATCGCTGGAAAATGCTTCAGTATTGATATTCACTTTCTGAACACGGTTATCAAGATTAACAACCTTTTGCCAGGGAAGAACAAAGTTCGGGCCGGATTCAAGTGATGCTTCCTCAACTTTTCCAAAAGTTGTAACTATTCCGGTATGGCCGGTTGGAACGATTCTTACGCTTGAAAGAAAAACCACGAGAACAAGAACCGGAACCGCAATGGCAATTATTCTTCCCCATAAAACGCGTTTTTCGGTTTTGGTTCTGTAATTTCCGTTTTCATCGGTATGAGTAACTTCCTCGGTTTTTGTAAAAAATCCGGATTTTTTCATTCAAATCTCTCCTTTTCTGCAATATTAAAAACGGGAAGGGGGACTTCCCTTCCCGGATAAATCATTTTCTCGGTTTTGCTGCACCAACGGGACAGACTTTTGAACAGCGGCCGCATTCAATGCATTTTCTTTTTATTATGACAAACTGTCCGCAGCTTTGATAGATAGCATCTTTTGGACATTCTTTTTCGCATTTTCCGCATTCGATGCAGCTTCCGGTTATGATATATGCCATAAAAAACTGCCGCCTCCTTTTTATGATAATATAATTTTATCACATATTTTATAAAAATCAATAGCGAAGGTTTTTTCCGCATAAAAAACAAGCGGAAAGGGTATCTTCCCTTTCCGCTTGAAACGCCTCAAAAAAATTATTCTTCTTCGGGAGCGCCAACAGGGCATTCGCCTGCGCAGGAACCGCAATCGATGCATTTATCGGGATCGATAACGTATTTGCCGTCGCCTTCGGAAATTGCTTCAACAGGGCATGCATCTGCACATGCGCCGCACATGATGCAAGCATCGGAAATTTTGTATGCCATAGTAAAAAACCTCCTTATTAAAAGATATTTTTATTTTAACACATTTTAAAAAAAAATCAATAGCAGGGAACATATCCTTTTAAAGGGAATTTATCTCTTCCTGAACTTCATTAAAAAATCTTGAAAGGTGAAATCCATCCGCAACCGCATGGTGGATATTCATGGAAAGGGGCATAATAAGCCTTCCGTTTTCTTCTTCATATTTTCCCCATGTTACCACAGGAGCAAGAAACATTCCGTTATCAAAAACATGCATATCAAAATGCCTGTATTTTACCCAGGGAAGGCAGGAAACATCAAAAAAATTTGCCGGGTGGTCTTTTACTATTGCCCTTTCGTTTTCATGCTTTTTTCCGTCCTCTTTAAATCTTTCATAAAATTCAAAAAGATCTTCGGAATATTCCGTCAGCATCTTTGTAAAATTTTCGTCCTCTTTATGAAAAACCGTATAGGACGGCGAAACCGTATCCCAGCGAATAAGCTCGCCTTTTTCGTTCCGGCTGTATTTGAATTCATCGTGGGAATTTATCACCTTTGAAACGACCCATATCATCAGCGGATAAAATCCTATGCCGGTCTTTACAGAATATTCTTTCAGGCGGGTAACATCAATATCAACGGTAAGGCTTAAAACTATGCGCATATAGTCCATATAATGGCTGAAAAGCTCCGCCCTTTTCCATTTTTCCATATCAACAACCGTATAATCCATTTTTCCCTCCGAAAAATTTATAAAAATCGGCGGGAGAAAACTCCCGCCTTCGGCCGTAAAATTATTTTTTATCAGTCTTCCGCTGCCGCCGCACCGACCGGGCAGGAATAGGAACAGGTTCCGCATTCGATGCATTTTGCCTGGTTGATAACATATTTTCCGTCGCCGGGTTCAATTGCGCCAACGGGGCAGTTTTCTGCGCAGGTTCCGCATTCGATACACATATCAGAAATTTTATAAGACATAATGAAGTCCTCCTTGATGTTTTTTATCGGGGAATCATTCTTCCTCTTCTTGTTTGATTTCTTCCCTTTCTCCGCGGATGCGTTTTACAGCGGATTTATGGAAGCTTATGGGTGCGCCGTCCGGTGCGTCATCCATTTTTACCGTAAGCATACCGGTCATAAGGTTAAGGTCAACAACAACGCCGTTGCCTTCCGGGGTTTTGACTGCGCTGCCTATCCTCGGCATTGTGCGGATAAGTTCCTCATAGCCTTCCTGCTCATATTTAAGGCAGCACATAAGCCTTCCGCAGGTTCCCGAAATTTTGGTCGGGTTAAGGGAAAGTCCCTGTTCCTTTGCCATTTTTACGGAAACCGGAGCAAATTCCCCAAGGAACTGGGAACAGCAGAAGGGTCTTCCGCAAATTCCAAGTCCGCCCATCATTTTTGCTTCATCGCGAACTCCGATCTGGCGAAGCTCGATTCTTGTTCTGAAAATAGCCGCAAGGTCTTTTACCAGCTCGCGGAAGTCAACTCTTCCGTCGGCGGTAAAATAGAAAATGACCTTGCTGTTGTCAAAGGTGTATTCCACGTCAACAAGCTTCATGTCAAGGCCATGTTCCGCGATTTTAACAAGGCATTTTTCAAAAGCCTGTTTTTCAAGCACATTATTTTCTTCAACATGCTTAAGATCTTCCGCTGTTGCAAAACGAAGGACCTTTTTAAGGGGCATAACAACTTTTTCTTCGTCGACAAAACGGTTATCCGCCGCAACTTCGCCGCATTCGGTTCCGCGGCTTGTTTCAACGATAACTCTGTCGCCGATGGAAAATTTTTCGCCCTCCGGGTCAAAATAATAGACCTTGCCCACTTCTTTAAAGCGGACGCCTATAACTTCGATCTTTTCGCTCATAAATTTCCTCCGAAAACGCCGGAAAGCTCCATGCAGAGCCAGCTCTCGATAAGTTCGAGAGAGCAGTTCTGCAAAACGGCGGTCTTTCCGCGTTCAATAATATCAGATGTTTTAACTGCTTCGATGGGAGTGACCCTCACCGGTGTATTTTTTCCGGCGGCGCGGTCTATTCCGCAGCGGCCGGTTATGTTCAAAAGTCTTTCAAGGTATTCCGAAAGATCCGCCCTTGTTTTGCAAAGGGAAGAAAGTTCTGCCGCAAGGGTATAGCTTTCGCCTTTTCGCAAAATTTCCGGAGTTTTTGCCGCAAGAAAAACGATATCCGCTTTTCCTTCTTCCTTTGCCTGTTTTGCCGCGCCAAAGTTTCCGCCGTATGCGACCGCAAAAAGCTTTGCGTCCTTTTCGGAAAAATCGGAAAATTCATCCATAAGGGCCGCGGCGCATTCATCACCTGTGGGCGGTTCAAGGGTATATACCGTTGAACGGCTGATGATGGTATCAAGAAGGCTCCTTCTGTTATCACAGGTAAGGATAAATCTTGCGTGGGCGGGCGGTTCCTCAAGGGATTTTAAAAGGGCATTCTGGGCCTCTGCAGTCATGTTTTCCACATTAAGAAGGATATATACCTTCTGTTCCGATTCGTTTGGCGCAAGCCAAAGGGAGTTTTTTATCTCTCTTATGCTTTCGATATGAAAACTTCTTGCGCCGCCCTCTCCGCCAAAAATCTCAACATCCGGGTGGTTTCCGTTTTCGATTTTTCTGCAGACGGAACAGTTTTCGCAGGGGCGTTTTTCGCTTCTGCAAAGGATGGCTTTTGCAAGCCAGAGGGCAAGCTCTTTTCTTCCGGTTCCTTTTTCGCCTTCAATAAGAACAGCATGGGAAAGAAGGCCCTCATCCAAAACGGACGAAAGCGTTCTTTTAAGTTCCTTTGTTACGGGCATTTTAAACCTTCTCGAAATGTTCGACGTTCATTACGAAAACAGTTGCGCCGCCAACGGTAACTTCAACCGGGAATGCGGAATACATACCAACGTCAAAGCTGTTGTTGGGAACCATCTGTTTGCGTTTTTTGCTGTGTTTAGCAATGATGTCGATAACATCCTGAACCTGGTCATCGGCAACACCGATAAGGAAGGTGGTGTTTCCGCTCATAAGAAAGCCGCCGGTGGTTGCAAGCTTGGTTACGGAGTATCTGGATTTGGTAAGAGCAGCAGAAACAGCGCTGCTGTCATCGCCGGATACGATCGCCATGATCATTTTCATATTATTGTTCCTCCTTGGGAAGATTATGTATTATTTTGACCGCAAAGCGGGATTAAACTTTATTTTACCACATTTATCTTTTCAATGCCGTATTTTTTAAGAAGTTCCGCAATTTTTTCGTCGATGATTTCTCCGGGAACAGCAAGGGCAATGCAGGGCGGACAGGGAAGATTAAGGCTTGATGCCACTCTTCCGACGGAATCCTCAACAGATATTTCCTCACTCTCTGCAAAAACCGCTTTTCTTATGCTCATTGCCTTTTCCGGAATTTTTGAAAGGCGTTCCTCAAAAGCCGCAAAACCGTTGCCGAAGGTATCCTCGATAAACTTTGCGACCCTTTCAAAATCCCTTTCGGTATTAAAAGGCGAAGCCATGAGCACCGCCCATTCATCATTGATGTATTCCGGCTCAATCCCGTGCTCGCGAAGGCTTTTGCCAAACTCCTCCGCGGTCATTTCGGTGGATTTTACCGAAATGGTAAGCCTTGCGGGCTCAACGTTCCTAACTTTCGGCGCAAGTCCGTGCTCAAAAGCTTTATAACGAAGATTCGCAACTTTTCCGTTGAGCATTGCAAAATCATATTTTGCGTTTGTTTCAAGATAATCCGCGCATTTATCCGCAGAAAGCATTATCAGATAGCTGGGACTGGTGCTTCCGAAGAGGCGCATTTTCTGTTTTGCCTTTTCACGAAGAGAACCTTCTTTCAAATGCAAAAGCGCGCCTCCGGTAAGAACCGGAAGGCTTTTATGAAGGGAATCACAGCACATATCCGCACCAAGAGCCATAGGATGCATTTCTATGGGCGTAAAATGAAGATGCGCACCGTGGGCGTTATCCACAAGGAGCTTCGCGCCGTTTTCATGTGCAAGCTCCGCAAAGGCGGAAATATCGCTTAAAACGCCGAAGTAATCCGGAGAGGTAAGATAAACCGCTTTTACATCCGGGTGTTCCTCAAAAGCCTTTTCTGCGCCTTTCAAATCCCTTGGGTTTATCCAGATAAAATCAAGGTCTAAAAGTGCTGCGGTATTTACCGCGGCGGCGTGGCAGTTTCTTGCGGCGATAACTTTATCGCCGGGTTCAAGAGCCGTCGCCAGCATACCCTGTATGCAAAGGGTGGAACCTCCGGCAGAAAGAAGGCTTGCTCCAGCTGTGTAAATTTTTGCAAAGCGTTCTTCCGTTTCAAAAATCGCTTCGGAGGATTCAAAAAGGCTGTCGGTCCCAAAAACCTCCGTCACATCGTATTTATAATAATCCGGAAAATTATCCGCGCCTTTGTGCCCGGGCATATGAAAGCGTGAAAGGTCTTTTCCGATATATTCATCAAGAGCTTTTTCTATGGGGTTCATTTTTTGAACCTCTTTTTAAGTTTATTAAGTTTTCCGTTGAGTTTGATGGCGTGTTTCACCATTTTTGCCGCAAGGGGTTTATAAGTTATGTCAAACTCGCCCGGAAGCTCATCCACCTGGCCGTTAAAGCCTTTTTTAAAGCGGTAAAGGCCATAGAGGTGGTCGCTTTCGTCCTCAAGATTTCCGGAAATTCCCTGGAAGTCATAGACGGTGCATCCGGTTTCGATAGCCCATTTTATCATTTCCCATTGGATAAGATAGTTTGGCATAACGTTGCGGTATGCGTTATCGGAAGCGCCGTAAACATAGCAGCATTTTCCCGCATAATTTGTGGTGATCGTTCCGCAGACGGCCTGTCCGTTATAAAAGCCCATATAAAGACGAACATGTTCGCCGAGGGAATCGAGCATGCGCTCGAAATATTCCTTCGGTCGGATGTTAAAGCCGTCCCTCTCTCCGGTAGTCTGCATAATGCGCATGAATTCATCAAGATATTCCTTGCCGACGATTTTTATTTCCACCCCGTGCTTCATGGCAACGCGGACGTTATAGCGGCATTTCTGGGTAAGGTTCATAAAAACCTCGTCCTCGGTTTTGCCTTCAATATAAAGGCGGTAGTTAAAGCGGCACTGGATGGTTTCAAATCCGGTGGGGCCGAATTTTCTTGTAAAACCAAGTTCATCCGCGATTTCAAGGAATTCCTCATCGGATGCGGCAATATCCGGATCCATTTTAAAGTTATGGGCGTTATGCTTTTTGGCAAGGGCCTTTGCTCCTGCCATAAGGTCGGAAAGGACTTCCTTGTTATGAAGATCGCAGACCGGGCCTCTGGGTGCATAGAGAAAACTTGTTCCGATAAGCGGGATCTTTTGTATAAGAACGGACATTCCGCCGACTATTGCGCCGGAATCATCCCTTGATACAACAACTTCGTGTCCCCAGTTGTTTTTGACCCCATACCAGAGGGTCGATTGGGTGAAACAGCCCATGGGATGACTTTTGCAAAAAGCCTCGTATTCCGGATACTGTTCCTTTTTAAGGATCTCCATTTTAATCCTCCGTGATTATTTTATAGTTGCGCTCAACATTTGCCGGCTTCCAGCCGTAGGAACGGTCGGACATATCCATGCCGGGGCTATATACCGGTTTTGCGCTTTCCTTAAATTCTTTAAGTCCGGTGCCGTCCGCATGGCGGTTCATAGGACAGCAGTCGGTGCAGCAGTCACATCCACAGATGAAACCGACTTTTTTGATAAGAGCTTCGTCGGAAGGGGTGAGTTCCTTTTTCATCTGGTTGATATATGCAACGCATTTTTCTTTTTCATATCCTTTATCGGAAAGAGCGCCGTTTGGGCAGGCTTTTATGCATTTGCCGCAGTCGAAGCAGGTTCCGACGGATTTTTTGGATTTTGTAAATTTTCTGGTGGTGATAATTTCGCCGATGGCACAGCGGGTGCCGTATTCCTTACTGATGAGAAGGTTGTTCTTTCCGCGGACGCCAAGTCCAGCAAGAACCGCGGCCCTTACTTCCGCAACGGGAGAGGAATCCACAAAGAACTTGAAGGTTTCATCCGGAAACGCCCTTTTAAGGATCTCCGTTGCAACGGAAAGATGTTCCGCCGCAACATCGTGATAGTTTCTGCCGACGGCGTATCTTGCCATATTTCTGCCTTCGTTCATACCGGTATCCCAGGGGATGAGGCAAACGATTACGGATTTTACTCCGTCAAAAAGTTCGCGCTGTTTAAATCCGGTGCCCGGAAGGGTATCTTCATAATCCGCAACGCCGAAAACTTCAATGCCGGCGGCTTTCATGATTTCTTCAAGCATTTTTCAGTTCCCCCAATACTTTCTGTCAAGGCTTCTGTACTGCAGTGCCTCCGCAATATGCTGAACATCGATATCCTCGCTTCCGTCAAGGTCCGCAATGGTCCTTGCAACTTTAAGGATTCTGTCATAGGCCCTTGCGGAAAGTCCCATGCGCTCAAAAGCGGTTTTAAGCATATTGTTTGCTTCATCGGTCAGAACACAGAATCTGTGAAGACAGGCCGGAGTAAGCATTGCGTTGCAGGTGATACCGGTATCTTTATAGCGTTCGTTCTGGATCTTTCTTGCGGCATTTACTCTTTCTCTTATTGACGCGGAGGATTCCGCCTTTGTTCTGTCGGAAAGATCGGAAAATTCAACGGGCATAACTTCAACATGAAGATCTATTCTGTCGAGGAGCGGGCCGGAAACTTTTGAAAGGTATCTGGATACCGAGCCTTCGGAACAGGTGCATTTTCTCGTCGGGTGGCCGTAATAGCCGCAGGGACATGGGTTCATGGCCGCAACAAGCATTATCGAACAGGGATAGGTAAGTCTTCCTGCCGCTCTCGAAATGGTAACGGTGCCGTCCTCAAGGGGCTGGCGAAGAACCTCCATGGCGGTGCGGTTATATTCCGGAAGTTCATCAAGAAAAAGAACTCCGTTATGGGCAAGAGAAATCTCGCCCGGACGGGGAACGGAACCTCCTCCGGTAAGTCCTGCGGGAGAAACCGTATGGTGCGGCGCGCGGAAAGGACGCTTTTTAACAAGTCCCGCGTCCTCCGGCAATGTTCCGCAGATGGAATGTATTTTTGTTGTTTCAATGGATTCCTCAAAGGTCATTTCCGGAAGGATGGAGGGCAGGCGTTTTGCAAGCATGCTTTTGCCCGCTCCGGGAGGACCTATGAGAAGGATATTATGAAAACCGGCGGCGGCAATCTCAAGGGCGCGTTTTGCTTCATACTGTCCTTTAACATCCTCAAAATCCGCTTCGTATATTTCAGCCGTTCTTTCAAATCCAAGAACCGGCTCCAGCGGTTTTATAAGTTCATCGCCCCGAAGATGCGCAACAACTTCTCCGACGGAACCCACCGCATATACTTCGATCCCTTCAACAACGCTGCCTTCCGGTGCGTTGCCTTCAGGAATAAAAATCTTTTCAATACCAAGTTTTTTTGCTTCAAGCACCATGGGAAGTATGCCGGTAACGGGTTTTACCGTACCTTCAAGGGAAAGCTCGCCAATAAAGGCATATCCGCGGCAGTCGCAGTCTATCTGGCCGTCAGCGCGAAGGATGCTTATGAGAATGGGCAGGTCATAAAGAGAACCGGCCTTTTTAACATCGCTTGGCGCAAGGTTAACAACAATTTTTCCGATGGGAAAATCAAAACCGCTGTTGATTATTGCGGTGCGGACCCTGTCGCGGGATTCTTTTACCGCAACATCCGGAAGACCTACGATATCAAATCCGGGAAAGGATTCCGAAAGGTCAACTTCGACCGCGACCTTATATGCGTTTATTCCCATAAGGCCCATGCTCGTGCAGGTACAGAACATCCGGCAGATCTCCCCTCTCGTAAAAAAAGATAGATATAATCAATTTATTATATAACATTTCATACATTAAATACAAGCATAATTTTAAAAGATGGGTTTTATGTAAAATCTTTGTTTTGAAAAATCAAAAATAAAGCAAAGTTATGCCTTTTTTATTATAAAAGTGGGCTAATTTTAAGTTGCTTTTAAGATACTTTGGCGCTATAATTATTTTGTATAATTTTGTTCATTTTAAGGAGTGCTGATTGCATTATGAAAGTACTGCTCGTAAACGGAAGTCCCCATAAAAACGGTTCCACTTATGCCGCATTGCGCGAGGTTGAAAACGCATTGAATGCCGAAGGGGTAGAAACCTCCATCGTCTGGCTTGGAACGGAAGCCATTTCCGGATGCCTTGCCTGCGGATACTGCAGCCGCAACGGAAAATGCATAAAAAACGATATAGTCAACGAATTTGCCCAAAGGGCAAAAAACGCCGATGGCTTTGTTTTCGGAACTCCGGTACATTATGCCGGTGCTTCCGGCGCAATAACCTCTTTCCTCGATAGGCTCTTCTATTCCGCATCCGGAGATACCTTCCGCCATAAGCCCGCGGCAGTTATCACCGCGGCAAGAAGAGGAGGCACCACCGCCGCATACGACCAGCTTATAAAATATCCTGCCATTGCGGAAATGCCTATAATCTCTTCCCATTACTGGAACATGGTCCATGCCGCCGTTGCTTCCGAAGTTGCGGAGGATAAAGAGGGAGTTCAGTGCATGAGAATACTCGGCAAAAACATGGCATATTTTCTTAAGTGCATCGACGCCGGAAAGAAAGCCGGCATAAGCGCTCCCGCAGCTGAAAAAAGAGACGTTACAAACTTCATCCGCTGATTATTTTGGAGGGAACATATAATGACAGAAAACGAAAAATATCTTGAATGGAAAGAATTCGTTCGTGACGAAGAGCTTGCTTCCGACCTTGCCTCTGTTGAGGGCAATGAAGAAGAGATCTTTGAACGCTTTTACCGCAGCCTTGAATTCGGCACTGCAGGTCTTCGCGGCGTTCTCGGAGCAGGCACCAACAGAATGAATATCTATACCGTCCGCCAGGCGACCCAGGGCCTTGCGGAATATCTTAACGCACATAAACAGGGTGCATCCGTTGCCATCGCATACGACACCCGCCACAACTCCGAAAAATTTGCAAAAGAGGCCGCCTGCGTTCTTGTTGCAAACGGAATCAAAGTATGGCTCTATGACGCACCGGCACCCACCCCGATGCTTTCCTATGCGGTACGCGAAAGATACTGCGACGCAGGTATCGTTATCACCGCAAGCCACAACCCCGCAAAATATAACGGCTATAAAGTTTACGGCGCAGACGGCTGCCAGATCTCTCCCGAAGTTGCAAAAGAGATCCTTGCAGTTATAGACAAAACCGACGTTCTTCGCGGTGCAAAAACCTGCGGATACGAAACTGCCGTTTCCGAAAAGAACATCATCCTCATCCCCGAAAGCTTCTGGCGCCGCTTCTATGCAAGAGTTCTTAAAGAGGGCGTTGACCGCGAACATCATTCCATGAACGATCTTCACGTTGTTTATACTCCTCTTAACGGAACCGGCGCTATCCCGGTAGTAACCACCCTTTCCCTTGCCGGATTCGGAAATATCGAAATGGTCCGCGAACAGGAAAAACCGGACGGCGCATTCCCCACCTGTCCCTTCCCGAACCCGGAACTTCGCGAAGCACTTGCTCTTGCTCTTAAACAGGCAGAAGCTTCCGGCGCAGACCTTGTTCTTGCAACCGACCCTGATGCAGACCGCGTTGGTATCGCATCCAGAGAGAAAGGCGGCTTCCGCCTTTTCACCGGCAATGAAGTTGGTGCAATCCTTCTTGACTTCATCGCTTCCGCAAGAGAAGAAAACGGAACCATGCCCGAAAATCCCGTTGCTGTCCGCTCCCTTGTTTCCACAAAGCTTGCCGATGCTGTTGCAGCGGGCCACGGAATTGAAATGAGAAGCGTTTTCACCGGATTCCGCTTTATCGGAAAAGTTATTGCAGAGCTCGAGGCCATTGAACAGCCCGAAAGATTCATCTTTGGTTTTGAAGAAAGCTGCGGCTATCTTTCCGGAACCTATGTCCGTGACAAAGACGCCGTTGATGCCGCCCTTCTCATCTGTGAAGCAGCAAACTTCTGGAAGCTCCGCGGAAAGACCCTTTGCGAGGCTCTCGCAGAGATCCAGGCAAAATACGGATATTATCATGACTTCCAGGATAACTTCTACTGCGAAGGCGCAGACGGCGCAAAACGCATTGCGGGAATCATGGCCGGTCTTCGTGAAAAAGCTCCCGAAACTGTTTGCGGCAAGGCTGTTATAAACGCAAAAGACTATAAACCTGATGCAAACATGATCGAATATACCCTTGAGGGCGGCTCCAGCTTTATTGTTCGCCCCTCCGGAACCGAACCCAAACTCAAGATCTATTATTCCGTAAAAGCCGCCGATTTTGAGGCAGCAAAGGCAGAAGGAGAAGCTATTAAAGCCGAAGTTACCGCACTTCTTGGCTTTTAATTAAAAAATTTTGGTTTTGGAATAAATTTTCCGAAAAAAATTGTTGCATTCCTTCCCCGATTGTGATATGATATCAATACTGATGTAAAAAAAGGACTTGTAATATAAGCTCTGTAGAGAAAGAGGTGACATAGATGAAAGAAGGTCTTCATCCTAATTACAAACCCACCACCATTACCTGCGCGTGCGGCGCTGTTTGGGAAACCGGTTCCACCAAAGAAGACATCCACGTAGAGGTTTGCTCCAAATGCCATCCT
>JAFSDS010000059.1 GCA_017436125.1 Oscillospiraceae bacterium | reverse complement strand
TTCGTCGCGTAAAAGCTCTTGTTGATGGCAAACCTTGCCACGTATATGCATGCACTCGCTGCCTGCGTTCCGGTAAAGTTACCCGCGCTATCTGATTTTCGAGTCTAAAGTAGCTTCTTTTCCCTCGAAAGAGCGCTTTTCGGGGGTATTTTCAGTGTTCGAACACCATATTTAACATGTTAACAAAAAAAGAGCAGTCGGAAACGACTGCTCTTTTTTTATCCTTTGTTATCCAATAAAAAAGGACGGTTTTTGACCGTCCTTTAATCTTATTCTTCTGTTTCTTCCTGTTCCTCAGTTTCAGGTTCTTCTTCGTCATCGTCGCCGTTTACGATATCATAAACCCTTTTGGCGCCAAAATAGAAAATCAAAAGCGGAAAAACCGCATACATTCCGTACATTGGCCAAAGTTCTCCCCTTCCGGCTTCCGGAACGGAAACATACATTCCCACTCCGAGCCAGATGAAGAAAAGAAAAACAACAAAAGTGATAACCGCAGTTACGGTTATTTTTTTTGCCTTTTTCGAAAATTTTATTTCTTTCAATGCAAAAATTTTATCTTTTATCATTTATGTTTTCTCCCGAAAGAAGGTTCCGTTCCGTTTCTAAGGCGCATGATGTTTTCTCTGTGTGCATAGAAAATAACGCCCGCCATTATAAGCGCAAGAACGGTATAAGGAATAACTTCTCTGAACATATCTTTTCCCTGGAGCCAGAGAACAACAAAGTTGAGGACCGGATAAAGGCTTGTTCCGCAAAGACAAACGGCGGAAACTATTTTTATAACAAAAACCATGGGAATGATCCCCACCGCTATTGTTATAAAAGCGATCCAGTTAAGAACAAACATTGCGCCGAGAGCTGTGGAAATGCCTTTTCCTCCTTTAAATTTGAAATAGATCGGATAAACATGACCGACTATAACAAAAATAGAAGCAATATAGGCAATATCAAAGTTTATCGCAATGTCTTTTCCGATGGCTCTTGCAATAAAAACAACAATCGCGCCCTTAAGAAAATCGCCGACGAAGGTAAAAGCCGCGGCCTTTTTTCCGAATGTGCGGAGCATATTGGTCATGCCGGCGTTTCCGCTTCCGTATTCACGGATATCTTTTGCCTTATGGAATTTTGAAATAAGTATCGCCATATTTACGCTTCCGATAAGATAGGAAATTATGGCAACAACTATACATGCTAAAACAATGGATACGAATTCGTTCAATGTTTTATCCTCCGAAGGAAAAAAATCAGCCTCTGTCGTTTCCGCGTTCACGGATGACCATTTTAATAGGTGTACCGGTAAGGCCGAAAGTTTCTCTTATCTGGTTTTCAAGATAACGCTGATAGGAGAAATGGAAAAGATCGGAACGGTTGCAGAAAGTTACAAAAGTCGGAGGGTTGGTGGAAGCCTGGGTCATGTAATAAATTTTAAGGCGCTTGCCTTTATCGGACGGAGGCTGGACTTTTGCGGTTGCATAAGCAAGCATATCGTTGAGCATACCGGTGGAAATTCTTCTGCTGTTCTGCTGATAGGTGGATACGATAAGCTCAAAAAGCTTGTTGATGCGCTGGCCGGTCTTTGCGGAAATAAAAACAAAAGGAGCGTAAGACATGAAACTGAAATCCGTCTGGAGCTTTTTGGTAAAGTCGCTCATGGTGTTGGTTTCTTTTTCAATTGCGTCCCATTTGTTTATGGCGATGACGCAGGCTTTGCCCTGTTCATGTGCATAACCGGCAACCTTGCTGTCCTGTTCGGTAAAGCCTTCGGTTGCGTCGATCATGATAACGCAGACATCGCTGCGATCAACCGCCATATAGGAGCGAAGAACGCTGTATTTTTCTATCTCGTTATCAACTCTGCTTTTGCGGCGGATACCTGCGGTATCGATAAGAACGAATTTTCCGTACTCATTTTCAACATGGGTATCCGTTGCATCACGGGTGGTTCCTGCCATATCCGCAACGATAACTCTTTCTTCTCCGGCAATCTTATTAACAAGGCTGCTTTTGCCGACGTTCGGTTTACCGATGATGGCTACTTTTATTGTATCATCATCCTCTTCGTCTTCTTTGTCGAAATCGATATGTTTAAAACATTCGTCAAGGAGGTCGCCGGTTCCGTTGCCATGAACGGAGGAAACCGGGATAGGATCTCCGAGACCGAGGTTATAGAATTCATAGAATTCAGGCGGCGGAGCACCGATCCTGTCGCATTTATTTACGCAAAGAACAACAGGTTTTCCGCTTTTGAGAAGCATGGATGCGATATCAGCATCGTTTGCGGTAACACCGGAAGCAAGATCGGTTACAAGAATGATAACTTCGGCGCTTTCGATGGCGATATTTGCCTGTGCCCTCATCTTGGAAAGAAGGCCGTCATCAGTTTTAGGTTCGATACCGCCGGTATCTACAAGCATGACGGTTTTATTGAGCCATTCGCATTCGCAGTAAATTCTGTCCCTGGTAACACCGGGGGTATCTTCTACGATTGCAAGGCGTTTTCCCGTCAGTTTATTGAAAAGGGTGGATTTACCCACGTTGGGGCGACCCACTATCGCAACAATAGGTTTAGCCATTTTTATATCCTCCAAACGGAATTTATCCGTAAATTACATCACATTCATCTTCTGCTTCTTCGCCGAGCATTGCGCAAAGAAGTTTATATCCGTCGTTCGGCACCATGAGCACCGGAGTTTCAAGCTCGTACTCAACCCATTCGGGGGTTGTGTCGTCGATGAATTTATCGTGCTCATAGCGCAAAGTGGATTCACAGATGAGCACCGCATCGCCGTTTTCCCTATCTTTAAGCTGGGATGCGATATCGCCGCCTGTAAGAAGGCCCGTAACGGTTATTTTTTCGCCAAAGAAATAGTTTTCCATGGGCAGAACGTCGATTTTAAGGCCGCTGTAGCGCTTTTCTGCGGCATCTGCAAGCTCTCTTATCGTGGAATATGCCGCTTTTCCGGTAGGAATGGTCACATGGCGGTTATATTCCCCTTCCGGGAAATATTCAAGCGCTTCATAAAAATCATGTTTAAGCAATGCGCAAAGGCCAACTCCGTCCTCAAGCTGGGTAAAATCGCCGTAATATTCATATTCCGGAAACGGAAGCTCCGCTTTGATGAAAAATTCATCCGCCGCATAGAAAACCGGTTCACCGTATTTTTCCATGCATCTTGAACGGAATTCATCGACGATGTTTATTACCTCGAGGGAGCTTTCCTTATCAAAAGGAGTAAGCTTTGGAAGTTTATCGCGGCATTTTGTAAGACCAACGGGAACGCATACGGCGCTTTCAACCGCGGGGCCGAGTTTTTCAACCTCGCTGAAGCTGTAGCGAAGCTCTTCCCCATCGTTTATTCCCGGACAGAGAACAAACTGAAGATGAAGGGTTATACCTGCATCAGCCATCTTTTTAAGATAATCGAGGGAATCCGACGCATGGGGATTCTTCATCATTTCTACCCTGAGTTTCGGGTTCATTGTATGAACAGAAACGTTTATGGGTGAAAGGCGCATTTTTATAATGCGGTCGATATCCTCTTCCTCAAGGTTGGTAAGAGTTACATAGTTTCCGAAAAGGAAACCAAGGCGGGAATCGTCATCCTTAAAATAAAGGGTTTTTCTCATTCCCGGAGGCATCTGGTCGATAAAGCAGAAAATGCATTTATTTTTGCAGCAATGTTCTTTATCCATCAGATAATTTTCAAAATCAAGGCCAAGGTCCTCATATTCAGGCTTTGAAACAGAAACAGTTCTTGTTTCTCCGTCTTTTAAAAGCTCGATCTCAAGCTTTCTGTCAGTCATATAAAAGCGATAGTCAAGAACGTCTTTTATAATGTTTCCGTTGATGGAAACAAGGCTTTCTCCCGGGATGATACCCGCTTTTTCCGCCGGTGAATTTTTTTCAACGGATGAAATGATAACGGACAAAGGCTCGGCCTCCTTTTAAAAATAGTTTATATTATATTATAACAAATAAAACTTTGTTTTTCCAGCGTTTTATTCAGATTATAATCAAATTTATTTTTTATATACAAAATGCTTTACTTCGCCCTCAAGGTCTTTCAAAAGCTCTTTTGCATCGGTGGGATATATCTCAATCTCACCTGTTTTTTCTATCGGTATCCAGTGAAATTCAAGATCAAAATTTCTTCCCTCAATATGTTCCTTTGCCATAAACATTCCTTCTTTCGGAATATTTTCATCGGTGATGTCAATGGCGTAATAAAGGCATATCTGGTGGCAGGGCTCTTTTCCCCATGGGAAGAAGGCTTCCGCTACCCATTTAAGATTTTTAACGGCAATATCCGCGCCGATTTCCTCCTTAAACTCACGTATAAGGGTTTCTTCATTGGTTTCTCCAAATTCAACGTGGCCGCCGGGAAAAGCATAAAAATCCTCATTTGTGGGTTTTTGCAAAAGAACTTTTCCGTTTTGAACAGCAATTCCCGCAACGCGATAGGAAAACACCCAATCGTCTTTTCTGAAAAGTATATCGGACATCCGAAATCACCTCTTTTTATTTACACCTTTTCGGTTTGTTTGCAACAAAAAAGAGAGGATCTTTCGACCCTCTCCTGTTTTGCAAAGATTATGCTTCTTCGACTTTGACGACTTCTCTACCTTTGTAGTATCCGCAATTCTGGCATACTACGTGGGGAGTTTTAAGTTCGCCGCACTGGGGGCATTTGCAGAATGCCGGGGCAGAGAGCTTCCAAACACTGGAACGTCTTGTATTTTTTCTTGCTTTAGAAACCTTTCTCTTCGGTACCGCCATGATGAGCACCTCCTTAACAGAATTAGTTCTTAGCTGTCGAGCAGCATTTTTAATTTTTCAAGGCGGGGGTCGATCTGCTTTTGATT
>JAFSDS010000058.1 GCA_017436125.1 Oscillospiraceae bacterium | reverse complement strand
GATTTTATTGTTGCCTCTGCTTTGATCTCTTTTTCCCCTGCTATCAGTTCCGCAACGGAAACGCCGAGAGCTTCCGCCAAAGGTTCAAACATTGCAATATCCGGAAAACTTAATCCTTTTTCCCATTTTGAAACAGCTTTATTTGTAACAAAAAGCTTTTGCGCAAGTTCCTCCTGAGTCATACCAAGAGCTTTTCTGTTTTCCAGAATAAAACTGCCAAACTTTTCTTTTGTCATAAAATCACCGCCTTTTATTTTCGGCAGAAGCAAAAATACTCTGCTTTACAACAAAAATATACCGCACAAAATAAAAAAGCGCAATCCACTTGCGGTGGACTGCGCCTTTTATTACATTTTCGATTATCTTTCGACGATGTATTTGTGGATTCTTTCGGGAAGATCTTCTTTTTCGCAGGATGCGGTGAAGGTCATGGTGATGTTGGAATCATCGCAAAGTCTTTTGAGTTTATCGGTCATTTTTGCGAATGCATCGTAGTCACGGCCGCCGATTTTGAAGGTTGCGTCAACAAAGATATGGCTGATATCGTAGTTGCCTGCGATAAGGCCGGAAAGGAATCCGTAGAAGGAATTGAAATCGGTAATATCATATTCATCGATGTCGATGAGACGTACATCATGGCTTACATCGAAACGAAGGGTTGCGCCTCTTTCGATAGCTACAACACAGCCTTCAGTGGTTTTTACTGCTTCTTCGATGTTGTCGATGAGAAATTTGGTTTTGCCGGAGCCTTTAAGGCCAAGGATAAGTTTGATCATAGTAATGTCTCCCTCTGTTCATAATGTATTATCATTGCGCGAACGCAGTTTGACCGAAAATCAGTCGAGTTTTGCTTCGATAGCCGCTCTCATATCTTCGTATCCCGGTTTTCCGAGAAGTGCGAACATATTCTTTTTATAGCTTTCGACGCCGGGCTGGTTAAAGGGATTTACCCCAAGCATATAGCCCGAAACCGCAACAGCGATTTCAAAGAAATAGATGAGTTTTCCGATTTCTTTCGGATTTCTCTCTTCACAGGTGATAACGATGTTGGGCACTCCGCCTTCGGTGTGTGCAACCAAAGTTCCGAGTCTTGCTTTTTCGTTTATCTCCTGCATGTCCATTCCTGCAAGGAAGTTGAGTCCGTCGGAGTTTTCAGCATCCGGGGCAACAGCAAGTTTTCTCTTTGCCTTTTCAAAGCGAACAACGGTTTCGAAAAGGTTTCTGCTGCCGTCCTGAACAAACTGGCCAAGGGAATGAAGATCCATGGAGAAAATTGCGGAGCAGGGGAAAATTCCTTTTCCGTCTTTTCCTTCGCTTTCACCGAAGAGCTGTTTCCACCATTCTGCCATCTGGGCAAAAGAAGGTTCATAGCTTACGAGAAGTTCAAGTGCCTTGCCTTTTTCAAGAAGGATATTTCTTGCTGCGGCATACTGCATTGCTTCGTTTTCGGCAAAATTCGGGTTTTCATATTCCTTTTTAGCTTCCGCTGCGCCGGTCATAAGTTCATTGATATCAATGCCTGCGGCGGCGATGGGAAGAAGGCCAACGGGAGTAAGAACAGAAAATCTTCCGCCGATATCATCCGGAACAACAAAAGTTTCCCATCCTTCTTTATCCGCAACAGCCTTGAGAGTTCCTCTGGCTCTGTCGGTGGTGCAATAGATTCTGTCCTTTGCGCCCTCTTTTCCGTACTTCTTTTCAAGAAGTCCGCGGAAGAAGCGGAATGCAATGGCAGGTTCCGTTGTGGTACCGGATTTTGAAATTACGTTTACGGAAAAATCTTTATCTTCACAGATCTCTGCTATTTCAGCCATATAATCCGGGCTGAGGTTGCAGCCGGCGAAATAAACTTCCGGGCCGTCTTTACAAAGTCTGTTGCGAAGAGGAGAAGTTGCAAGTTCGATAACAGCTCTTGCTCCAAGATAGGAACCGCCGATACCGATAACGATAAGGATATCGCTTTGCTTTCTTATTTTTTCTGCGGCGGAAATGATACGGGAAAATTCTTCTCTGTCATATTCCTCCGGAAGTTCAACAAAGCCGGTAAAATCATTTCCCGCACCGGATTTTGTCATCAGAGTGCGGTGTGCTTCTTCGGCTTTTTTTACTTTTGCGGAAAATTCCTCTTCGGAGATAAAGTCTTTAAGATACCGAAAATCTACCTTCGGCATTAAAGCACCTCCTGAATAATGATATTATCCTGTATATATAATAACCTAAAACGCTGATTTTTGCAAGTATAAAGGGGACGAAATATCGCCCCCTTTTAAAAATTTTTTAATCGGTCGAAACCGCTTCTTCAAAGAGTATTTTAAGCGCGGCAAAAAAGCTCATTTTTTCAACGCTTTCTCCGGCAAGAATTTTATATTCCCCTATCTCGCCTCCGTTAAGGCTGACTTTTACCTTTCCTATGATGCAGCCTTTTTCCACCGGTGCTTCAAGTTTTTCCGGAAGTTCAACGGACTGCTCAATCATTGTTTCCTGGCCTTTTGGAAGAAGAAAAGATTCCGGTTCATCAAAAACCGGCATTACGGATTCTGCCGTTCCGTGGATGACAGGTATTTCGTGCAGTTCTTCCACCGGCGGCTTCGGTGTTGCAACGGCGTAATTTGCAAAACCGAAATCAAGGAGTTTTCTTCCTGCGGCAAAGCGCTCGTCGGTATTCGGTGAACCGAGGGTAACGGAAATAAGCTCCATCCCTCCTCTTTCCGCAGATGCCGCAAGGCAGCATCCCGCTTCATCGGTGGACCCGGTTTTAAGCCCTGTGCAGCCTTTATAAAAGCGAACGAGCTTATTGGTATTGGTAAGCTGTGTTTCTCCGTTTCTCAGACTATCCATCCATACGGTTGAATATTCTTTTATTTTGTCATGGGAAAGAAGCTCCGCCGACATTTTGGCTATATCTCTTGCGGTGGAAACATGGCCTTCGGCATCAAGACCGGTGCAGTTTTTAAAAACCGTATTCGACATTCCGAGTTCTTCCGCCCTTTTATTCATAAGCTCCACAAAAGCCTCCTCCGTTCCGGAAACAGCTTCGCCGAGAGCAACACAGGCATCGTTTGCGGATGCTATTGCGGAGGCTTTTAAAAGCTCATGAATGGTAAAAATCTCTCCAGGTTCAAGCCAAATCTGGCTTCCGCCCATAGAACAGGCGTGTTCGCTGGCGGTGACTTTTGTTTCAAAAGAAAGTTTTCCGCTTTCAATGGCCTCCATAACAAGAAGTAAAGTCATAATTTTTGTAATGGAAGCCGGAGCAACGGGAGTATCCGCCTCATATTCAAAAAGCACTCTTCCGGTATTGCGTTCAATAAGAATCGCCGACTTTGCCGAAATACTTATTCCATCGCCGAAAGCTGTTGCCGAAAAAGAAAATATCATAACCAATGCAAGGATAACAGAAACAAATTTTTTCATATTTTCACCCCATATTTATCATCGGTTAAAACTATGCCGCAAAAATGCAAAAAATGCCCGTTATGTAACCGAAAGTGTGTTTTTTGCATAGGATATCATACAAAAAACGGAAAAGAGGGATGATTTTTGAAAAGGCGAAAAAACGATATCCACATACCCCTTATCCTTTTCGCGGCGGGATTTTTCATGGGGCTTTTCATTCGTTTTCTGCCTTACATAATCATTTTTCTTATTATTTTTCTTCTTTTTGCTGCTTTTTGCAAATCGAGATAGCGGAGGTGCTTTTTTATGAAAATAGTCGTTATGAACAGCCCAAAATTTCTTGCTCCGTTCCTTCGGATGATTTTTAAAAGAGGAAGAGAAAATTAAAAAAGCGCGGCTTTTAAAAGCCGCGCTTTTTTG
>JAFSDS010000057.1 GCA_017436125.1 Oscillospiraceae bacterium | reverse complement strand
CATGAAAAAAGAGAACCTTCGCCGCCGCGACCATTCTCCCGAAGAGCTTTGCTTCTATTCCGTCGGCACCACCGACTTCGAGTTCCTCTTCCCCTTCGGCTGGGGTGAACTTTGGGGTGTTGCGGACAGAACCGACTATGACCTTACCCAGCACACCAACCATTCCGGCAAGACCCAGGATTATTTTGATCCCGAAACCAACGAAAGATATATCCCCTATGTTGTTGAACCTTCCCTTGGCGCAGACCGTGTAACCCTTGCATTCCTCTGCGACGCTTATGACGAAGAAGTTGTTGGCGATAAAGACGTTCGTACCGTTCTTCACCTCCATCCCGCTCTTGCTCCTTTTAAAGCAGCGGTTCTTCCTCTTTCCAAAAAGCTCAACGAAGGCGCACTTAAAGTTCATGATGAACTTGCAAAACACTTCATGGTCGATTATGACGAATCCGGTTCCATCGGTAAACGTTATCGCCGCGAAGACGAGATCGGTACTCCCTTCTGCATCACCTATGACTTCGAATCTGAAGAAGACGGCTGCGTAACCGTTCGTGACCGTGATTCCATGGAACAGGTAAGAATGCCCATCAGCGAACTTGTTTCCTACATCGAAGAAAAAATCGCATTCTGATTTTTTTACCGAACCTTTAAAGCCGGAAAAGCAATAAGCTTTTCCGGCTTTTTTGTTTATGCAACAGCCCTGCAACCGCCGGTTGACAAATTGAAAGGTTCGGTTTATGGCATGCCACCGAAAAAACTGGTATTATTTGGCCATGGGAAGAAAAACTTCCGAAAAATCAAAACGAGGTGAAAACAATGATACTTGCTGACAAAATAATTGAACTTCGTAAGAAAGCAGGACTTTCCCAGGAAGAACTTGCGGAAAAAATGGGTGTTTCGCGTCAAAGCGTTTCAAAATGGGAAGGAGCCCTTTCCATTCCGGATCTTGATAAAATACTTCTTCTCAGCGAAATCTTCGGCGTATCCACCGATTATCTTCTTAAAGATGAACTCGGCGATGAGATTCCCGCTCCAAAAGAAGAAATAAGCGAAAGCCACTTCCGCAAAGTTACTATGGAAGAAGCAAACGATTTTATAAAAGTCAAGGACGAAACTGCCCCCATGGTTGCCCTTGGGGTTGCGCTTTGCATTCTTTCCCCCATCATAATGTTCTTCCTTATCTCTCTTTATGAATCCGGAAAAACCGTTCTCAATGAAAACGCCGCCGGCGGCATCGGTATCATCGCGCTGGTGCTTTTTGTGGTGCCCGCTGTTGCTCTTTTCATTACCAGCGGTATGAAGACCAGCAAATATGAATACCTTGAAAAAGAGCCCATAGAGCTTGCCTACGGCGTTTCCGGAATGGTTAAAGAACGCCAGAACAAACTTCGGGATAAACATATCCGTGATTGCGTTATCGGAATTTGTCTTTGCGTTCTTGCGGCAATTCCGCTTTTCATCGGCGCTTTTTTTGAAAAGGCCGATGGCGAAGTTTTAATCGGTCTTTGCCTTACTATTATGATCGTTGCCGCCGGAGTGTATATCCTTATCCGCAACGGTATTCCCTGGACTGCAACAGAAAAACTTTTACAGCAGGACGATTATTCCATCGAAAACAAAAGGATCGAAAAAAAGCTTGACCCAATCGCAACAATTTATTGGTGTGCTGTAACAGCCGCATATCTTGGCTGGAGCTTTTATACTTTTGAATGGCACAGAACATGGATAATCTGGCCGGTTGCCGCTGTTTTCTACGGTGTTTTTTATGGCATCGCCCATTACATGAATAAAAAATAATTTTTCCGGGAGGAATATCCTCCCGGTTTTTTCTTGCAAAATTTTGCATTTTTCGCCTTTATAACTTGATACATAACATATAATGTGGTAAAATAAAGTGTATTATTTTTTTCGTAAAGGTGGTTCTGTTCATGTCCGAAGTCAAAAAAATTCTTACAGATAGTCCCGAATTCCTGGAAATCGAAAAAGAACTCTTCTTTAAAGGTGAAGAAACCCTTTCTCTTATTGAACATTTTTGCCGCAGTGAAAGTTCCTCCATCTATGCTTCCACCGAAGACGGCATCGTAACCGGTTTTTGCGTAACCGACCCTTCCACCGGCGACGTTATGCATCTTCTCTTCATCGGTGTTCACCGCGACTACCGCAAATCCGGCGTTGCTTCCGCACTTATTAACGCAGCCATCGCCGACCAGAAGCCGAAGGCCGTTGTTGCAGAAGTTCCCCAGAACTCCCTTGACTTCTTTACCAAATTTGGTTTTTATGCTGTTGACTTTGGCGAAGACCTTTCCGGTAAAAACGTTTATTATGCAACCTACCGTGTAAGATAATAAAATAATTAAATCCCGCCTTTGCGGCGGGATTTTTGTTTATAATCATAAAAAAAAAGCCGCTCTTTGAGCGGGTGCCCGTAAAACAGTTAAATCCGACCTATGGTTTCGATCGTAGGTCGGATTTTTGCAATAATTACCGGTTTCAAAAAGGCTCCCTTGTGCAAAGGGAGCTGTCAGCGAAGCTGACTGAGGGATTGTTTTACCGCAGCATCGATATACTCGCAAACTCCACGGAAATTGCGCTTGACTTCATTATTGGGGATGCGGATAACGGTAAGCCCATAACTTTCCAGAAAGGCTGTT
>JAFSDS010000056.1 GCA_017436125.1 Oscillospiraceae bacterium | reverse complement strand
TTAGCTCAGTTGGTAGAGCAGCTGACTCTTAATCAGCGGGCCCCGGGTTCGAGTCCCTGATGGTGCACCAATCCGGCCCGATGGTCAAGTGGCCTAAGACTCCGGCCTCTCACGCCGGCAACGGGGGTTCGAATCCCCCTCGGGTCACCAATATATGCGGTGCTTATTACGGCGGGGTCCCACCTGTTCCCATTCCGAACACAGTAGTTAAGCCCGTTCGTGCCGAAGATACTTGGAGGGCAGCCTCCCGGGAAAATAGGTCGGTGCCGCAACAAAGCCACTAAGGAAACTTAGTGGCTTTTTCTTTTGTTTTTTTTATGCTATAATGTTTTTATTCCATTGTGCGAGGTGCTTTATGAAAATTCCGGAAACGATTCAAGGGAACAGAATTTATCTTCGCAGTTACGATAAAAATGATGTTTCTTTCGTCAGTTCAATGTGGTTTGATGAAGAAAATGGAAAATATTTAAGCGACCCGACACCGGAATTTATAGATGATGCTTTTCAAAAAGCATTTGACAATATTCAGGATGTTGATGACGGCTTTTATTTTATAATTTCTCTTAATTCAGGTGAAAAGATTGGTTCAATAAGTACTTTTCCCGATGAAAACGGAGAAGAATTCGATATTGGATATTGTATTCATAAGGATTATTGGAAGAACGGTTTCGGCAGTGAAGCAGTGGGAGTTTTGCTTCAGTGGATAAAAGAAAGAGGAGCAAAAACTGTAACTGCAGAGGTTGCCGCCGAAAACACAGCTTCCCGCAGGCTTCTTGAAAAACTTGGTTTTATTGTAAGAAAAGAAACAGAATTCAAGAAATATCATATGGATATTACTTATAAAAGTTATATTTATTATAAAAATATTTAAGGAGGCGGCTTTATGGACGGCAAACTTCGCAATATGACTGCAATATATCTTACTCAAAACGGCAAAATGCTTATGCTTTACAGAATCGGTTCAAGGGTTGTTGCTCCCTCATGGTGCGGAGTTGGCGGGCATTTTGAAAAAGATGAGCTTAATGATGCAAAAGCAGCCATGCTTCGCGAAATGAATGAGGAGATCGGACTTACGGAAGATGATATTGAAAACCTTAAGTTCCGTTACGTCACTCTTCGTATGAAGAATAATGAGATCCGCCAGAATTATTATTTCTTTGCAGATTTGAAGGATGATGCAAAGATAAAAAAAGACTGCAGCGAGGGCAGTCTTGAATGGGTGGATTTTGATAAAGTATGCGACCGTGAAATGCCTTTTACCGCAAAATATATGCTTGAGCATTATATGAGCACCGGAAGATTTGATGATAAAATCTATGGCGGAGTTACAACGCCGGAAGGAATCGTTTTTACGGAAATGACAGAGTTTTAAATAAAAAAACAGCCCGTAATGGGCTGTTTTTATTTGAGAGGATTTTTACCGACTATATGTTCATAAAGCCGCTGACTGTCTAGAGCATTTATATTTGAATCAATATTCAAATCAGCAGCACGAAATGCAATGTCGCTTTCTAACGGATTTTTACCGACTATGTGTTCATAAAGCCGCTGACTGTCCAAAGCGTTTATGATACCGTCAAGATTTACGTCGCCGAGCAGAAAATCCGGTTTAACTTCGCCTTCTGTGGTAAAGGTAAATGCTTCGCTTTCATATTTTTCGCCGTCGATTACTATATGGAAAACGCAGTAATAATCCGTTGCAGGCTCAAGAGTTATGCCAAGTTCTTCGTTTGTGTCGTACCACATTCTTCCGTATTCATACATTCCGGAATATCCCGGATTTTCACTTTTTTCGGCAAGAAGTGTATCAGAAGAATCATAAAGCTCGATTCCGATTTCATTTACTCTGCTGTTGAGAACGCCGGGAAAGGTCGCTCTTGCGGCAAGGGTGGCATTAGTTTCTTCAACAGCCCATTTGCTGTCTTTTTCAAAATAAACCGTTACGGAAGGCTGGGGGATATCCTCTCCGCCGCCTTCGTTTTCGCCAGGTCCGGGAATTATTTCACCGCCTTCGCCGGGATTTTCCGGATTTTGTCCGAGGACCGAAAAATAATAAAGCCTTGTAAATCTTGTAAGAGTATATCCGCGATAGGTTTCGCAAAGGCTTTGTTTATAAGAGCAGTCGGAACGGGAATCCAGTATAACCGGCTCTCCGGCATCAATAGATGCGGCCCTTCCGACATAGGCCTGATGTGCGGAAGAATGGAGGATAACATAATATCCGCTGTTTATGTATTCCATAACAAGGGCGATATCATCAGCGCTGTTTGTTCCGGAAAGGGAAACATATCCGTTGGTAACGGTTATGCCCTGTTCTTTTGCATAGGCAACAGCGCCGCCGCCCACCGGAAATTTTTCGGAAATGCTTTCCTCAAAATAATCGGGCGTTGCCCATTCCTTATAGATATCCGGATTGAAAATGGTTTCATCCGGGGATGCGGCACCCATTTCAACAAGCATTTTTGCCTGGGCCGCTATGCGGCAGCCATAGCTTCGCATAGCGCTGTATTTTGAAGCTCCCTGGCTCCAGTATTCCCAGTTGGGATGATAGTTGTCCGATTCGCTGTTTGTGTTCATAGCCGCCCGGGGAACTGTTCCGATATGGGAAAAATAATAGTTTCCGGCAAAAGCCTCAATGGACGAAAACGAAACAAGAACAGCGAACGCCACCAGGGAACAAAGAATTTTTATACCTTTTATGTTCATCTGTATTCCTTTCAATAATAAGGGACTGCATAACATTTTAACTATACTATTATAGAAGAAATTTGTCAAACAAGGCAGAAAAACGTTGATTTTTTCAAAATATTCTGAAAAAGATTAAATTTGTTCATATATTTATTGTATAATCATTCTATAAAATTTTTTATTGAAAAAATTTTGTTTTATATGCAACAAAACGGTAATTTTTTTGCACTAATATAGTGATAGCCATGATTGGTGGTGTGGTTATGAAAGTTAATAATGAATTGGTTGTCATGGCGTCCAAAGGAGATAAGAACGCCTTTTCCGATTTGTATTATTCCTGCTATAAGGATCTGTATAAATTTGCCCTTTATTCCGTCGGCGATGCGGACAGTGCCGCAGATGTTGTTTCCGATACTTTCGTTGAAATATGGAAAGGCATAGGAAAACTGCGGGATCCAAATTCTTTCTGTCCATGGGCTTTTCGTATTCTGAGCACTAAATGCAAGAAAGAAATTTCGGAGATAATAAAACGCAGAGGAACCTATAATCTTGATGATCTTATAGAAACTCCTTCGATGGATCTGGATAATATAGAAGAGGATATTGCCGAAAGCGCAAGCCTTTCCGCGGCGCTTTCAAAACTTGATGGGGATGAAAGAATGATGATAATTCTTTCGGTGCTCCATGGATATACAAACAGGGAAATTGCCGATATGATGGGCAAACCCCAGGGTACGGTAAGTTCAAAACTCCACCGTACATATGCAAAATTAAGAGAGATGCTGGGAGGTGAGAACAATGGCTGAGCACGAAGACTTCAGTTTTGAGCACGAGTTTGCGGAAAAATTAAAAGCTTTTGACGAAAATATAAAAATACCGGAAATTCCCGATGCTCAAAGCATTTTTGACAAAGCGGAAAAGCCCAAAACAAAGGTTATTCCTTTTAAAAAATATTCAAGATATGCCGCAGCGGCCGCCGCCGTTGTTCTTATCGCGGTTGGCCTTCCGATAATGGCGGGCGCACTTTCCGGTGAAATAGGGCTGGATAATATGGCAGCCCAGGAATTTGCCGTAGAGGAGCCCATGGCTTATCCGGATGCTGAAACTTTTGCGGACCAGGTAAATGACAGGTCCGATATCGTAGCGGAAGTTGAGAAAGATTCCGACGGCTTCAGAGAAGAAGACGACGAACCCGTGGCGGAATATTATCCTTCCTATGCTTCTTCATCCGTTTCTGAAGATGAAAAAGTGTATGAACCCCAGGAGGGTGTTTCATTAAAATCCGTTCTTTACAAATATTTTGTAAACAACTCAGTAAATAACCCTGTTACCGGCGGGAACGGTTATGATGATCTTCGTACCGTTGAAGAAGAACTGAACAAAAAGCGCAGAATAGAGATTACCGTGGAGGAAGATTCCGTTTCGGTTGTTCTTTATGATACTTCTTCCGGCGATGAAATCATAAACGCGTTCTGGGTCGAAGGACATTATGAAGGTTCCTATTTTGACGGAAAATATTATGTTATAAACCTTTATAATCCGGTTTCACAGGAAGATATTGAAAACGACTGCTATCTTCCCATGGCCGGAGATGCGAACGGAGTTTATACCATTCCGGAAAAAACTGTTCTTATTCCGGAAAAAATTACCGAAGGCGCTATCTATCTTTTTGTGGAAGTGGATGCCGCAACGGGAGAATACAATATTTACGCAAACCTTGTTTAAACCACAAAGGAGTGCCGCTGCCCGAAAAGGCGGCGGCACTTTCTGCATTAAAGGAGAAATAATGAAAAGGATTTTTTGGCTTTTGTTGATTATTTTGCTTATTTTTGCAGGATGCACTTCGGATGAGTCTGTTGCTGACGGACCGCAGATAGACCCGAATCTTGTTACGGTTGAGGTTATGGGAGCTTCAAACAAAAGCATAAGTATAAAAATAACCAACAACTCGGATATGCAGCTTTTTTACGGCGAACCCTATTTTCTTGAATATTTTGAAAATGGAAAATGGGAAACGGTTGAGGAAAGAGCGGAAGGAAATTTTTTTTACATGGTGGCCTATGGTATAATGCCTGGAAAAAGCACAGTCTGGTCCGCAAATCTTGAACAGCGCTACGGCGCACTTTCGGACGGGAGATACCGTATTTTGAAGCATGTGGATTTTCAGAACGATATGGGCGAAAAATGTGCAGAACAGCAAATATCAGCGGAATTTGAGGTTTCTGTAAGAGAAAGATAAAACGGAATTTTGTGAGGTGGAACATGAAAAGAATAACGGCAATCATTCTGGCGGCTCTGCTGCTGTTTTGCGGATGTTCAAAAGAAGAAATTCCGGTTGCAAAAAGTACCGGGGAAGAGGCGACGATAATTCCCGATGAAAACGCACCCGCGAAAATGAAAGTTACCGCTGCTTCTGAAAATGAAGTTACGGTTGAAATAAAAAGCGAATCCGAAAAAGAAATCATTTTCAGCGAAGATTTCAATATTCAGATTTTAGAAAACGAAAGATGGTGCAGTCTTGAAATTATTCCGGAACACGCCGGATTCAGTGAACCCGCATATCCGGTTGAACCGGGCGAAAACAGGCAGCAAATAATTGATTTTGTATGGCTTTACGGAACCTTGCCGGAAGGGGAATACAGAATAATAAAAACCGTTCTGGAAGAGAAAAACGGAAAATACAGCAGTTTCAGAATCGCGGCGGAATTTTCTATCCCGTTTGTTCCAAAGGCTGAAGAACCGGAAGAACCAAAAGAAGCAGACCCGGAAAGCCTTGAGTATCTCCGTGAAAATTTCCCGAAAATCGACGGCTCAACTTCGCTGATCCCGCTGGAAGCCGGCATCCGTGCCGAAATTTTCGGAAAAACCTTTGAAGAAGCAAAAAAGGACGTCAATCACACAACAAGCTGGGGTTCCCTTTATGAACTGGTGCGCGGAAACGTGGATATGGTTTTCAGCGTTCCCCTTTCGGAAGAACAGCGTGAAGGCCCGAAAAATGAAGGAATCGAACTCGAGGAAGTTCCCGTTGCCTATGAAGGTTTTGTTTTTGTTGTCAACGCAAACAACCCCGTCGATGTGCTTACGCAGGAACAGCTTCGGGATATCTATTCCGGAAAAATAACGAACTGGAAGCAGGTCGGCGGAAACAACGCCGAAATCATCGCCTATCAGCGAAACCGCGATTCCGGAAGCCAGAATTTTATGCTTGAATTCATGGGCGACGTTCCCCTTATGGATGCGCCGGAAGAAGCAAGGCCAAGCTCCATGGTGGGGCTTATGGATGCGATTGCCGTAAACGATAACGCCGAAAATGCCATAGGATATTCCGTATATGCCTATGCCGCGGATATGTACGGCGGCGGTGACGGAATAAAATTCATAAAAGTTGACGGTGCCGAAGTGAACAAAAACAGCATGGCAAACGGAACCTATCCTCTTCTCGGCTATAACTATGCCATTTTCAATGCAGAAGAGCCAAAAGATTCCCCGGTAAGAAAACTTGTTGAATGGATACTTACAGACGAGGGCCAGCTTGCCGTTGCAAAAGCCGGTTATGTAACGGTAAGGGATATCGGATTTGAATACGAAGAAAAAACCTTTGAAAAATACGAAGGCATCGGAGCGGGCGTGATTTTTGACGAAACGGAAATCCCGAGCTATGAATATACCCTTGGTGAAGGATATATCCCTCTTGAAATAAAAACCCATCCGGACGGAACGGAAACTTATTATCTCGATGCGCTGACGGATAAAGAACTTGAGGCCGAAGTAAATGAATTCATCTGCGAAAGCATAAAAGATGCAAAGAAAAGAATGAAGCAGATGAAAGCGGATTTAGAGGCTTCGGATAATTCCGGAAGCTCTTCAAAAACTATTCCGGCGGAAAGCGGTTATGACCTCTGGGGACCGTACCGTGATGCGGTTTATAAAAAAGGCCAGCCCGCGGCCTGCTATGTTTCCGCAAAAAACGGATATCTTTCCGTCGCTGTAACCATGGATTATATGGATTTTGATTACAATGAGGGCGTCTGGCTCAATTATCATGCGGAAACGGCGGTTTGGGATATCGAAAGCGGAAAACGCCTTTCAACCGAAGAACTTTTTTACGGAAGAACCGATATTGCAAAAGTTCTTAACGAATATATGACCCTTGCGGTATATCAGCCTGCGGATGACCTTGGCTCATATTACCGGATTAAAGAAGAGTTTGTTTCCATGCCTAAAGAAGGCTGGAGCATGACTGCGGATCACGTCTTTTTCGACTTTGATAACCCGTATTTTGATGGGGGCGTAATGCTTGAAACCGATACTTTCCTCGACGCGTATATGGTAACTTCAAAGCCGAACGATATGGAAGGATATTTTACCGAACTTGAACCGGTGAAATACTTCCGGAACGGCGACAGAAACATTATTTATCAGAAGCTTGAAGAATCCGAAGAAGAAGCGCTTCAGTATATTCCCGGCTTCGGTTATGCGGTTCTTCGGGATGTATATAAATATTCTGATAAAATCAATAAATCCATAACCGACTGTGCGGAAAAATTTTTTAGCCCCGAAGCCATCGGAAAGGAACTTGGCATTGAAAAACCGGAGGACTATTCCGGCGGTTGGCATTTTATCAATGCCGAGATACTCGGGGATAAATATTTCCTTGTTATGAGCGATGATATGAAATCTTTTGAAGGAAAAAACAGTACAAAATATGAACTGAAAAAATCTCCGACACAGATTTTCAATATCGAAACCGGAAGACGCATTGTTTTTTCTGATATGCTTACAAAAACCGGTAAGAAAAGAGCAAAGGCCGAAGGCTGGGATGAATACGATATCATCGAAAACTTCCGTCTTGACGGAACGGATATAACCGTTAACTTTGTTGACAGGGATAATTTTAACCATATAACGGTTGTTTTGAACGAAGAAGACATCAATTGGTAAACAAAGAAAGAATAAGGGCGGCAAAAGGCCGCCCTTATTTTATATATAAATTGATATAATATTAATTGAAAAATAAAGGGAAAAGTTATATAATATAAGTTGGAATTTTATATACCGGAGGAAGAAATGGCAAAGAAACGCGAAGAATACGGAAACGAAAGCATACAGACATTAAAAGGCGCCGAAAGGGTTAGAAAACGCCCTGCGGTTATTTTCGGTTCCGACGGAATCGAAGGCTGTGAACACGCCGCTTTCGAAATTATTTCCAACGCAATAGACGAGGCAAGAGCGGGCTACGGCGAAAAAATCGTTATCAGCCGCTATAATGACGGCTCCACCGAAGTTGAGGACTTTGGCCGCGGCTGCCCCGTTGACTGGAACAATAACGAACAGAGATATAACTGGGAACTTCTTTTCTGCGAACTTTATGCAGGCGGAAAATATGAAAGCGCAAGCGATTATGAATTTTCCCTTGGCCTTAACGGTCTTGGTCTTTGCGCAACCCAGTATTCCTCCGAATGGATGGATGCGGAAATCTGCCGCGACGGATTTATTTATAAACTCCATTTTGAAAAGGGCGAAAACATCGGCGGCCTTCAAAAAGAGGCCACAACAAAACGCAAAACCGGTTCGAAAATAAGATGGAAGCCGGACCGCGAGGTCTTTACCGATATTTCCATTCCCCTTGAATGGTATCAGGAAGCCATAAAGCGCCAGGCAGTTGTTAACCAGGGCATCATCTTTGTCCTTCGTGACCAGAAGATAACCGGCGGATTTGAAACATACGAATATGTTTATGAAAACGGCATCAGCGACTATGTAAAAGAAATAGCAGGAACAGAAGCGGTTCTTACCGGAACACAGTTCTGGCAGGGCGAACGCACCGGCCGCGACCGCGAGGATAAACCGGAATATAAAGTAAAGATGCAGATAGCCTGCTGCTTCTCCAACAAGGTGAAAGCAATAGAGTATTATCATAACTCCAGCCACCTTGAACACGGCGGCTCTCCGGAAAAAGCGGTAAAATCCGCCTTTGTAAGCCAGATAGACGCCTATCTTAAATCAAACAACAAATATCTCAAAAACGAGAGTAAAATAAACTTCCAGGACGTTGAGGACTGTCTTATCCTTGTTTCCTCCTCTTTCTCAAGCCAGACGTCCTATGAGAACCAGACAAAAAAGGCAATTACCAATAAGTTCATTGCCGAGGCCATGACGGAATTCCTCAAACATCAGCTCGAAGTTTACTTCATCGAAAATCCCGATGATGCTGCAAGAGTTGCGGAACAGGTGCTCATCAATAAGCGCAGCCGTGAAAATGCGGAAAAGACCCGCCAGAACCTTAAAAAGAAGCTCACCGCGACCATGGATATGACAAACCGTGTCCAAAAGTTTGTTGACTGCAGAACAAAGGATACAAACCGCCGCGAAATATATATCGTAGAGGGCGACTCCGCATTGGGTTCCTGTAAACAGGGAAGGGACTCCGAATTTCAGGCAATCATGCCCGTAAGAGGAAAAATACTCAACTGTCTTAAAGCGGATTATGAAAAGATTTTCAAAAGCGATATCATAACCGACCTTCTTAAAGTTCTCGGCTGCGGTGTTGAGGTAAAGAGCAAAGCAAACAAGGAACTTTCAAACTTTGATATCGATAACCTTCGTTGGAACAAAGTTATAATCTGTACCGATGCGGACGTTGACGGATACCAGATAAGAACCCTTATCCTTACCATGCTTTACCGCCTTACTCCGACCCTTATCGAGGAAGGATATGTATATATTGCGGAATCTCCGCTTTATGAAATAACCTGTAAGGACGACACTTATTTTGCCTATACCGAGGACGAAAAAACAAGGATAATCGAAAAACTCGGAAAAGCAAAATTTACCATCCAGCGTTCCAAAGGTCTTGGTGAAAACGAACCGGATATGATGTGGCTCACAACCATGAATCCGGAAACCCGCCGCCTTATAAAAGTAACTCCCAGCGAAGCGGCCGCAACATCCCAGATGTTCGACCTTCTTCTCGGAGATAACCTTCAGGGAAGAAAAGATTATATCGCAGCAAACGGATATCTTTATCTCGACGATATGGATCTTTCGTAAAAAAGCGCCCCTTGTTAAAGGGGAGCGGGCCGCGTAGCGGCGAGGGTATTCTATAGAAAAATCCCGATAAAAACAGATCAGCGAAAGGGGCTTTATTATGATAGCAAAAATAGCCGTTGATAAAGCCGCTTTTGGCTTTGATAAACTTTTTGATTATTCCGTTCCGGCGGAATTTGAAGAAAAAATAAAAATCGGCTGCCGCGTTATGGTGCCTTTTGGCGCCGGAGGAAAAAAACGCCAGGGAATGGTTTTTGACCTTTGCGAAAAACCGGAAGGGGATCCCAAAAAACTGAAAAGCATTTTTGACCTTCTGGATGATGAGCCTGTCGTTTCAAAGGAGCTTATGGAGCTTGCGGAATATCTTGCGGTCCATACATTCTGTCCGCTTTTTGAAGCGGTAAAAGCTATGCTCCCTCCCGGGCTTAATTATAAGCCGGTCTATAAATATTATGCAAAGGCAGAATCTTCCGAGGATGACGAGGAACAGAGAATACTCAACTGGCTTCGCAAAAAGAAAAACGGCGCCGAGGGCGCAAATATAAACAAGGCTTTCGGCTTTTTGGATTCTGCTATTATCGATTCTATGGCAAATAGGGGACTTCTTGAAAGGGAAGAAACCGCAAAAAGAAAAATCGGCGACGAAACCGAAAAAATGGTCCGCATCTCCGATAAACAGCTTGAGCTTATGGAAGAGGGAAGTTCCCTTATTAAAAAGCCCACCCCAAAACAAAAAGAAGTCCTTGATTTTCTTGAAGAAGCCGGCGCTGCCTGCGTAAAGGAAATCAGCTATTTTACCGCCGCAGGAAAAGCGGTGGTAGAGGGCCTTGAAAAGAAAGGCGTTCTTGAGTTTTTTGAACAGGAAACCTTTCGAAGACCATACAAAGACGGTTACCGCCGCATCGACCCGAACGATATAGTTCTTTCAAAGGAACAGCAGAATGCCTTTGATGGCATTTCAAAGCTATGTGACGAAGATAAAGGAACGGTTTCGCTCCTTTTCGGAGTTACCGGAAGCGGAAAGACCCAGGTTTTTATAAAACTCATCCAGAGAGAGATCGAAAAAGGCCGCCAGGTAATTTTGATGGTGCCGGAAATTTCGCTCACTCCCCAGATGATGAATAAATTTTTTGCATATTTCGGCGATGCTGTTGCCGTTATGCATTCTGCACTTTCTGCAGGAGAACGCATTGACGAATGGAAGCGCATCGCAAGCGGAAAGGCAAGAATAATCGTCGGAACACGCTCCGCTGTTTTTGCTCCGGCAAAAGAACTCGGACTTATCATTATGGACGAGGAACAGGAGCAGAGCTATAAATCCGACCGTTCGCCCCGTTTTCACGCAAGGGATGCGGCGGCATTCAGAAGCAAAAAGCTTGGAATCCCTCTTCTTCTTGCTTCTGCAACTCCATCCATAGAAACTTTTTATAAAGCTAAAAAAGGCAGGATTGCCCTTTTTGAAATGACCGAAAGATACGGCGGTGCAAAACTTCCGGAATCGGTCATAATAGATATGAAAGAGGAGATACTTTCCGGAAGGACGGGCGTTTTAAGCGAAGCCCTTGCGGAAGAGATACAGTATAACCTTGATAATAAACAGCAGTCCATCCTTCTTATGAACCGCCGAGGATATAACACCATTGCAAGATGTGCGGAATGCGGAACGGTAAAAGAATGTCCCCGCTGCAATATCCCGCTTATCTATCACAGGGCAAACGGAAGGCTTATGTGTCATTACTGCGGACACAGCGAACCGGCAAGCATAAAATGCGATGCCTGCGGCAGCGAATACGTAATGTATTCCGGCTGTGGAACGCAGAAGGTTGAGGACGAGATACGGGCGGTATTCCCGGATGCAAGGATACTTCGTATGGACCTTGATACCACCATGGCAAAATTCAGCCACGATAAGCACTTTGCAGATTTTGCAGAGGGAAAATACGATATCATGGTCGGCACCCAGATGGTAGCAAAGGGCCTTGATTTTCCAAACGTAACATTGGTCGGTGTTCTTGCAGCGGATATGAGCCTTTACGGCGGAGATTACCGCAGTTATGAGCGCACCTTCGGCCTTCTTACCCAGGTAATCGGAAGATGCGGAAGAGCAAAACTTTCCGGCAGGGCATATATCCAGACACATTCACCGGAACACAGCGTTATTGAACGCTCCTGCGCTCAGGATTATCGGATGTTCTATGAGGACGAGATAATAAACCGAAAAGTTATGCTCTATCCTCCGTTCTGTTCAATGGGTTCCGTTCTTTTCAGCGGAACAAATGAAAAACAGACGAGGGATGCGGCCGTTGCTTTTTCAAAGCTTATTGAAGAAAAGGTCGCAAAAACAGAAATTCCTATAAGGATACTTGGCCCGACCCCATCCCATGTTGCAAAAATTGCGGATAAATGGCGCTGGAAGCTGATAGTAAAATACCGACCGGATAACGCGTTTTTTGAAACCATGGGCGAAACTTTAAAGGAATTTTCAAAAAATAAAGATTTTGTTAAAATTGAGGTCATGGCTGACCCCTATGATATAAACTGACAGGAAAGGTGAAAAAATAATGGCATTGAGAAATATAGTTAAAGACGGCGACCCCATCCTTCGCAAAGTTTGCCGTCCGGTTGAAAACTTTGATGAAAAACTCTGGACCCTTCTTGACGATATGGCAGAAACCATGCACGAGGCAGACGGAGTCGGCATTGCAGGTCCCCAGGTTGGCATTATGAGAAGAGTCTGCATTGTTGACTGCTACGATGAAGACGGTGTTATCGAACTTATCAACCCCAAGATCGTTGCAACCGCAGGCGAACAGACCGGAAACGAAGGCTGCCTTTCCTTCCCCGGAAAATGGGGAACAGTTACAAGACCTATGGCAGTAACGGTCCGTGCACAGAACAGAAACGGAGAATGGTTTGAAATAAGCGGAAGGGAACTTAAAGCAAGAGCCTTCTGCCACGAGATCGACCACCTCAACGGCGTTTGTTTTGTTGACCTTGCAAAAGAAATTACCATCGAAAAAGGTGAGGAATAATGAAAGATATGCGTATAGTTTTTATGGGAACACCGGATTTTGCCGCAGCGATCCTTAAAAGACTTATTGATACCGGAAGAAACGTTGTCGGCGTTTTTTCCCAGCCGGATAAACCCGTTGGCAGAAAACAGATAATTACCCCCACCGCAACAAAAGTTGTTGCAATGGAACATAATATTCCGGTTTTTCAGCCTGCAAAACTCCGTGACGGCGAAGCCCTTAAAATCATGCAGGAATTAAAACCCGATCTCACAGTTGTTGCCGCATACGGAAAAATTCTTCCGAAGGATATCCTTGACGTTGCCCCCCTCGGAAACGTAAACGTCCACGGAAGCCTTCTTCCAAAATACCGCGGCTCCGCACCTATCCAGTGGTCCGTAATAAACGGCGATAAAGTAACCGGCGTCACCACTATGTATATGGCGGAAGGAATGGATACCGGCGATATGATAATGAAATTTGAACTCCCCATCGGCGAGGACGAAACAGCCGGAGAACTCTTTGACAGAATGGCAGAACTCGGCGCAGAATCCATCGAAAAAACTCTTGAACTTTTCGATAAAGGCGAAGTTAAGGGCGAGCCCCAGGCCGAGGAGGAAGCAACCTATGCTCCCATGCTTAAAAAAGAAATGGGCGAGATCGATTATTCCAAAACCGCAGAGGAGATTCATAACCTTGTTCGCGGACTTAATCCCTGGCCCATGGCATACACCTTCCTTGACGGAAAATCCATAAAAATACATGCCGCAAAAGCAGCCGAAGATTTTTCCGGAGAAGAAGGAACTCTTCTTGACGAAAAACGCTTCATCGTCGGATGCAAAAACGGCGCAGTTGAATTCATAACCGTTCAGCCGGAGGGAAAAAATAAAATGTCCGGCGCAGATTTCATAAGAGGCAGACGCCTTTTGAAGGGAACTGCCTTCGGAAAATAAAATCGAGGTGAATATAATGCCCTTTTTCTATTACTTTGACATTTATTATCTGATTCTCATCGTTCCGGCGCTTTTGTTTGGTCTTTGGGCACAAAGTCAGGTTAACAGCAATTTCAGTAAATACAGCAAAGTCGGAACAATGCGCGGCATGACCGGAGCCCAGGCGGCAGAATATATCCTTCAGCAGAACGGTATCTATGATGTTGATGTCCGCCATATTTCCGGAAACCTTACGGATAACTTCAATCCGAGAAACAAGACCATAAACCTTTCGGACAGCGTTTATAACAGCACTTCCATTGCCGCTATCGGCGTTGCTGCTCACGAAGCTGGCCATGCGGTACAGCACGCAGTAAACTATAAGCCTATAAGAATAAGAGAAATGATAATCCCCGTAACCCAGATAGGCTCCTGGCTCTATCTTCCGGTAATATTCATCGGTTTTCTCTTTTCTTCACAGTATCTTGTAAACCTCGGAATACTCCTTTTTGCAACACTTGCGATCTTCCAGCTTGTAACTTTGCCGGTTGAATTCAATGCATCCGACAGAGCCATAACCACCCTTGCAAACAGCGGCATCCTTTATGGAGAAGAAATAACCGGAGCAAAAAAGGTCCTTAAAGCTGCGGCCCTTACCTATGTTGCGGCACTTGTTTCTTCTCTTGCACAGCTTCTGCGCCTTATTCTTATTTTTGGCGGCAGAAGAAGAGACTGATTTTTAAATTAAAGGAGTTTTAAAGTCATGGCGAACACAAGAACACTTGCAGTAAAAGCGCTTTTAAGAGTTAACGAAGGCGGTTTTTCAAATATCGTGCTCGATGCGCTGCTTTCCGGTGCTCAGCTTGAGCACCGCGACAGAGCTTTTGTTTCTGTTCTGTTCTACGGTGTTCTTGAACGCCGGATAACCCTTGATAAAATCATAAAAAAATACTCATCAAAACCGCTGGAAAGCCTTGAACCGGCGGTGCTGGAATGCCTTAGGATAGGTTTTTATCAGCTTATCTATATGAATTCCGTTCCGGACAATGCAGCCCTTAACGAAACCGTTGAGGCAGTAAAACAGCTTGGATTTGCAAAAGCCTCCGGTTTTGTAAACGGAATTCTACGTTCCTTTTTAAGGGACGGGAAAAAATTCGATTTTTCCCGCCTTGATAAGATAGGCCGCCTTTCTGCGGAATATTCCGCACCCATCTGGCTCTGTAAAAAATGGTGCAATGAATACGGCGACGAAAAAACAGAAACCGCCCTTAGGGAATCTCTTGGTGCCGTACCGATTTTTGCAAGGGTGAACACAACCAAAACAACCGCCGAGGAGCTTTTGAGCATCCTCGCGGAAGAAAATGTAAAAGCTGTGCTCACGGATATCGTTCCGGATGCTCTTATCATAAATTCCGTTGCTCCCCAGAGCACAAAAGCATATAAAAACGGTCTTTTCCATGTTCAGGATGTCTCCAGCCAGCTCTGTGCAAAAGCGGTCGGTGCTCAAAAAGGCGAAAGGGTGCTCGATGTTTGTTCAGCACCCGGCGGCAAAACTTTTACCGTTGCCCAGCTCATGGAAAACGAGGGCGAAATAGTTGCCTGTGACCTTCATCCAAAGCGCGCCGGCCTTGTTAAAGGCGGTGCGGAACGCCTTGGTCTTTCCATTGTTACCGCAAAGGCAAACGACGCCACTGTTTTTAATGAAAAACTCGGAACATTCGACAGAGTCCTCTGCGATGTTCCATGTTCCGGTCTTGGCGTTATCCGCCGTAAACCGGAAATAAGATTCAAGGATCCTGCGGAAATTTCAATGCTCCCCAAGATTCAGTACAAAATAGCATCCACTTCCGCCGGATATCTTAAAGAGGGCGGAACTATGATATATTCCACCTGCACTCTTTCAAAAGAGGAAAACGACATGGTAGTAAAACGCCTTATCGATGAGGGCGGACTTGTTCCGGAAAAACTTCCGGAAGAACTTCTCAAATATTCAAAAGACGGTTTTTCCGTAACACTTATGCCGGGAGAAATCAATTCCGACGGCTTCTATTTCGCAAAACTGAGGAAGGAAACAAAATGATGACTGACTTGCGTTCACTTACATACGAAAAGCTTTGCGAAGAAGTTAAAGCCATGGGCCAGCCGGCGTTCCGCGCAAAACAGATATATTCCTGGCTCCATGAAAAAAGAGTTTTCGATTATTCCGAAATGACAAATCTTCCTGCGGCTCTTCGGGAAAAACTTTCTGCCGAATACGACCTTTCAAAAGTCACAATTGAAAGAAGGCTCGTTTCAAAAATCGACGGAACGGTAAAATACCTTTTCCGCCTTGCGGACGGCGAACATGTTGAAGGCGTGCGTATGGCCTATAAAAGGGGAGGCAGCCTTTGCATCTCCACCCAGTGCGGCTGCAGAATGGGATGCACCTTCTGCGCATCCACCCTTACCGGACTTTGCAGAAACCTTACTCCGTCCGAAATGCTTTCCGAAGTTTATCTTGCGGCAAAGGATGCGGAGGAACACGGCGAAAAAATCGCGTCCCTTGTTCTTATGGGCATAGGCGAACCCCTTGATAACTTTGATAACGTTATGGATTTTCTTACCATACTTTCTTCAGATAACGGCTTTAACCTCGGCATGAGGCATATATCTCTTTCCACCTGCGGGCTTGTTGATAAAATATATGCCCTTGCGGAAAGAAAACTTCAGCTAACGCTTTCCGTTTCGCTCCATGCTCCCAACGATGATATCAGAAGAAGAACAATGCCCGTTGCAAAACGCTGGCCCATTGATGAACTGATAAAAGCCTGCCGCGATTATTTTGATATTACCGGACGCCGCATTTCTTTTGAATATGCGCTTATTGACGGAGTCAATGACCAGCCGGAGCATGCCATGGAGCTTATAAAACTCCTTAAAGGTATGGGCGCACATGTTAACCTTATTCCGGTCAACAAAGTCAACGAAACAGGCTATAAACGCGGAAAGCGCGAATCTGTTGAAGCTTTTGCAAAACTCCTTAACGATAACGGCCAGAATGCCACTATCCGCAGAGAACTTGGCAGCGATATCAACGCCGCCTGCGGCCAGCTTCGCAGAACTACTATTAAAACCGAAGCAGGAGGAACTCTTTCGGAATAAAATTTGACATACGGCCAAATTAGATATACAATAAATTATTAAAGAAAATTTTGTAAGGAGGCGGAGAGAATGTATCATGTAGTAGAATACATCAAAATGGCGGGAAGCATCCGCAAAGAAAAATACAAATCTCCGGAACCTCCGAACGAAGTTGCCCGCCTTGTGGTAAAAGGATTTGACAACTGGCGCATAGGAAGGGCATGGAACTATTGGTTCCATAATTTTAAAGGGATAGGAAAAAGAGGTGAAGAATGATATGCTGAAAGCTTTTGGAAAAACCGATGTAGGTAACGTCCGCGAAATGAACCAGGACGATTTTAACTGCGGCGTTCTCGGCGAGGATGCGGTTTTTGCCGTTGTATGTGACGGTATGGGCGGTGAAAAAGGCGGAAATATCGCAAGCCGCACCGCATGTGATATCGTTACCGACAGCGTTACTGCCGCATACGGCAGCGGCTTTGGCGATAACTCTATAAGAGGCATTCTCCAGACTGCTGTAACCGCTGCAAACGTTTCTGTTTTCGACCGTTCCCAAAGGGATCCGGATCTCAGAGGAATGGGAACAACCATAGTGGCAGCCATAGTCTGCGGCGGAATGGCTCATGTTATCCATGCCGGCGACAGCAGGGCATATCATGTTACCGAAAACGGAATAGAACAGGTAACAAAGGATCATTCCGTTGTTCAGCTTCTTGTTGACAGAGGCGAAATAACCGCCGATGAAGCAAGATTCCATCCGAAAAAGCATTTTATAACAAGGGCACTGGGCGTTATGTCCATAATCGACCCTGACTACTGTGAATTCCCTATTCAAGAGGGAGAAGCAATAATGGTCTGTACAGACGGACTTTCCAACTATTTCTCCAACGGAGAACTTTTCAATATGATAAAAAACGCAGGATATAATAAATGCGTTGATAAACTTATCGCCGCGGCTAAAAAAGCCGGCGGAGCGGACAACATCACCGTTGTCTGTATCACAAGATAACCCGGGAGGTTTCTGATGGACAGATATATAGGTAAAAAACTTGACGGACGCTATGAGATAAAAGAAATTATCGGCGTCGGCGGCATGGCAAACGTATATAAAGCTTATGACAGCATTGACGACAGAGCCGTTGCCGTTAAAATTCTGCGCGATGAGCATATGCAGAACGACGAACTTCTCCGCCGCTTCCGCAATGAATCAAAAGCCATTGCAGTGCTTTCACATCCGAATATCGTAAAGGTATATGACGTAAGCTTCAACGAAGATATACAGTATATCGTTATGGAGCATATCGACGGCATCACCCTTAAAGAATATATCGAACAGCAGAAGGTCCTTCGCTGGAAGGAAGCTGTTCACTTTGCTGTTCAGATTCTCCGCGCTCTTCAGCATGCACATGATAAAGGCATTGTCCACCGTGATATCAAGCCCCAGAACATCATGCTTCTTGAAGACGGTACCATAAAAGTTGCGGACTTCGGTATTGCCCGCTTTGCAAGAGCAAGCCAGCATACCGTTACCGATAAAGCTATAGGTTCCGTTCATTATATCAGCCCGGAACAGGCAAAGGGAGAAATCACCGACGAAAAGAGCGATATCTATTCCGTTGGCGTTATGCTTTATGAAATGACCACCGGAACTCTTCCTTTTGACGCTGACAGCCCCGTTTCCGTTGCACTTAAACAGATCCAGAGCCAGGCAAAACGCCCGAGAGCCATCAACCCGGATATCCCGGAGGGCCTTGAGGATATAACCATCCGCGCAATGCAGAAAGATCCCGCAAGACGCTATCAGTCCGCAGCGGAAATGCTTCGCGATATCGACGAATTCAAGCGTGATCCTTCCATCAGCTTTGAATATAAATACAGCGAACCGGAAACTGATAATATCAGCAAGGAAGTTTCGAGCACGAAGAAAAAGACCAAGAAAATCAAAGATGAACAGGTGCGTAATGCTCCGGTCGTTCCGGTACTCACCGGCATTACTGTTGCGTTCATCGTTGTTGCAATAATCTTCGTTATCGGAATTATGGCGATGGTCCGCCCTTTTGAGGAAGTCCCCGATACAACCGCGCCGGAGCTTATCGGAATGGACATCAACGAAGCTATGAAAAAATACTCCGGCTTTGATATCGTTGTGGAATCTTCCGCATTCCATGAGCAGTATGACAAAGATATCATCTATGACCAGTCCGTAAACGCCGGAATGATCGTAAAAGAAGGCGCGACCATAAAGGTAAAGATATCCAGCGGTATCCATTATTTCAGCCTTGCAAATTATGAAAACTTTGAAGAAAACCAGGTCTATAAAGTCCTTACTGATAACGAGATCGAGTTTGCAACCGTAACCGAATACCACGATACCATCCCGGAGGGATACGTAATCCGTACAGAACCTGGCGCAGATACCCAGGTTGATGCAGGAACAGTTGTTATCGTATATGTAAGCGCCGGTACCGAAAGCACCTATACCAGAGTTCCGAAGGTAGAAGGTTATAAGCTTGAGGACGCAAAAATGATCCTCAACGCCGCCGGAATCAGAATAGGAAATGTAACAAGAGTCGATACCGACGGAGTAAGCACCGCTGTTCTTTATCAGAGCCTTGCGGCCGGATCCACTGTTCCGAGAGGCAGCAGCATCGACCTTAACATCGTTCGTGAAAAAGAAAGCGAAGCCAACAGCGTTGAGCTTATCGTTCCGCTGCCCAATATCGAAAGTACCGTGACCATGAGCGCAACCCTTAACGGAAATACCGTTATAAGCGAAAGCGTCGTTCCTTCCCAGCTTGGAGGATACTGGCAGTTTGCGGTTCTTGGCGAAGGACTTGGAACAGTAAGTATCTATTATGACGGCCAGCTTTACAGAGCATATTCCGTAAACTTCCTTGATAAAACAAGTGTTATGGTAACGGATTATTCCGATCAGTTCGGAGGTTAAAGCTTGAAAGAACGTAAAAACAAAAACGAACAGAACGAAATTATTGAAGAAAAGGACCTTCCCAAAGAGGAAGGTCTTATTATAAAAGCCACCGGCGGATTTTATTATGTCCGCAGCGGCGAAATAACTTATGAATGCAGAGCAAGGGGCGTTTTCAGAAAACATGATACCTCTCCTCTGGTTGGCGATAAGGTAACAATCTCCGTCCTTCCGGATGAAAAAGGCTATATCCACGCTATCCACGAAAGAAAAAATTCCCTTGTCCGCCCGCCGCTTGCAAATCTTGATCAGCTTATCATGGTAGTTTCTGTTGCGGAGCCTGTGCCGAACATCCTTGTTATGGACAAGCTCATTGCCGTTGCGGAACAGCAGGGCGTTGAACCGGTGATCGTTTTTACAAAATGTGACCTTGCGGATCCAAAGCCCTATTCGGATGTTTACCGCAAGGCCGGATTCAGAGTATATGAAGTCTGTTCTCTTGAGCACAAAGGAACCGATGAAGTCCACGATATGCTCAAAGGCCGCATAAGCGCCTTTTGCGGAAACTCCGGAGCAGGAAAATCAAGCCTTCTCAACGATATTTTTCCAAAGCTTTCCCTTTCCACGGCGGAAATCAGCAAAAAGCTCGGACGCGGCCGCCATACCACCCGCCATACGGAGCTTTTTGAACTTGAAACCGGCGGCTGGGTCGCGGATACCCCCGGTTTTTCCGCTATCGAAATGGAAAGAGTGGGCATAATCCGCAAAACGGAGCTTCAGTATTGCTTCAGGGAGTTTGAACCCTATCTTCTCAAATGCCGCTTTACCGGATGCAGCCATGTTTCCGAAAAAGGCTGTGCAGTTCTTGAAGCGGTGAACGATGGCACTATTCCCGAAAGCCGCCATAAAAGCTACTGCATGATGTATGAAGAAGCAAAACAGATAAAAGAATGGGAACTTGATAAAGAAAATGTCTGACATAAATGAAGAAAAGTTTAGGAGGATGACGGAATCTCCCGTTGGCCCTCTTATTGCAAAGCTGGCGGTGCCCTGCATCATCAGTATGCTTGTAACTTCGTTTTATAACATGGCCGATACCTTTTTTGTCGGCCAGCTTAAAAGCAACTCCGCAACTGGAGCGGTGGGCGTTGTTTTCTCAATGATGGCCATAATCCAGGCGGTGGGCTTCTTTTTCGGACACGGAAGCGGAAACTATATTTCCCGCGAACTTGGGAAAAAGAACTATGCAGAAGCGGAAAAAATGGCTGCAACGGGATTTTTCTCCGCCCTTGCCGCCGGAACGCTTATAATGCTTATCGGTGAAATTTTTCTTGAGGAGCTTGCATATCTTCTCGGCTCAACGGAAACGATTTTGCCGTATACAATGGCGTACTTAAAGGCGATACTTCTCGGCGCGCCATGGATAACCGCATCTTTTGTACTTAATAACCAGCTTCGCTTTCAGGGAAATGCCTCCTACGGAATGGTTGGTATAACCTGCGGTGCGATACTTAATATAATCCTCGACCCGATTCTCATTTTCGGTTTTGATATGGGAATTGCCGGTGCGGGTTATGCAACCGTTATAAGCCAGTTTGTAAGCTTCTGCGTGCTCCTTATGGGAATGCAGAAAAAGGGAAGCATAAAACTTTGCTTTTCAAACATTCAGCTTAAATGGTACTATTATAAAAACATAATCGCCGGAGGATTTCCGTCCCTTGCAAGACAGGGCCTTGCCTCTGTTGCGACCATTTCCCTTAATCATGCCGCAGGACCTTACGGCGACGCCGTTATAGCCGCTATGGGCGTTGTTCAGCGCATAGCGATGTTTGGGGCTTCCGCAATGATAGGCTTTGGCCAGGGGTTCCAGCCTTTCTGCGGCTTCAACTTCGGAGCGGGCCTTTATAAAAGAGTTAAAGAGGGATTTTATTTCTGTGTAAAAACCTCTTCGGCGTTTTTGCTTATGATAGCCGCCGTCGGTTTTATTTTTGCACCGGAAATAATCTCGCTTTTCCGTGATGACCCGGAGGTAATCCGCATAGGAACAACAGCTATGAGGTTCCAGTGTATGACTTTCGTCACCCATGGATGGATAGTAATGAGCAATATGATGACCCAGGTTATAGGAAAATCCGTTCAGGCAACCTTTCTTGCCGCCGCAAGACAGGGACTTTTCTTTATTCCTGCGGTGCTCATCCTTTCCGGAATAATAGATGTGCTGGGAATCCAGCTTGCCCAGTCCATAGCCGATATCGGAACATTTCTTTGTGCAATACCGATACAGCTTAAAGTTCTTAAAGAATTGGATAATAAAAATATTTAACATACAGGAGGAGATATTATGAATATCTGGCATGACCTTTCCCCTAAAAGAGTAAGACCGGAGGATTTTGTAGCCCTTATCGAAATCCCCAAAGGCAGCAAAAACAAATATGAACTCGATAAAGAAACCGGATTTCTTAAACTTGACCGCGTTCTTTATACTTCCACCCACTATCCCGCAAGCTATGGTTTTATTCCGAGAACCTATGCGGACGACGGTGACCCCCTTGATGTTCTTGTCCTCTGCTCCGAGGATATCTATCCCATGACCCTTGTTCGCTGCAAACCTATCGGCGTTATCAAAATGACCGATAACGGCGCCGCAGACGAAAAGATCATCGCCGTTCCTTTCGATGACCCTACTTATAACGGATATAATGACATTTCCGAGATTCCGGCTCATATTTACAGCGAAATGATGCATTTCTTCGAGGTCTATAAAGCTCTCGAAAACAAACAGACCGTTGTTGACGAAGTTTGCGACGCAGAAGAAGCAAAGCGCATTATTGATTATACCATCAATAAATATGTGGACAGCTTCTGCAAATAATTTAAAACAAAAAAGCGCGGCTTTTAAAAGCCGCG
>JAFSDS010000055.1 GCA_017436125.1 Oscillospiraceae bacterium | reverse complement strand
GCTTTGCAGGCATCCTCTTTGAATCCGTCAACGGAGCAGAACCACTGTTCGGTTGCGCGGAAAATAATGGGAGATTTGCATCTCCAGCAGTGAGGATACTGGTGGATGATTTTTTCAACAGCAAAAAGTGCGTTGAGTTCGATAAGTTTTGCAAGGATAGCTTTGTTTGCGTCGTTGGTGGTAAGACCTTCAAACTCGCCTGCTTCTGCGGTGAGTTTTCCGTCGCCGTCAACAGGAACGATTATCGGAATTTCGGGATAATGGTTGACGCAGACCTCAAAGTCCTCAACACCGTGGCCGGGAGCGGTATGAACACAACCGGTACCGGATTCAAGAGTTACATGGTCGCCAACGATAACAAGACCGGTTCTGTCGATAAACGGATGTTTATAAACGATATATTCAAGGTCTTTACCTTTAACGCTGGTTTCGGAAACGGTGTATTCTTCAATTTTTGCTGCTTTCATGGCACTTTCAACAAGCTCTTTTGCCATGATGTAATATTCGCCGTTTGCTTTAACTGCAACGTAATCGTATTCCGGTCCAAGGCAGATTGCAAGGTTGCCCGGAAGAGTCCAGGTGGTGGTGGTCCAGATTACGAAATAGGTTTTATCAAGTTCGGTTCCAAGTGCGGAAAGTTTGCCCTGATCTTCGTCAACTTTAAATTTGACATAGATGGAATGGCAGCTGTCCTCTTCGTATTCAATTTCAGCTTCTGCAAGAGCAGTTTTGCATTCGGGGCACCAATAAACAGGTTTAAGACCTTTATAGATAAAGTCTCTTTTTGCCATTTCGCCGAAAACTCTGATCTGTTCAGCTTCGTGTTTATGCTGGAAAGTGAGATAAGGGCGGAAATAATCACCGATGGAACCAAGGCGCATAAACTGTTTTCTCTGAACATCTACGTAATGTTCTGCAAATTCCTGGCAAACTTTACGAAGTTCAATTACAGAGTGGATGTTTTCAACGCCGACTTTTTTCATAGCTTTAAGCTCAATAGGAAGACCGTGAGTATCCCAGCCGGGAACGTAAGGAGCTTTAAAGCCGCTCATATTTTTATATTTTACGATAATATCTTTAAGAACTTTATTAAGAGCGGTACCCATATGGATGTCGCCGTTTGCATAAGGAGGGCCGTCATGAAGGACATAAAGAGGAAGGTCCTTGTTTTTCTCCATAAGTTTCTGATAAAGTTCTTCATCCTGCCACTTTTTGATCATTTCCGGCTCGCGCTGAGGAAGTCCAGCACGCATGGGGAAATCGGTTTTAGGCAGATTCATCGTTGCGTTATAATCAATGGCCATTTCTAATTTGTTTCTCCTGTCAAATTACTCTTGTACGTCAAGATCGATTCTTTTGGTTTCCGCCATGGAAACTTCATCAAAATCGATATCGTCGTTTTCTTCGTTTCCTTCGGTTTCAACAACCGGTTCAGTTGCTTCGGGTTCGGAAACTTCAACCGTTTCTTCAACTTCTTCAGCAGCTTTTTCTTCGTTGCTTTCAGGCATAAGGCTTATAAGCTCAAGATGCTGTCTGTACATAGCAAGAAGGCGTTTTTTGAAATCTGCGGTTTCTTTCTGAAGAGAAATAAGGGTTTCTTTCTCTTTAATGATTTTTGCTTCGGATTCGGCAAATACCTGTTTAACCTGATTTTCAGCATCGGAAATAATAACTTCTGCTTTTGCTTTGGAATCACGAACGATATTGTCGCCGAGTTTCTGTGCTCCCATAAGAACGGTTTTAAGGCTGTCCTCATTGGAACGGTATTCTTCAAGTTTTTCTGCAAGAACTTCGAGTTTTGCTTCTGCTGCTTCTTTTGCGGCAAAAGCTGCTTCATAGGAATTGATTACTTCGGAAAGGAAGCTGTCTACCTCTTCGGTTTTATATCCGAAAGCGGATTTTTCAAATCTTTTGTTCGAAATATCATTCGGTGTTAACACAGATGATTCACCTCCAAATTATTTATAAAAATCAGAAGAATACGCCGCTGCTTTCAAGTTCATCGAGAAGGTCGCCCATAATGTTAACATTATAGGGAGTGATGATGTAGGTGCTGTTTGCAACGCGTTTGATCTGGCCGTTATTTGCGTATGCAACGCCGCTGAGGAAGTCGATAAGTCTTCTGGAAACTTCCTTGTTGGTTGCTTCAAGGTTAAGAACAACGGTGTGTTTGGAATTAAGATGGTCTGCAACAGGTCTTGCGTCGTCAAAACGTTCCGGTTTAACAAGAACAACCTGGAGCTGGGTGGTGGTGTGGATGTTGACTACTTTGTTCTGTTTATCGGAAGAAACAGCTTTTCCGAAAATAGAAGTTTTTGCAGTGTCAGCTTCTTCGGCAAGATCTTCGGAACCTTCTTCTGCGGTAAGGTCTTCTTCTTCGTACATTTCGTCGGCATCTTCGGGAATACCGAGCATGCCTTTAACTTTGTCCATGAATGCCATGTTTAATATCCTCCTGTGTAAAAATCTTTCGATTATACTGAACTTATTTTCTTGCGCCGAAAAGTCCCCGCCCGATCCTTACTATTGTCGCTCCTTCAGAAACGGCAAGTTCATAATCTGCGGACATACCCATCGACAATATATTAATATATATATTATCTATATTTTTGGTCTTAATGTCAACCAATAGATGCCTCATTTTTTCAAAATAATGGCGAGTTTCTTCAATTTCTGCTCCAAAACGGCCTATTGTCATAAGTCCGCGAAGCCTTAGATGTTGAAAATCCTTTAATTTTTCAGAAACCTCCAAAATTTCTTTGGCGGAAAAACCGCCCTTGCTTTCTTCTTCGGCAATGTTTACCTCAAGAAGAACATCCATTATCTTCCCTATTTTTGCACAGCGTTTTTCAATTTCTTCGGCAAGTTTTAAGGAATCTACGGATTCAATCATAGAAACTTTATCGACGATGTATTTTACTTTGTTGGTCTGCAGTCTTCCGATAAAATGTATCTCCGCACTTTTATCATACTGCTCATATTTTTCAAGCAGCTCCTGCACCCTGTTTTCCCCAAGAAGGTCACATCCGGCAGCAACCGCTTCGTTTATCTTATCGGGTGAAACAGTCTTTGTAACAGCCATCAGGCGTATTTCCGAAGGATCTCTTCCAACAAGAACAGCTGCGGCTTTTATTTTTTCAAAAGCTTCGGCAACATTTGCTGCGGTATCAGTCAATAACTTTTCCGACATATAGATCGTTACCTCCGACAAATACTTCGTCAAAAAGCTGGAGCATACCGGTTGTTCCCTGGCTCCATTTTACGATGTTATAACCGTTTCCGGTATAAATAATATCGATAGTTTTAAATTTAACCTTGTTTCGGTCGTTTATAAAAACGCCTACCTGCTGCTGGTCGTTAAATCTTACGGAATCAGAAGAAATGCGAAGACCGTTTATTGTGCTGAAAACGATATCAGCGCTTACCTGGCGAAGGGATGCGAGTTCTTCTGTAAAAGTTTTACAAAGCAAAACGATTATGATATTTTCGCTTGTTTCGTCTTCGATTTTTTCATAAACTTCAAGTTTTACGGAGTCGGAAACGCCATCGAAATTTACGGTAAGATTTTTACCGATATTGAAAAGTTCGGATTCTTCCGGTGTTACGGAAAATATATAATACCATTTGAAGTTATCGGCTACTTTTCCTATCATCTGTTCCGATGTTACGATATCCTGATTGATTATAGCTTCAATTTCGGAAACGGTTTTTTCAAAAAGGCTTTCTTTTGTTATTAAGTTTTCAAAACCGTCAACGGAAGAGATAAAATAACCGGTTTTTGGCGAAGCAACGGTTTTTGCTTCATCCGCATTTATTTCAGTCTGAAGTTCATCATACTCCGCTTTTAAAAGAGTAATGCGTTCCTCAAATTTATTGGGCTCTCCGGTTATGGAAGTTTTTTTGTTGATGGAAAGCAAAAGAGAATCTTTTGCCTCGGAAAAACTCCCATAGTTTCCGCTGGAAACGGCATAGGAATATGCCATTACGGAATTACCTATCTGGTCGTTTATAAATTCTGAGGAACCATAAAGCTGAGAAACCCCGCTTGCAGCTTCCTCGAGAAGTTTTATCTCCTTTTCAAGTTCCGCCGCACGCATCATTTTAGATACTGTATCCGTAGATGCATGAGCATAGGCAACGGGTTTATTACGGTTTACTCTCGCAGCATCTTCGTGAATATAGCTTACGCTTCCGCCGTACTGATCCTCAATAACGGTTTCAGTACGCACGGCAAGACCGTTAACATGAAGTGCTTCGTTAACAGAATAGGTAACGGCAATTTCCGTCTGATATGGATTATAAAAGAATGTCCAGGCCTGAACGCCGGCATAAACGATAAGAAACAATGACAGAAGAACTGCCAAAGTTTTAAGCATTTTATTTTTCATCTTTTCTCCAAAAAATCTTTTATAATTTCAAATGCTTTGGAATACATATCCCTGACATCGGAAAATTCATCTTTGTTTATCCAGTTTATTTCACTGTTTCTTCTAAACCATGTAAGCTGGCGCTTTGCGTAATGTCTTGTTTCTTTTTTGAGCACCGCAACAGCTTCCTCCATGCTCATTTCATTTTTGAAATATGGATAAAACTCTTTATAGCCTATCGCCTGAGCGGCGGTACAGGTGCCTGCGTGCTCAAAAAGAAATCTTGCCTCTTTTTCAACGCCTTCCTCGAGCATTGCGTCTATCCTTTGTTCGATTCTTGCATAAAGTTTATCCCTGTCTGCAAAATTTGTCCCGATGTAGCAAACATCGTAGATGCTCGGATTCGGATGAGAATCTTTCTGGTGCTCGGTTATGGTTTTTCCTGTGATTTTATAAACCTCAAGAGCACGAACTACCCTTAATAGATTATTAGGATGAATTTTTGCGGCTGCTTCCGGGTCGATTTTTTCAAGTTCATCATAAAGAACTTCATTTCCCTGCTCTTTTGCGATTTTAAAAAGTTCTTCCCGAACAGAAGGTTCGCTTTTTATTTCAGAAAACTCGGTATTTGAAAGAAGAGAATCAACATAAAGTCCGGTTCCGCCGCAAAGAACAGGAAGTTTTCCTCTTGAATAAACGTCGGCTATTGCTTTTTTAGCATCCTCAACATATTCAACTACGGAATATTCTTCATCAACACTTTTAAAACCGACCAAATGATGCGGTATTCCGCACATCTCTTTTTCTGTGGGTTTTGCAGTTCCGATAGTAAGCTCGGAATATATCTGCATTGAATCTGCAGAAATAACTTCTCCGCCGAATTCTTTCGCAACAGCAACAGCAAGTCCGGTTTTTCCGGAAGCAGTCGGTCCGATTATGGCAATTACGGGAATTTTATCATTCATAGTTATCCCTCACTGCTGGCGGCCGAACATACGCTCAAGCTTATTTTTACTGATAGTGGTAGAAACAGGTCTTCCGTGCGGACAATATTTAATGCTTGGGTCATTGAGAAGAATATCAACAATGGTTTCAAGTTCCGGCTGGGAATTTTTATCATTTGCCTTAATCGCCGCTCTGCAGGAAATGCTTGCATAAAGTTTATCAAGTTTTTCGGGAGTGAGATCATGGCTGCATCCGATAATAGAATCAGCAATTTCTCCTATAATACTTTCAGCTTCTTTTGCTTTTACCCAGAACGGAAGAGATCTTACCAAAATGGTTCCCCTGCCAAAATCTTCTGCAATAAATCCGAATTTTTCCATCTCTTTCGGGTTTTCAATAACTGCGGCGCACTGTTCGTCACTAAGCTTGCAGGTTATAGGTGAAAGAAGATATTGACAGTCAAAAGCAGTGATGCCCTTGCGAAGTTTTTCATAAAGGATTCTTTCGTGTGCAGCGTGTTTATCAACAAAAACAAGTTCATCTTCTGATTCAAGAAGGATGTATGTTTTAAATACTTCACCGACATATTTAAGATTTCCGAAAGGAAGAGGATCTTTATCAAGATTTCTTGGAATCTCCGGAACTGGTGCACCGGCTTTTTTTATCGTATCAAGGCTTTCAATGTATTCTTTTGGAAGTTCTGTTCCCTCTTCTGCCGCTTTATCAGCAGCCTGACGGATGATGTACTGCGCCGTATGAGTAATATCTCCGTCTATTCTGTAAGGAATAAGATTATCTTTATTTTTAACGGTTATATCATCGTCAACAATGTCATATTTGATATCGTTGCTTTTTTTGATAACAAAATCCGTTTTTGGTTTTGTCGGAAGAGTCGTCTGGATAACAACATTTTCAAAATGCTCTTTTTTGGTTTCGTCGGAAATGTTGTTCCAGAAAGTTTTATTTACTTTTTTGGATTCTTCAAGAACCGCAGAAACGTCCCTTGCGTTAAGAGCAGATTTTACCCCGTAATATACAAGGTCAAATATATCTTTTTCACTTACAAAGCGAACTTCAGTTTTTGCTGGATGTACGTTCACATCAACGGTCTCCGGCGGAATTTCAAGATTAAGAACGCATCCGGGGAATTTTCCAACCATTGCGGAGCCCTTAAAAGCCTCTTCAAGGGCCGCCATTGCGGTGCGGGTCTTAACATATCTTCTGTTTACAAAAAAGTTCTGAAAAGTTCTGCTGGGCTTTGATGCGGAAGGTTTAGTGATAAAACCGGTGACTTTCATTTTATCCCGTCCGACGGGACTGTAATTTACTTCAATAGTTTCTTTTGCAAATTCACGTCCGTAAACGGAAGAAATTACAGAAAGAAGTTCTCCGTTACCATAGGTTAAAAGCTTTGTTTCACCGTCGCGGATAAAACGAAATTTAACTTCCGGATAAGAAAAAGCCATTTTATCCATAACAAGTGCAACAGCATTTGCCTCCGCAACATCTTTTTTAAGAAACTTCTGTCTTGCGGGAGTATTATAGAAAAGGTCGCGGACAATTATTGTTGTTCCTTCCGGACAGCCGGCTTCTTCGATTTCGCTTGTTCCCTCATCGGTTGCCTCACAGCGGTAGCCGCATTCGGCATCCTTTGTTCTGGTCATAATTTCCACATGAGAAACCGCCGCAACAGAAGCGAGCGCTTCACCTCGAAAACCAAAAGTCATAATTCTGTCAAGGTCGTATTCTTCATGTATTTTACTTGTTGCATGGCGCAAAAATGCCTTTGGAATGTCTTCCGGTTCGATTCCGCAGCCATTGTCGGTAACGCGGATAAAGGTGTTGCCGCCGTTCTGAATTTCAACGGTAATGCTGTCAGCGCCGGCATCTATTGAGTTTTCAACAAGCTCTTTAACGACGGAACAAGGTCTGTCAACAACTTCTCCGGCGGCAATAAGTTCCGCAACGTGTTTATCAAGAAGATTTATTCTTGGCATTTTTTCACCACACTAAAATTTATTTTACAATGCTTTTAAGTTCATAAAGAAGATTGAGTGCTTCGATGGGAGTAAGAGTTTCAACATCCGTCTGGCGGATTATTCTTTCCGCATCGCTCTGAATTGATGCAAAGAGATTGGTCTGCCCCATAATATCATCGTTTTGCTGCATATGTGCTATTTTTTCAACCTCTTTACCCTCTTCAAGAGCGGAAAGGATCTCTCTTGCGCGTTTAACAACGCTGTTTGGGATTCCTGCAAGCTTTGCAACTTCTATACCGTAGGAATCGTCTGCGCCGCCGCTGATAATACGGCGAAGGAAGGTTATATCGTCGCCGCGTTTTTTAACGGCAACATTATAGTTTCTGATGTTTGGATATGCGTTTTCAAGATCGGTAAGTTCATGGTAATGGGTTGCAAAAAGAGTTTTTGCGCCCAGTTTCTTTCTGTCGGCAATATGCTCAAGAACCGCATGCGCAATGCTCATACCGTCAAAAGTACTTGTTCCTCTTCCTATTTCATCAAGAATAAGAAGGCTTTTTGATGTTGCGTTTTTAAGAATTTCCGCAACTTCGCTCATTTCGACCATGAAGGTGGACTGACCGGCGGAAAGATCGTCGGAAGCACCTACCCTCGTATAAACGCCGTCAACTATTCCGATGCGCGCGTGTTTTGCCGGAACAAAACAGCCTATCTGTGCCATTATGGTGATAAGCGCAATCTGGCGCATATATGTTGATTTACCGGCCATGTTGGGTCCGGTAATGACGGCTATCTGATTTTCTCTGTTATCAAGAAGAACGTCATTTGGAACAAAAGGTGCTCCGCGAAGCATCTGCTCAACTACAGGATGGCGGCCTTCGCTTATTTCGATGATATCTCCGAGATCAACGGTAGGTCTGCAGTAGTTGTTGCGAAGAGAAACCGCCGCAAAGGACTGAAGAACGTCAATGGCCGCAACGGCGTTTGCTGTTTCCTGAACTCGTTCAACCTGAGCACTGATTTGAGCACGGATATCTTCAAAAAGTTTTGCCTCAATGGCAAGTATCTTATCGTGAGCACCGAGAACTTTTTCTTCAAGCTCTTTAAGTTCCGGAGTGATATATCTTTCACCGTTTGCAAGGGTCTGTTTTCTTATGTATTCCTGCGGAACAAGGTTCGTATAGGATTTTGAAACTTCAATATAATATCCGAAAACATGGTTATAACCTATTTTCATTTTCGGAATACCGGTTCTTTCTTTTTCGGTAGTTTCGATGGCAGAAATCTTGCTTGTTATATTGGAAGCGATATCGCGAAGCTCATCAAGTTCCGCATTGTATCCGTTTGCAATAACACCGCCGTCTTTAAGAGTTATGGGCGGATCTTCAACGATACCTATATCAATAAGATGCTTAATATCTTCAAGAATGTCTATCTGTTCCCTAAGTTCGGAAAGAAGGGGTGAATTTATGCCGCCCAAAAGACCTTTTATTTTCGGAAGATGACCGATACTTGCAGCAAGGGTCTTATATTCCTTAGGCGAAGCATTGCCGAAAATGATCCTTGTCATGGTTCTTTCAAGATCATAAACGCCGGAAAGTTCCTCTGCAATATCTTCGCAGAGCATCGGATCATTATAAAGCGCCTCAACTGCATAAAGACGCTTGTCTATTTTTACAGGGTCAAGAAGAGGTCTGTCGATATAGGAACGGAGAAGTCTTCTTCCCATGGCGGTACTTGTTTTATCAAGAACCCATAGAAGAGTTCCTCTCTTTTCTCTTCCGCGCATGGTTTCGGTAAGTTCAAGGTTGCGTCTTGCGGAAAGATCAAGCTTCATAAAAGCTTTTTCGTCATAAAATTTAACGGAAGAAATTCTGCTTACGCCGTTTTTCTGGGTTTCATAAAGATAACGAAGAAGCGCAGATACACAGTTTTCCTGATAAATGTTTTCAAAACCGAGTTCGTGGGGGCTGTGTTTTCCGAAATGGTCATAAATCGTTCTTTCAACGAGTTTTTTGTCATATTCGGAGTCATCCGTCTGTTCGCCCATGCAGTTTATGCGTTCCTTTATAAAATATCCTGCTTCACGGCAGTCGAGAAAAGCGTCGTTAAAAAGAATTTCGCATGGTTTATAGCGGCTTATCTCTTCGATGATTCTGTTATCAAGTTCCTTGGTGTTTAATGCACTTGTGCATTTAAGTTCGCCGGTGGTTACGTCACAGAAGCATATTCCAAAGGAATTACCCTCAACATAAATGCTTGCAATATAGTTGTTGGTGCTTTCTTCAAGCATTGCATTTTCAACAACGGTACCGGGAGTTATAACACGGATAACGTCGCGCTTAACAAGGCCTTTTGCGGTTGCGGGATCCTCCATCTGTTCACAGATAGCAACTTTATAGCCCTTTTTTATCAGCCTTGCAACATACGCTTCATAGCTGTGATAAGGAACACCGCACATAGGGGCACGTTCTTCCTGGCCGCAGTCTCTTCCGGTAAGTGTGAGTTCAAGCTCCTTGGATGCGACTTTTGCATCATCAAAGAACATCTCATAAAAGTCGCCGAGGCGGAAAAACAGTATGGCGTCTTTATTATTCTCTTTTATTTCAAAATACTGTTTCATCATCGGCGAAAGTTCTGCCAAAAATACACACTTCCCTATCATAATTATATATAATATATAATAGCATAATCATCATTTATATTCAAGAAAAAAGGCGGACATTTTGAATGTCCGCCTTAAAAATATCTGTTTTATTACTGAAAAAGATCCGGTTTTTTCTTAAAAAGAATAATACCGACAGCAGAAGAAATTATCGCTTCCGCAAGCATATAAGAACCGTTATAACAAAGAGAATATACCGGTGCCATCATACCGAATTCATTTGGCCAAAGAGCGTCCCAGATAAACCATCCGGTGATGAAATGGCAAATAAATCTTGCAAAAAACGTAAGACCAATACCGGATATAAGTGCGGTATTAAAACTTTTTGCTTTTTTTGCGAATATTCCGGCAAATCCGATCACTGAATATGCAACAATGTAATCGAGAAGAATTATCGCAATCGCCATTCCAACAGAAGTTGCATACTGTACGTTATCAAGACCGAGAAGACACTGAAGAACGCTGAATACAAAAGCTGTAAAAACGCCCCATTTGCATCCGTATCTGAAAGATACGATAACAAGAGGAAGCATTGCACAGGCCGTTACCCCGCCCCCCATGATAAAATCGACTTTAAGAAGGCTGAGGACCGTTCCTATAGCAATCATGATCGCGCTGAAAACAAGCATCGATGTTTTTCTGTTTCTGTTTTCCATTTTGTTTTTCACTCCTTAAAATAAAAATCGCTGCAGCAAGGGAATTTGCCGCAGCGACCGTGAAAAAAACAATTTCAGCACGATTTTTTCGACACTCCCTCCGCCGGTATTATCCGGATCAGGTAAAGGGTTCGGCAACAATGCCATCTCAGCCCAAAAGCACCCCTGTATCTCTTGATATGCAGTTTATATTATAATATCACTTCTCGATATCGGAGTCAACAGCAACTTCTTTTACGGAAGATACGAGGCTTGCAAGGGACTGTATCTCGCTGGGGACAATAATTTTCGTTGCTTTTCCGTCTGCAGCCTTTTCAAAAGCTTCATAGCTCTTAAGAGTAAGGACTGCAGAAGAAGGATTTGCCTCATTAAGAAGAGTAATGGAATCAGCAAGTGCTTTCTGAACAACAAGAATAGCCTCTGCCTCACCCTGTGCTTCGCGGATTTTTGCTTCCTTAACTGCTTCCGCACGAAGAATGGCAGATTCTTTTTCACCTTCTGCAATAAGAATTGCGCTCTTCTTTTCACCTTCTGCTCTGAGAAGGGTTTCGCGGCGTTCACGTTCCGCTTTCATCTGTTTTTCCATTGCATCCTGAATTTCGCGCGGAGGAATGATGTTTTTAAGCTCAACGCGGTTAACTTTAATACCCCATTTATCCGTTGCGGTATCAAGAATGGAAGTTATTTTTACGTTGATAATATCGCGGCTGGTAAGGGTGCTGTCAAGCTCCATCTCACCGATGATGTTACGAAGAGTTGTTGCAGTAAGGTTTTCAATGGCGGAAAGAGGACGTTCAACACCATAAGTGAAAAGCTTTGCATCAGTTATCTGATAGAATACAACAGTATCTATCTGCATGGTAACGTTATCTTTGGTAATTACGGGCTGCGGTTTAAAATCAACAACCTGTTCCTTGATAGAAACTCTTTTTGCGACTCTGTCAAAAAACGGTATCTTAAAATGAAGACCTGTTTCCCATGTTGCATAGTAAGTTCCAAGTCTTTCAATTACAAATACGGTTGCCTGGGGAACGATTTTTACGTTCATTGCAAGAATTAAAAGAACGATAAGAATAAGTCCAAGCCCAACAATAAGTCCGGTAAGTTCGATCGGCATAATATATCCTCCTTATTTATTATCTTCGTTTTTTTCAATTTCTTTTTCTTTAACTATCAAAGTTGCGCCTTCGATTTTTAAAACCGTTACAACGGCGCCTTCCGGTATATCTTTTCCGTCGGCGGTTTTTGCCTTCCAGCCAAGACCGGAAATAAATACCCTTCCGCTTCCGTTAAGATTATTTATTTCTTCGGTAACAATTCCCTTTGTTCCGATAAGACTATCGGAGTTTGTGGGTTGTTTTTTAACCTTGACAACATCTTTGAAAAATCTTTTTGTAAAAGCAAAAGCAATAGCTGAAACAGCAAGAAAAACAAGTATCTGTGCCCAGATGGGAGCATCAAAATAAGCCGGAATAATAGCAGCAAGCGCACCTATGGCAAACCATATACTGACAAGTGATACTGTTACAGCTTCAATAACACCAAGAATTACTGCAATTATAAGCCAGATAAACGGCATTGAAATTTCTAACAACAAAACCGCCTCCTTTCATATCTTTAATTTTATTTTATCATATAGCAAGCCATTATACAATATTTTTTTTATTTCAGCTCATATCGTCTGTATTTTCCCAGGGAATATCGGATTCAATTTGCTGTTCTTTTGCAATATCCATTAAAACAATATAGTCTGCTGTAATAATATATTTATTATTTTTTACTTTTTCATTTACTGTCTTTGATATTATCTCCATGTTTTCAAGTTCTATATCCTCTTTTTCTTTTAAAATTGCCTCTGCACCGTTCCTTGCCTGTTCAAAGTTATATGTAATGTTGTTTACCTTTACATTAAAACATCGGTAAATTGTAACTTTAACAGGGAGTTTTATCCAGAAAAAATACAGCGTTTTTTCTTCTTTTTCTATAATCATGTTGTTTGTGGTAATTTGCTTTCCGAGTTTAAAATCAATGCCAAGAATTTCTGCTTCATATATGGTCTTTTTTAAATTGCCTTTGCTTTTAATGATTTGTTCAAGAGGAAATTCCGCTGTTATGCAATAATCTGTTTCTGCAATTACGTTTGCTCTTGCGTGTTTAAGGGTAAGCTTATTATGACTGTCCTCATAAACTGCGCTTACCAAAAGATCACCTTTCATAACCGCATCCCCTATCTTAACGGCATCCTGACCATCAAATACATTCATTTTTCTTATAACACCGTATCTGGAAGCAACAATGTTTACCGGAACATCATCGTCCGATTTCATTTCTGCAGGCTCTTTAGCTTCATTAATAAGAATTGTTGCTCTGCATCCCTGAATGTTAATTTCGGCAGTTGCAATTCCTTCAATGTTTTTTATAATATCCCATTCGATAAGCTGAACATCGGGTTTTTGTTTAAGAGTTCCAGATTTGAGTCCTGCTTTTTCTGCTGCTTCGATGATTATTTCCGGTTCGATATTTTTACAGCCGGAAACTCTTATATCCCATATAAAAAGATTCATAAAAAGTATGAAAAAAACAATGACAGTTGCTCCAGATGCAAATAGTATCTTGCTTTTGTTGTTTTTTAAGTAAAAATATAAACCTCTTTTTTTTATGATTTTAAGTTTTATTCCTGCCTTTCTTGCAGGAATACGAAGTTTTTTATAATCTTTTGCCTTTATTTTACCAGAAAAAGAGTAACCTTTTTTTCTTGGAGAAAGGATTTCGATTTTGTTTTCTGCACAATAATTTAAAAGATTTTCAAAATCGGCTCCCTCTGCGCAAAAATCAACAAATCCAAAAATATTTCTTTCAAAATCCAAAAACATAAGATTACTCCTTTTGTAAAAATTCTATTTTTTCAATACTTCCGGTTATTTTTATTCCTCCGCTTGTATAATAATCTATTTTAAGTTCGCTTCCGCTTATAGAAATTACTTTATTGTTGTAAATAATCTCAATACTGTTTTCCTCTAATTTTGATATTTTTACATCGCCTGAAAAAACAAATTCTCTGTCAGAAAAAAGCTCTATATAAAATCCCGCGGCGATTTCTGATGGTATATCAAAAGTATCCGTTATTCTTCTTAATTTCTTTTTCATAGCTGCCTTTCAATATTTTATTTTATTTTTTAAAGTTTCAAGTGCCTTTTTTTCAATTCTGCTGACATATGAACGGGATATTCCGAGCTTTTTGGCAACTTCTTTTTGAGTATATTCACGGGTGCCTTTAAGTCCGTATCGCATATAGATTATTTCTTTTTCTCTTGGTAAAAGCGAAGCATCAATAACTTTATAAAGATTTTCTTCTATCAGTTTTTCTTCTATATCTTCAGAAACGGAACGTTCATCAGCCATGATATCCATTATCGAAAGTGTGTTTCCGTCTTTATCGAAATCAATGGGTTCGGAAAAAGAAATATCCTGAGCATATTTCTTTTTGTTCCTAAAGTACATCAGTATTTCGTTTTCAATGCATCTTGATGCATAGGTTGCAAAACGTGTTCCCTTTTCATAGTTAAAAGTAGAAACCGCTTTTATAAGTCCTATGGTTCCTATAGAAATAAGGTCGTCTTGTTCAGAAGAATTGCTGTAATATTTTTTGATTATGTGAGCAACAAGTCTAAGATTATGCTCAATAAGTTTATTCCTTGCTTCCTTGCTGCCGTTTTTCATTTCCTCAAAATACTTTGTTTCGTCTTTTTGCGAAAGCGGCTTTGGAAAAGAGCCGTTTGCAGTAACATGCAGCGCAAAAAATATGATTCCCGATAGTATTCCAATCAAAAATAAATAGTCCATAAATATCCTCCTGCTCAAATAAATATATTTAAAACAGGATAAATAATTGCATGTCCTTTTCTATTGTCTTTATCAAATCAATATTGTATAATCATTACATAAACATTAAAGGAGTTGAATAGATTGAAAGTTTCTGAAATGCCTTATGAGCATATTCCTTTTGAGGAATTTGAAAAAACTGCCGTTGAAATTATAAACGGAGTTAAAAATGCAGAAAATGCAGAAGAAATTCTCGAATGGCGCAAAAAATATCTTGATCTTGCTATTAGATATTCTACCGCTCAAAATATTTCTTACATCAGATACAGCTGCAATACTGCGGATGAATTCTATGTAAAAGAAAACGATTATTTTGATGAAATAGGTCCGCAGGTCGGCAACCTTATGAACCAATATAACGAAGCTCTTCTTAATTCTCCTTTCCGCGCAGAACTTGAAGAAAAACTTTCTCCTGTTTATTTCAAACATATGGAAGTTCAGGCAAAAGCCATGTCCCCTGATATTATTGAGGATATGATCGAAGAAAACAAAATCGTTTCTGAATATTCCAAACTTATGGCCGGAATGGAATTTGAATTCCGCGGCGAAAAACTCAGTCGCGCAGCTCTTGCAGGTTATTTTAAATCTGATGACCGTGAAACAAGAAAAGAAGCCTATACTGTTCTCGGAACAGTTATGAACGGTTATGCGGACCAACTTGACGATATCTTTGATCGTCTTGTAAAAGTCCGTACCAAAATGGCACAAAAACTTGGCTATAAAAACTTTGTTGAGCTCGGTTATTACAGAATGGAACGTGTTTGCTACGATAAAAACGACGTAGAAACCTTCCGCAAAAACGTTCTTGAATCCATTGTTCCCGTTGTTGCAAGACTTCGCAGTGAAAACGCAAAAGATCTTGGCATTGATAAATACATGATTTATGATAACGACGTTATCATCCCAGGCGGTGACCCAAGACCTTCCGGAAACAAAGAAGATATCTTCAATGCCGCAAAAGAAATGTATCATGAAATGAGCGATGAAACCGCTGCATTTATCGATCTTATGCTTGAAAATGATGCATTTGATGTTGAATCCAGAAAAAATAAATGGGGCGGCGGCTATTGCACCGAAATTCCTAAATATAAACAGCCCTTCATTCTTGCAAACTTTAACGGTTCCGCAGATGACGTTGACGTTATGACCCATGAAGCAGGCCATGCATTCAATGCTTTCCTTATCGCTGATAACAAATTTGCTCTTGAAATCAACTGTGGAGGAATGGAAACCGCAGAAACTCATTCTATGAGCATGGAATTCTTTGCATGGAAATATATCCATAAATTCTTTGGCGAAAATGCAACCAAATACAGATATATGCATGCTCTCGGTGCACTTTCCTTTATTCCTTACGGAACAATCGTTGACTATTTCCAGCATATCGTTTATGAAAATCCGGAAATGACTCCGGCAGAAAGAAACGCAACTTGGAAAAAACTCTGTGCAGAATTCCTTCCCCACATCAATCTTGAAGGAGTTCCTTTCCTTGAAGACGGCCGCCGCTGGCAGTATCAGATGCATATCTATGAATCTCCTTTCTATTACATCGATTACTGCCTTGCACAGACCGCCGCATTCGGTTTCCTTCTTGCTTCTCTTGAGGATTATGACGATGCCTTTGCACGTTATATCCGTCTTATGAAACAGGGCGGTGAACAGTATTACGATCTTCTTCTTGAAGAAGCAAAAATTCCTTCTCCGTTCAAGGACGGTGCTCTTAAAGAGCTTGCAGAAAAGATCGAAGCTATGCTTAAAAATATAAAAGCAGAAATCTGATCATAAAAAGAGCCCGGATTTTATCCGGGCTCTTTATCCATTATATTAAAAAATCCGTGCTCAAATTTTGAGCACGGATTTTTTCTTTTAATACATACCGGTTAGAAGACAGGCGATGACGATTATTAGAATAAGAATAATAGCCGCAATAGGAAGCATCATTCCAAGCGCTGCAATTATCATCGCCGAAAGATCGCCTTTTTCCATTTTATCGGCAAGCTGAACTTCATATTCAATGTCTTTCGGATCAAGTTCTTCTCTTTCATATTCAATATGTTCGTCATGACCGTTTTGTTCAGCCTGGAGCTCAAACGCACGGTCAACCCTTTTGGGAAAAAGCATGAACAAGCTTTTTTTCGCCATAGGTCAAGCTCCTTTCAAGCTAAATATTATTCCTTAACTTCTTCTTTATGGTTAAGTTTATGGTGGCATGCTACGAAGTGGTTCGGAGATACCTCTTCCCATTCCGGAACAACCTGTTTGCAAATTTCGGTGCAGTAAGCACAGCGGGTATGGAATTTGCATCCTTTAGGAGGATTTACAGGGCTGGGAATATCACCTTCGAGGATCTGGAGGTCTTTATGGCCTTCGTCTTCAGTGGTGGGGATTGCATTAAGAAGAGCTTCGGTATAAGGATGGACAGGATTATCAAAGATCTCCTGAGAATCAGCAAGCTCGACCATGTTACCAAGATACATAACGCCGATACGGTCGGAAATGTATTTAACAACAGAAAGGTCATGAGTAATAAAGAGATAAGTAAGATTCTGTTTCTCTTTAAGATCCTGGAGAAGGTTAATGATCTGTGCCTGAATGGATACGTCGAGAGCGGATACAGCTTCGTCGCAAACTACAAACTGAGGTTCAGTCGCAAGTGCACGGGCAATACCGATTCTCTGTCTCTGGCCGCCGGAGAACTGGTGCGGGAAACGATGGAGGAAGTAAGGCGCAAGACCGCATTCATCCATAACTTCGAGAACTTTCTCCTGCATACGTTCGCCTTTATTGTGGATCATGTTGTGGGCAACCATGCCTTCGCTGATGATCTGGCCAACGCTCATACGGGGGTTAAGAGAAGAGTACGGATCCTGGAAGATAAGCTGCATATCGCGGCGAAGTTTGCGCATCTCATTATATTCAAGACGTGCAAGGTCAATGCCGTTATCGCGCATAGCTTCGTATTTATCAAAATCGGGAGCATCTTTATGCTGTTCGCGAAGAACTTCGATAGCTTTTTTAGCTTCATCAATGTTTTCGCAAACTTTTGCAATTTCTGCATTGATAGCTTCAACTTTGCTTCTTGCGGATGCAAGTTTTCCGCTGTCAACGCTGCCGGGCTTTTTGTTTTCATCAAACTCAAGGTCATCAAGATTGAGCTGTGCTTTGGAAAGTTTTTCAATAAGAGCGGATTTTTCTTTTGCAAATCCGTATTCTTTCTGATAAGCCGCAACAATTTCTGCTACGTCTTCAACTACTACAAAACCGCCGAAAATTTTGGTGATATTGAGCATTGCGTCTTCTGCAAGTTTACGTGCCTGGTCAAGTTCCGCATGTTTTGCATACTGCTCAGTTTCAGAAAGAGCTGCATACTCTGCTTCGATTTTTTCTTTTTTTGCTTCAAGATCTTTCCACTCGGTGCGGAGTTTGGAAAGGTTCTTAATGGTGTGCTCAACATATTTGGGAGCAAGGTCATCAAGAGACTGACCGTAGTACATAGTACGTCCGTAAGTCTGATGATAAAGCTGAAGAATGGTACGGCCGAGAGTTGATTTTCCGCAGCCGGATTCACCAACAAGACCAAAAGTTTCGCCTTTATAAATATCAAGGGAAACACCATCGTTTGCTTTTACAAAACGTCCCTTTTTAAGCGGGAAATACTGTTTAAGGTTGCTGATACTGAGCAGGACTTCTCTGTTATTTTCCATGTCTGTCCTCCTTATTGGGATAGAAGCAGCGTACCTGATGATGTTCATTTACATGAACAAGCTGGGGCTCTTCTTCCCTGCATTTGTCAGTAGCATATTTGCAGCGCGGAGCGAATTTGCAGCCTTTCGGAAGGTCGAGCGGATGCGGTACTGCGCCGGGAATAGCTTCAAGACGGCTGTTTGCCGGAGTATCAAGTCTCGGAATGGAGAGCATGAGTCCTTCGGTGTACGGATGAGAGTGTTCACACTGATGGAAAATGGTGTGAGCAGGAGCCATTTCAACAACCTGTCCGCAATACATTACTGCAACGTCATCGGCAATCTGGTTGATAACGCCAAGGTCGTGAGTAATGAAAAGAACAGCGGTGTTGTTTTTATCTTTAAGTTCATTGATGAGCTTAAGAATCTGTGCCTGAATAGTAACGTCAAGCGCGGTGGTAGGTTCGTCAGCGATAAGGATCTTGGGTTTGCATGCAAGAGCCATAGCAATCATTACACGCTGGCGCATACCGCCGGAAAGCTGATGAGGATACTGTTTTGCAACAACATCCGGGTTAGGGATTTTAACATCCGCAAGAAGTTCAATAGCTTTAAGTTTTGCTTCTTTTTTGGACATTCCCTGATGGTTCATAAGCGGTTCGCAAAGCTGTTTTTCAACAGTGAAAACCGGGTTAAGGCTGGTCATAGGTTCCTGGAAAATAACAGAAATATCATTTCCGCGGATCTTATACATATCAGCTTTAGAAAGATGGATAAGATCTTTTCCGTCAAAGGTAATATCGCCGCCGTCAATGTAACCGTTTTCATCAAGAAGACGAAGAACGCTCATTGCGGAAACACTTTTACCGGAACCGGATTCGCCAACAAGTCCGAGAACTTTACCGGAGTCAAGAGAATAGCTTACGCCGTTAACCGCTTTAACGATACCGCGTTTGGTTTTGAAGAATGTTCTTACGTCATTAAGTTCCAATAATGCCATTTCTTCTTCCCTCCTTAGCGTCCGTTGGATTTCGGGTCAACAGCATCACGAAGAGCGTCGCCGACAAGGTTAATACAAATAGTGCAAACACCGAAGATAGCTGCGGTGAATACCCAACGCCACCAATACTGCTGAATAACAACAGAGTTGTTAGCGCCGTTAAGCATATTACCCCAGGTAGGAGTAGGCGGTGCAATACCAAAGCCCAAGTAAGAAAGAGTGGACTCGGTAAGCATACAGGTTGCAAAGTCAAGAGTTGCGGAAACAAGAATAAGGGAAAGAACGTTCGGAAGGATGTGACGGAAAACGATGGATCTTTCACGAACACCCATTGCCTGTGCCGCAGTTACATATTCCTGTTCACGCTGGCTGAGGATCTGTGCACGGATAAGACGGCAGGTTCCGGGCCAGGAAAGAACACCAAGAACTACCATGATGAGGTACATTCTCTGTTCAACAGAAATTCTTGTACCGATAATAGCGGAAAGGATCATTGCGAACGGGATAAAAGGAAGACCACCGATAACTTCTGCTATACGCATGATGATCATGTCTACCCAACCGCCGAAATAACCTGCAATACCGCCGGCAATGATACCGATAACAAGAGAGATTACAACTGCAATTGCACCAACGGTCATGGTTACCTGACCTGCATTTACAAGACGGGTAAGAATATCACGGCCGAGGTCATCGGTACCGAATGCATAACCTTTAAGACCCCAGGTGAGAGTTTCACCTTCGGAGGTAATTGCATAGTTCTGATAGAAACCGGCAAATACGGTTTCAATATCGTGTTCAACAACAGATTCCGGAACAGTGGACTGTTTATGAACGTTACTGCCCCAGGAAATAACTTCACCGTTTTCAAGAAGAGCAGTATAGTGTTTGTTGCCGCCGTAAAGTTCAACGGGTTTTGCGCTCATTTCCGGAACTTCTCCGAGACCATCAGAAATGTTGCCCCAGATGGTGATTTTACCGTCTGTATCAACTGCTGCAACAGTTGCGCCGGTCGCAGCGATATCGACAATGTTGTCAAGTCCTTCGGGAAGACGTTCCTGAATGGAGTTTTTCTGAAGACCGACATAAGCAACAGTGCCGTCGTCAAGAAGAGCTACACAGTTATAGGTGGTAAGAGCAATCTTTTCGATATGGCCCTGATATTCTTTTCTGACTTTAATATCAGCCATGTTCTGGTTGCCCCACATATAAAGATAGCCATCTTCGGTAAGAGCAGCGGTAAACTGGAAACCTGCTTCAAGCTGTTTGAAGTTAAGGTTCTTTTTCATGAGCATTGCAGTGGAAATTTCGCTCGGAAGGTTATTCTGACCAAGACGGTCGTTACCCCAAACATAAACTTTACCTGCATCGTCGATTGCGGCGATGTGGTCATAACCAGCTGCGATATGTTCAATATGTGCTTCTTTTACTTCGTCGGGAATGACACCAACATCAATAACTTCGGTAATACGAGTATAACCCCAGGTATAAATATGACCGTCATTATCAACACCAACACCAAAAGTGGTACCGGGGGTGATATCTTTTACGTTTCCTTCAAGACCTTCCGGAACGGAAAGCATGGAAAGCGTAGGAGGAACGTTTGTCTGGGTGTTATCGTTATAAGAAAGGTCAAGAACAAAGAACTTCGGACCAATCATAACAAAAAGGAAAATGCAGAGGAAAACGATAAGGCCAGTCATACCGAGCTTGTTGCTGGTAAAGTTGCGGACTATCATTCTGGTAGGGCTCTGGAGCTGTTCCTCTTCCATAAAGCTCAACTGTTTGTTACGGTTGCCGAAAAGGCGTACAAACAGGGAAGGTTTTTTATTTTTATCACTCATTTTATTATACCTCCCCTATTATTTATCAACACGGACACGCGGGTCAACAAGACCATAGCTAAGGTCCATTGCAAGCTGACCAAGAAGGCTGACTACTATATAGAACATCTGAATAGCGAGAGCAAGCTCGAAGTCGTTGTTCATAAGTCCCTGATAATAGAGAGCACCCATGCCGTTAAGTCCGAAAGTGTTTTCAATGATTACAGAACCACCGAAGATACCAAGGAACCAGCCGATGATAACGGTGATTACAGGAAGAAGTGCATTGCGCCATGCGTGAGAATAGATAACAACTTTTTCACGAAGACCTTTTGCACGTGCGGTACGGATATAGTCCTGGCTGAGAGATTCGATCATTGCAGCACGGACATAACGGGTCATACCGCCAAGAGAACCGAAAGTCATTACAATAACCGGAAGGCTGATGTAATAAAGACGGTCAAGGAAAAGCTGCATTCCAACATAATCAGAACCCGGAGTCTGGGAACCCATTACCGGGAAAAGTTTAAGCTGAACTGCAAAAATCCAGATGAAAATAAGTGCGATAATATAAACAGGAATACTGTAACCGATGATAGTAATAACCTGTGTTATCTTATCCACTATGCCGTTCTTGCGAACAGCGCAGTAAATACCGAGCGGAATGGTAATTCCGAGTGCAAGAATTGTAGAGAATATATTGATAAAAATAGTATTCTCCATTCTGTCAGGAATTATCTCCGCAACATCCTTCTTATAAAGAGAAGAATATCCGAAATATCCCTGGAGCATACCGTGGAAAGTTTCAGTACGGGTATCTTTTGCAAGACCCATCCATCTCGCATAGCGAACGGGAATCGGGTCATCAAGACCATACTCTTTACGGAGCTCCTGATACCTCGCCTCATATTCGTCCGGTTTAAGAGTCTGTTTCAAAGGCTCCAATTCCGCACGGGCAGGGTCAGTCGGGATAAGGTTGTAGACCGAGTACATCAAGAACGAAACTACAAAGAAAACAATAACCATGTAACCGATACGCTTGATTATATACTTTGTCATCTACAAAACCCTCCTTTACTCTTTTAATAAATGTAGTAACATCTATATTAAACCCAAAATAGGGAATAATCTTCGGAATTAAATGTAATAATAGTTATTTATAATTACCTTATATAAATCGTTAAAAGACGAGGGCAGGCAAAGCTGCCCTCGTCTGTGCCCCGTTAATTAACAGGAAAAACCATTCAAATTATTCTGCGTTCTCGATAGAAGCGTAAACAACTGCCTGGTTGAATTCCCAAAGGCTGGATTCAACGAAATCGTTGAGCCAATCAGGATAAATGGTGTAGTAAACGTTGGAGTAAAGCGGGATTTCAGGAAGGAGTTCGTTCCATTTGAGGATGAACTGCTGCCAGAGATCGAGATAACCTTCTCTGTCGGAAGGATCTACGCCGTAAACCATGTCCATAGAGAGCTGGTCAAGTTCTTCATCGAAGATGTAGTTGGTGTTGTAACCAAGAGCTACATACTGAGGATCGAGGGAGAAGGCGAAGGACTGGTCATATACGGGGGTGAAGTTGGTTGCAAGGTTGTACATGCCGTAAGTAGGAACACCATACTGGTCGCCCTGGGTTGCATCACGGTACATGTAGTTGAGGAGCTCGGTGAAGCTCATAACGGTCTGTTCGATGACCATACCTGCATCAGCAGTCTGCTGACCTTCGGAGAGCATGGTTACGAGAAGCTCGGAAACAGGGTTTGCTTCAGAGGAAGACCATTTGATGTGGAGAGGCATGAGGATGGTGCCGTCAGCGAGAGTTACGTTGAGAGCATAATCGCCAGCTTCTTCAGCAGTTACTTTTTTGTAACGAACGCCGGAAACATAATCGTTACCTTCTGCGTCGTATACCCAGCCGTCAGCTACGAGAAGTTCAACAGCTTTAGCAGGATCATAGGAGTAGGTGTCCATTTCGTCAGCGAAGAGTTCTTCGGAGTCTTTGTACATCCACATTGCAAGGCCGTAAGGACCATGTACTACAGAACCAAAGCCCTGGCAGAAGGTGTTAGCAAACTCGTTTCTGTCGAGGAGGTATGCGATTGCATGACGTACTGCCTGGAACTGAGTAGGACCAAAGTCGCACTGGAACTGGATTTTGCCGTAACCGTTACGTTCGAAGGAAACGGTTTCGTAACCACCCTGTGCTACCATATCGAGTGCGGTGTTGACTTCAGTACCATCGGAGAGAGAGTCAAGAACGTCGATAGCGCCGGTTGCAAGAGCATCGAACTGGGTTGCGGTATCGGATTTAACGATAACGAGCTGCTGGATCTGGGGTTTAACGCCTTCGAAGTTACCAGCATAATTGGGGTTGATTTCGAGAACAGCTTCAAGAGAACCGGTATCTACGGATTTGATTACGTAAGGACCAGCGGAAACTGCATCTGCATACATCCAACGTGCAGCATCGATTTCAGCAGCAACGAGTTCGCCGCCTTCGAATTTTGCACCGGTTTCGCCTTCAACTACAGTAAGAGGAGCGGAAGCATACATCGGGATGTAGAGAGGAGAAAGAGAAGCGTAGCTGAGTTCATAGAAATAAGGAACATAATCAGAAGAGATGGTGATGGAGTAAGTGTACTCATCAACAAGGTGGAGACCGGAGAGTTCATCGGTTTCGCCTTTCTGATATTCAGTTGCGCCTACGATCATATCAGCAGTAAGTTTTGCGCCTGCTTCAGCTGCTGCTGCAGAATAGCCGATAAGAGCATATGCTACATAGTTAGCTGCAGTGATGGGCTCACCATTGCTGAATACGAGACCTTCGTTGATTTTAACAGTGAAGGTTTTGGTTCCGTCTTCGTTAGTAACGGATTCTACGCCGCCGGAGATGGTGGGGTTAACAATGAGTTCGCCGCCCTGGTTGTAGGTAATCGGGGAATAGTCATTGATAAGGTCACGGATCATCTTATCGGTTGCGTTATTGGTCCACCATGCTCCAGGGCCGATATCGCCGGAGATCTCGGTGGTGCTGCCGTAGATAAGTCTGTTAGGACGAGTAACTACTTCTACTTCAGAATCAGAAGCGGGATCGTCAACAGGATCATCAACAGGCTCATCGTTGCCGCATGCTACGAGAGAAAGCATCATAACTGCAGCAAGAAGAAGTGCGAGAAATTTCTTCATTTGAATTTCCTCCTTAATTTTTATTATGTCATACAAAATCAAACAATACTTCATTGTGTATAACATCCATATTATTATAATCGCTGTCAACTCAAATGTCAATTACCAAAGTGAAAATATATGTCAAAATATACAAAATTTTATGAATTTTTTCTACTTTCAAATTGCGCGGTTTGGTGTAATGCTTTATAGCTTTACAGAAAACAGTTTTGTTTCATATTCGAACAAAGTTTAAATCCTTGCTTTTATATATATTATTATAAATTATTCGATAACTTTTTACGGTCCCCTGCCATTTTGATTCAATGTTTTTAAGTATGCATATTTTTCTGTTTAAACATTCACACATGTTCATATTTTCAACATAAAAAATGCACCGCAACAAATCTGCGGTGCATTTTATCAATAATTCATTCTTTTTTTCTTCTGATACTTCATAAATCCGAAAATTCCGGCAGCGGCAACAATTATTACGGCGAAAGCTACAATATAAAGGGTCATATCCCCTTCTGTTGCAAGAATCTCGGTCCAGTAATCATCAACAATTCCGCTTGTTTCCGCCGGAAGAGTGAG
>JAFSDS010000054.1 GCA_017436125.1 Oscillospiraceae bacterium | reverse complement strand
GGCCTTATCGGAACCCCCAACGAGCTGAAACTCAAATATCTTGCTGATAACGATTTCAGCGAGCTTTCCGGCGAAGAGCTTAAAAAAGCAATTTCCGAGAGCATTAAAGCACAAGATGCAAACCTTGTTGGCAACATGGCTTCTGAAGGAACCACCCCCCGCCAGCTTACCGACCTTATCGGCTCCCTTTGCGACCTTACTTCCGGTTCCGGCGATAAAGGCACTCCCGTTATCCTTGTTCAGGGTTATTTCGATAACTATACCAACGACTGATAACAGAAAAAATCAAAGCCTCCGCTTTTGCGGAGGCTTTTTCATATATACAATATAAAAAGACGGACGCACAAAAATGCGTCCGTCTGTGTTTTTTATCAGCGCAGTCTTCCGTAAACGGAGGTAAGGTGATGCATACGTTCTGAAAGTTTTTCGTCAGTCTGACCTTTGAGAAGGCGCCACTGCCAGTTTCCGCCGGAGGTGGAAGGGGTGTTCATGCGGGTATATTTTCCAAGTCCGAGCCAATCCTGCATGGGGATGATGGCGGTTTCCGCAACAGTGCCGAGAGCCATGCGGATGAACGCATCGATGAAGTCATCGTCCTTGCCGATGTTCATATAGTCCATGCAGTATTCAAGATCTTTTTCGGAAAGAGTTTCTTTCCATTCGCCAACCGGAGGGTTATCATGAGTTCCGGGATAGCAGACGGAATGGCGGAGGAGATTATGGGGAAGGCTGTCGTTTGCGTCATCGTCTGCGCCGAAGGCAAACTCGAGTATTTTCATGCCCGGGAAGCCGCAGTCACGAAGAAGCTGACGTACGTCATCGGTGAGGAAGCCAAGGTCCTCGGCAATGATGGGGCAGTCCGGAAGTTCTTTTTTAACAACGCTGAAAAGGTCCATTCCGGGGCCTTTTTTCCATTCGCCGTTGCGGGCGGTGGGTTCGCCATAGGGGATGCAGTAATATCCGGCAAATCCGCGGAAGTGGTCAATGCGGAGGATATCATATTTTTCGCTGCAGGAGCGAAGTCTTGCTATCCACCATTCATAGCCGCTTTCTTTGTTGTAATCCCAGTCATAAACGGGGTTGCCCCAAAGCTGGCCGTCTTCGGAAAAAGCGTCCGGAGGGCAACCTGCAACACAGCGGGGACGGCGCTCTTCGTCAAAATCAAAGAGCTTAGGGTTTGCCCAAACATCGCTGCTGTCGTCCGCAACATAAATGGGAAGGTCGCCGATGATTTTTATTCCGCGGACATTGGCATATTCCTTGAGATTCTGCCACTGGCGGCTGAACTCATACTGGAGGAACTTCCAGAATCCGATTTCCTCCTCATGGTCTTCAATGAATTTTTCAAGTACGGAAGCTTCGCGCTCATAATAGGGTTTTTCCCATTCACGCCAGCTTTTGCCGCCGTGAGTATCTTTAAGGGTCATAAAAAGTGCATATTCATCGAGCCAGCTTTTTTCTTTTTCGCAATAAGCTTTAAGGGCGTCAATATTGCCTTTTTTCATAAAGTTTTTATATGCCTTGCGAAGAACCGAAAAACGGTTTTCGTAAATATGGGCATAATCAACATACATGGGCTCGGTTCCCCAATTAAGATTTTCAAAATCCTCTTTTTCAAGATATCCGTCTGTATTGAGAAAATCAAGGTCGATGAAATAGGGGTTGCCTGCAAAGGTTGAAAAAGCCTGATAGGGAGAATCGCCGTAACTGGTGGGGCCAAGGGGAAGAAGCTGCCAATAGGTCTGGCCCGCATCAACAAGGAAATCAACAAATTCATAGGCGCTTTTGCCAAAAGTTCCGATGCCGTAGGGAGAGGGCAGGGACGAGATATGGAGAAGAACGCCGGTTTTTCTTTCGTTCATATAAACCTCTTAACTGCCGGAATATCCGGCGGAATATAAATTATAAGCAAATCCGGCCGCAGACCTTTCTGCAGCCGGAGAAAATATTGCTTTTGTGATATCAGTAAATAAGGTTTTTGGTGGTCTCTTTATTAAAGAGATGGCAGTTGTTGCCGCCAAAGCTGAAGCGGATCTCTTTTCCGGAGCTGAGCTCGCTTACTTCAGCATCGTTCATGTCGATGGTGTTGACGATGATGATAACGTTCTGGTCAACAGCTTTTACATGAAGATGTACGGAGGAACCCATCATTTCGGAAACTTCGATGTTTGCGGCAACGCCTTCATCGGAAAGAACGATATGTTCCGGACGGATACCGAGGGTGATATCCTGTTCCTCAACGCCTTTTTCGGTAAGAAGAGCCTGTTTGTCTTCGGGAAGAACAACTTCGTAACCGTCAAGAACAACGGAATAAACGCCGTCTTTCTTAAGAAGTTTTGCATCGAAGAAGTTCATCTGGGGAGAACCGATAAAGCCTGCAACATAGAGGTTTGCGGGACGGTTGAAAACTTCCTGCGGGGTGCCGATCTGCTGGATAAAACCTTCGCTCATGATAACGATACGGTCACCGAGGGTCATAGCTTCGGTCTGGTCGTGGGTTACATAAATGAAGGTGGTGTTGATACGCTGGCGGAGTTTGATGATCTCTGCGCGCATCTGGTTACGGAGTTTTGCGTCAAGGTTGGAAAGAGGTTCGTCCATGAGCATGACCTGAGGGTCACGAACGATTGCACGGCCGATTGCAACACGCTGACGCTGGCCGCCGGAAAGTGCCTTCGGTTTTCTGCCAAGATACTGGGTGATATCGAGGATCTCTGCGGCTTCTTTAACCTTTTTGTCGATTTCGTCCTTGGGAGTGTTGCGGAGTTTAAGGGCGAAAGCAAGGTTTTCATAAACAGTCATATGGGGATAAAGAGCATAGTTCTGGAAAACCATTGCGATATCGCGGTCTTTCGGTGCAACGTCGTTAACGCGTTTTTCGCCGATGAAAAGGTCACCGTCGGAAATTTCTTCAAGTCCGGCGATCATACGAAGAGTTGTGGATTTTCCGCAGCCGGAAGGTCCGACAAGAACAATGAATTCTTTATCCTTAACATCAAGGTTGAATTCATGAACAGCGATAACGCCTTCGTCGCAGATATGGGGATTTGCTTTAAGTTCAGCAACATCCTCGCCTTTCTGGGCTTTTTTTGCTTTTTTAACGTCGTCACCGTTGAACGGATAGATTTTTTTGACGTTTTTAAGGGTTACAGTTGCCATAAATAACAGCTCCGGGCATTCCCCCTCCGGGCAAATGTCCTCGCCGCCACCGGCAAAGCGGTGCGCGGCATTACGACAGGTCTCCACACTGCCGCACCGTGAGCCAGACGGAAATAAATTATCCTCCTTTTTTATTGTTCCGCATCTAAAACAATGGAGTAGAATACGGACCAACATAATTACCATAATGATAACATTGTCAAAGTTAAAATTCAATTATACCAATTAACAGTTATTTCGATGGTTTTTTGGTGATATTGCAAAAAACGGCCGAAAGAAGGCAAAGTACATAAAAAATTACCTTTTGGAATATGTTTATGATAGAAAATTGACAGTTATTCTCCTTGTTTTATGAGCTTTAAAAACTTGTAGGCAAAATCAACAAATTGTGTATATGGGTTTTAGGAAAAAAGCAGAAGTTTTTCAAAGTTGTTGAAAAAATTTGTTTAAAGAGTATAATCTATCATGTGGAAACGATTGGAATCGTTTCCAATAATAAAAAACGGGCGAAGCCCGAAAGATATTTTTAGGAGGAAAACAAATGAAAAAGCTTTTTGCTGTTCTCATGGCTCTCGTAATGGTTCTTTCCTTTGCAGCTTGCGGCAATGAATCTTCCGCTGAAGGCGGCTCTGTTTATTGGCTCAACTTCAAACCTGAATCTGACGAAGTTCTTAAAGAACTTGCAGCAAAATACACCGAAGAAACCGGTGTAGAAGTAAAAATCGAAACCGCTGCATCCGGTACTTACAATGAAACTCTTACCGCTGAAATGGATAAGAGCGAAGCTCCTACCATCTTCGTAGTTGGTAACCAGGCTGCTGTTGATACCTGGGGCGACTATTGCCTCGATCTCAGCGACACTGCAATCGCTGACGAACTCAACACCGATGCATATATGCTTTATGATGCAGACGGCAAACTCTGCTCCATCGGTTACTGCTATGAATGCTACGGCATCATCGTAAACAACGCTCTTCTTAACAAAGCTGGCCACGATGTTTCCGAAATCACCAACTTCGAAACCCTCAAAGCTGTTGTTGAAGACATCACCGCTCGTTCCGAAGAACTCGGATTCGGCGCATTCACTTCCAACGCAATGGACGGCTCTTCTTCCTGGAGATACACCGGCCACATGATCAACCTTGAATATTATTATGAATATGCTGAAAATCCCGAAGCATGGGCAAACGGCACTGCATGCGCTCCCGAACTTACCGGTGCTTACATGGATAACTTCAAAGCTCTTTATGACCTTGCTGTAACCAACTCCATCGTTGACCGCAAAGAACTTGCAAACGGCGGATTTGATGCACAGGCTGAATTTGCAGAAGAAAAAGCAGCATTCTATGTTCAGGGTTCCTGGGAAGCAGGCGGCCTTGAAGGCAAAGGCATGGATCTTTCCAAACTTTCCATGATCCCCTATTACTGCGGTGTTGAAGGCGAAGAAAAAGCAGGTCTCAACTGCGGTACTGAAAACTACTGGGCAATCAACGGAAACGCTTCCGAAGCTGACATTCAGGCAACCATCGACTTCATGGTATGGCTTGTAACCGATGCTGAAGCATCCGAAGCAGCAGTTGGCACTTTCGGCGTAATGCCTTACAAATCTGCAGCTGTTTCCACCAACCCCTTCCTTGCACAGGCTAACGCATACCTCGGCGACGGCTGCTACAACATGGCTTGGATCACCAACTTCCAGCCCAACGTTGACGCATACCGTGCAACTGCTGTTTCCGCAATGAACGATTACAACGCAGATCCTTCCGATGCAAACTGGGAGAAAGTTGTAACCGCATTTGTTGACGGTTGGGCAGTACAGTACGCAGCAGCTAACGGCTGATCATAACTGACGCAAATTTCAAAGCAGTTTCGCTTTGATAAAACGGAGCGAGCATAACGCTCGCTCCGTTTTTACTATATCATCAAAAAGGCTGCATGAGGCTTTTTTGATGAACCTTTTTATTTCAATTGGCAGGAGTTGAAGCGAAAAATGAAACGTAAGCACGACAGCGCAGCGGTCAACAGCGATATGATCCGCAAGCCGATCCAGCGCTGGGCACCCTTCTTCTTGTGGCCGATGGTTGCAGCATTCCTCATCGGCTTCGTATGGCCATTCTTCCACGGTCTTTTCCTTTCTTTCTGTAAATTCCAGACCACCAGTAACTGGGAATGGGTTGGAATCAACAACTATGCAAAAGCACTTCAGGACCAAAGCTTTGTTTATTCTTTTGGATTCACCGCGATTTTTGCGGTTGTATCCCTTGTGCTCATCAACGTTTTTGCATTTGCTGTTGCTTATGCACTTACCCAGAAAATCAAGGGAGCAAACCTTTTCAGAACCGTTTTCTTCATGCCTAACCTTATCGGCGGTATCGTTCTTGGCTATATCTGGAGCATGATTTTTGACGGTTTTCTTGCTTACTATGAAAAATCCATCCTTACCGATACCGGCTGGGGCTTTTGGGGACTTATAATCCTCACATGCTGGCAGCAGATCGGTTATATGATGATTATTTATATTGCGGGCCTTCAGGCTGTTCCGGAAGATATGCTTGAAGCGGCAAAGATCGACGGCGCAAGCGGATGGCAGACTCTTTTCAAAGTTACCATTCCGAATGTTATGCCTTCCATCACTATCTGCACTTTCCTTTCTCTTACCAACGGATTCAAACTCTTTGACCAGAACCTTGCCCTTACCGGTGGTCTGCCTTATACGATCAATCCGGACGGTACGGCGGTACATACCACCGAAATGCTCGCACTCAATATCTATAACACTTTCTACGGACAGAGTTCCACTTCCCGCGGCGTTGCCCAGGCAAAGGCAGTTTTGTTCTTTATCCTTGTTGCAACCCTTGCTATTGCCCAGCTTACCGCCACCCGTAAAAAGGAGGTACAGCAGTAATGAAAGACTCCTTCAAAAAACAGAAACTCGGAAAAACAATAACCACAGTGTTCTTTGTTCTTCTTTCCATTTTCTATGTATTCCCGGTTTTGATGGTACTCGTCAACTCCTTCAAAGTTAACACCTTTGTAAAAACCGATACCTTCGGAATCCCTTCCGGAGAAAGCTTTGCCGAATTTGATAACTTCATCAAAGGTATGACTTTTGGCGGATATCCTTTTGCAAGCTCCGTAGTTTACAGCATAATCATCACCATTTTCGGAACTTTCCTTATTCTTCTTTTCACTTCCATGGCAGCATGGTATATCTCCCGTGTTGACTCCACTCTCTGCCGCGTTGTTTATTACGCATGCGTATTCTCCATGGTAGTTCCCTTCCAGATGGTAATGTTCACCCTTTCCAAAACCGCAGATACTCTTAAACTCAACACCCCCTGGACCATTCCGGTAATTTATCTCGGATTTGGCGCCGGTCTTGCTGTATTTATGTTCGTCGGTTTTGTAAAGAGCATTCCCCTTGAAATTGAAGAAGCTGCCGCCATCGACGGCTGCAGCCCTATCAGAACATACTTCAGCGTTGTTCTTCCCATGATGAAACCCACTCTTGTTTCCGTTGCTATTCTTGAGATCATGTGGATCTGGAACGACTATCTTCTTCCGTACCTTGTTCTTGACCGTACCGAATACAGGACCATTCCGATCCATATCCAGTACCTCAAAGGAAGCTACGGTACCGTTGACCTTGGTGCAACGATGGCTCTTATCCTTCTCAGCATTATCCCCGTTATCATCTTCTATCTCACCTGCCAGAAACACATCATCAAAGGTGTTGCTGCCGGCGCAGTTAAAGGCTGATATCCCTTTGTTTCGAAAAATATAAAGGAGGTGTGCCCGTGACCATAAAGGATCTTGCCGCAATGACCGGCTATGGCGTTGCCACTGTTTCGCGCGTGCTCAACAACCAGCCGAATGTCAGTGATAAAGCCAGAAAGGCAATTTTAAAAGCGGTTAATGAAAGCGGTTTTGAGATAAACGCAAACGCAAAGCAGCTTAAACAGCAGCGCACAAATTCGATCCTTGTTGTTGTAAAAGGCACATCCAACGAAATGTTCAGCGAACTTGTTGAATCCATTCAAAGCAAAATTGCGGAAACGGAGTATCCGCTTTTTGTGGACTATATTGATGAGGATTTCAACGAGGTTTTAAGAGCGGTCAGTCTTTGCCGCGAGAAAAAGCCTTTGGGAATACTTTTTCTTGGCGGAAACAGCGACCATTTTATAAACGACTTTGAAAAAATAGAGATACCATGCGTTCTTGTTTCAAACTCTGCTTCAGATCTTCCGTTTGATAATCTTTCAAGCGTTACCACTGACGACCGCCTTGCGGCAAAAAAGGCCATGGATGCGCTTATTGGCCTTGGCCATAAAAGGCTTGCGGTTGTCGGCGGCGACAGGGAACATTCCGATACCGGTCGGCTTCGTTATGAAGGATGTCTGGATTCCTGCACAGAACACGGAATAGATTTTGATACAAAACTCGATTATGAGGGCGTAAGGTTTTCCTATCAGGACGGTTACGACGCAACCTGCCGTCTTCTTGAAAGAGACAGAAAGTTTACGGCGCTTTTTGCCGCTGCGGACGTTATGGCAATAGGCGCCATAAGGGCGCTTAAAGATAACGGCCTTCGGGTTCCGGAGGATGTTTCCGTTATCGGATTCGACGGGCTTACTCTCGGTTCCTTTCTTGTTCCAAAATTGAGCACCGTTGAACAGTCCGTAAAGCTTATGGCGGAAAAAAGCGTTGAAATACTTCTTGGCTGCATTGAGAGAAAACAAGGCGCAAGCCATGAAATAGTGCCTTTTATCATTCGCCAGAAGGAAAGCACAAAACAAAACAGCTGAATACAAACAAAATGAGCACGGCATCTATGCCGTGCTCATTTTGTTTGTGCTCATTTATAAGTTTCGGTGCTCAGCCGTCGGTGGTGTTCTTTTTTATTCCAAGGGCGCGCCAGAAATTTCCGAAATCTTCGGAAGAAAGTTCTCCTCCAAAGACCAGTATTTCATAATATTCATCCTGCCAGCGGTAGCGGACCTCGGTTTCATGGTATCCGTTGCGAAGATAAAAATTTTTTCTGCGGCGGCGAAGTTCGTTTTCCGGATTTCCCGGAAGTTCGCGTTCGATATCAACAATGATGCGCATACTGCTTTTTATCCTTGATATAGCTCCGAGGGCTTTTGCACCAAGGCCTTTTCCCCGAAGCTCCGGAATAGTTGCAAGATAGATAATATGGGATATGTCAAGACTGTTTAAAAGGATGGCAAATCCACAGAAAACATCGTCCTGATAAAAAGCAAAGGTTTCGTAATGTCCGTTTTCGTTTTTAATCATCATGCTGAAAGAAAAACGCTCGTTTTCCGGAAAAGCGTCGATATAAAGTTTTTTGATTTTGTTAAGATCCTTTGATCTCGGGCCGATGCGCTTTGTTACAAACATGAAAATCCCCCCGAAAGTTTATGTTTTTATTATATTATATTTTCGCTCTGATGCAAATAAAATTTATATGGCATTTTTATTTGGCGGAAGGGGAAATTTAAAAAAACGCAAATTTTATGTAAAAATTTTCCGTTTTTACCAATAAAACCGACTCATATTTATAAATAATATATTAAAAGTGGCGCCGAAATATTGAAAAAGAATATATTTTTGTGTATAATAACTCTGAATAATGGAGAATTATGTTCATTGGAGGCGGATTTGTGAAAGAGATATACCTTGATAACAGCGCAACAACAAGAGTATATGACGAAGCCGCCAAGCTTGCTTTTGATGTTATGACCGAATATTACGGAAACCCTTCGTCCCTTCATTCAAAGGGAATTGAAGCGGAAAAAATAATGGAAGAGGCAAGAAAAAATATTGCATCCGCCCTCGGCGTCGACCCCGATGGACTTTATTTTACCAGTGGCGGAACGGAAGCAAATAACCTTGCCGTTATTGGCGGCGCCCTTGCAAAAAAACGCAGGGGAAACAAAGTTATCGTTTCCGCTTATGAACACGATTCTGTTATCAAAAGCGCAAAACAGCTTGAAACCATGGGTTTTTCCGTAACTTATCTTGCACCGGACGAAAACGGAATAATAACCCCCGCCTCTCTTTTTGATGCGGTGGATGATAAAACCGTTCTTGTTTCCGTAATGACCGTCAATAACGAGATAGGCGCCATAAATCCCATAAAGGAACTTTGCGCCGCGGCAAAACGCAAAAACCCCGAAGTTGTTTTCCATACGGACGCTGTTCAGGCATTCTGCAAAATGCCCATGAGGGCGGAAAAGCTCGGTGTTGACCTTGTTACCGTAACGGCCCATAAAATCGGCGGGCCAAAGGGCGTTGGCGCTCTCTGGATAAAAAAAGGCGCAAGGGTTCTTCCAAACCATTTCGGCGGCGAGCAGGAAAAACAGCTCCGCCCAGGAACCCAGGCGATGCCACTTATTGCGGCATTTGGAAAAGCAGCGGAACTTTCTGTTAACGGAATGAAGGATTTTCGTGAGAGAATGAGCATGCTTGAAAGCTATCTCAAGAATTCCGTAAAAGACGTTGACGGAATAGTGCTCAACTCAAAGGAAGGTGCTCTTCCGGCGATAGTGAATATTTCCGTTCCCGGGATAAGAAGCGAGATAATGCTTCATTACCTTGAAAACCGCGGCATCTATGTTTCCAGCGGATCCGCCTGTGCCCTTGGAGCAAAAAGCCATGTGCTTGCGGCAATGGGATACGACAGCGCAAGGATCGACAGCGCTGTGCGCATCAGCTTTGGAAGAGATACCGAAAAAGAGGATATTGATGAACTTGTTGCGGCCATAAAAGACGCAATGAGCGAACTTTGCAGATAAAGAGGTTCATAAATGAAAGAAATCATACTTATAAAATGCGGCGAGATCGCCCTTAAAGGTCTTAACCGCTCCGGCTTTGAGGACAGGCTTATAAAAAACTGCAAACGCCGCCTTGAAGATCTTGGAAAATTCAAATGCTGGAAAAGCCAGTCCACCATTTATATCGAGCCCCAGGAAGAGGACATCGACCTTGACGAAGCGGTTGAGCGTCTTCAGAAAGTTTTCGGCATAGTTGCTCTTACAAGAGCATGTGTTGCCGAAAAAAACTGGGACGATATCACCGAAAAGGCAAAAGCTTATCTTTCCGATACCCTTCCTTACCTTAAGACATTTAAGGTCGAGGCAAAAAGAAGCGATAAGGCCTTCCCCATGAAATCCCCGGAAATCGCAAGGGAAATGGGTGCCGTTCTTCTTTCAAAATTCCACCACCTTAAAGTAAACGTAACAAATCCGGATATCGTCGTTATGGTCGAGATCCGTGAAAAATACGCCTATATCCACGGACAGCAGCTTCCCGGTGCGGGCGGCATGCCCGTTGGAAGCAGCGGAAGAGCCCTTCTTCTTATATCCGGCGGCATCGACAGCCCCGTTGCCGGATATATGATGGCAAAACGAGGCGTTGAGATCTGTGCCCTCCATTTCCAGTCCCCTCCATATACCGGAGAAAGAGCATGGCTCAAGGTACAGACCCTTTCACAAAAGCTCTGTGATTACTGCGGCGTTATCGATCTTTTCTCCGCCGGTTTTACCGAGATACAGGAAGAGATCAAAAATAAATGTCCGGAAGATCTTTTCACCGTTATCATGAGAAGATTTATGATGAGAGTTGCCCTTCGTCTTGCTGCAAAAGAAGATTGCGGCGCTATCATCACCGGCGAAAGCCTTGCACAGGTTGCAAGCCAGACCATGCCGGCCATTGGATGCACCGATGCGGTTTCAATCCTTCCGGTGTTCCGTCCCCTTATCGGTATGGATAAACAGGAGATAGTTGAAATTTCCGAAAAAATCGGAACTTTTGAAACTTCCATCCTTCCCTATGAGGACTGCTGCACGGTCTTTACACCCAGACATCCTAAAACCCGACCCACTATCGAAATGATCGAGGAAGCGGAAAAGGCGCTTGACATTGAAGCACTTGTTGACAGATGTGAAATAAACCACCAGAGATTAAAACTTTTTCCGAAAAAGTAAGAGGTAAAATGAAAGTTGATTTTTATTTGAAAGGAGTGATTTCATGCAGTCTGAGATAATCCTTCTCAGCAACGTAAAACAGGAAAATGTTGCAAACCTTGTTCAGAAAGAATTTGAGATGCTTGGGATCACCAACATCAAAGGAAAACGCATTGATGCCGAACGCAGCGCCATCCATAAAAATGTGGCGGAGGCTTTGGCTGATTATAACGTAATTATGATCATCGGCGGCGTTGGCGAAAATCACGGAAATATGACTGTTTCCGCAGTTTCCGCCGCTATCGGATTCCCCACCGTTCTTAAAGACGGAGAGGTCTTTCCGGAAGGCGCCGAGATCTTTAAAAACAAAAGAGGAAAACCCAGCGGCTGCGCCATTTCTCAGGGCAACCAGTGCATTATAATGCTTCCGGGCGAAAGCGATACTCTTCAGTTCATGCTTTGCTACCGTGTTTCCGCATATCTTGCGGATTTTATCGGAGCACCCCATGCAATAAAAACCCTCCGCGTTGCGGGAACTTCAAAAGCACAGGCGGAAGAAGCGGTTTCCGCAGCGGAAACTGCGGACGCCGCAGTACGCGTTTTTGAAGATGCTGACGAAATCGCCGTTCAGGTATATGCAAGAGGCGTTAACAGAAAAGAAGCCATCGCAAAGGTAAATAACTCCATCCGCAGCATTGCGGGAGAGATAGGTTCCGGAGCGTACGCGGTGGATGCGGAAAATATCGGTCAGGCTTTTGGCCAGGAACTTGCAAAAAAAGACCTTAAAGCCGCCATCGCTGTTGAAGGCATCCAGCGCAATGAAATAAGCGCTGCCGCCTATACCAACGAATACGTTGGCAACTATCTCGGAACTTCCCAGGGAGTTGAAAAATACGATATTCCCGAAAAACTTCTTAAACGCCATGGCGCAAACAGCGCATGGACTGCGGCTGTTCTTGCCGGAGAAGTTTGCAAAACATATAATTCCAACATCGGAATCGCTATTACAACCGATCCCACCAAGAACAACGAAGGCGCAAATATCGCCGTCTGCATGGGCGACAACGTTTGGACCGAACACGTTACCGCCGCAACAAGGGATGAACTTATTGCTGTGGCCGGTGCAAGAGCTATCCACCTTGCGAGAAATGTTGTTTCCGCATATCCGAAGCTTTATGAAAATTCCGTTTCCTTAAGAAGCGCCGTTTCAGGAAAATCCAAGTTCAGAACCTCCGAATCCAAGTCCTCTTCCCAGAGCAAATGGTATTCAAGATTCATTCCCATGAAGGGCGACAGCAAAACGGATCTTATCAGAAAGATAGTTTTCATTGTCTGTGTTCTCGTTTTCATCGGCTGCATGGGCTATCTCAGCACGAAGCTTTTTGACAGCATCAACCAGGGCGAACTTGAAATCAAGTTTGAGGATATGATAACTGCTCCTTCGCCGGACGTTCCGGAAGAGGTTGTTAAGGAATGGGGATATAACCCCAAACTCTATACCCTTTGGCAGGAGAATAACGATCTTTCCGCATATATCAAAATTGATGATACAAACGTAAGATTCCCGGTAGTCCAGACAGCAAAGGCAAACGATAAAGGCCTTACCGGCCAGTATTATCTCCGCAAAGACTATTACGGAGCATATTCCATGTACGGAACTCCGTTTATTGATTACCGCTGTGAGATAAACCCCAGCGAACAATCCAAGAACATCATTGTTTACGGACATAACGTCTATAACGACGGAAAAATGTTCAGCGACCTTATCAAATACCGCCAGCTCAAGTTCTATAAACAGCACCCGGTAGTTCATTTTGATACCCTTTACGGCGATTTTGACTGGCTTGTTGTCGGCGTTATTCTTACCAACGCATACGAAAAAGACGGCCCCGTTTGGGAATATCATAACTTTATAAACGGAACCGAAGAAACAACCAAGGACTTTGTTTCCCAGGTTGCAAAACGCACCATGATCGTTACCGGTGTTGATTACGGCGTAAACGATAATTACCTTACCCTTTCAACCTGCAGCTATGATTTTACCGACGCCCGCGTTGTTATTGTTGCAAGACAGGTTAGAGAAGGGGAGGATATAAGCACTCTTGATACGAGCAAAGCTTATTATAACTCCAATCCTCTGATGCCCGATAAATGGTATCAGGCTGTTTCCGAAGCACAGCAGTCCGAATCCGACGCAACCTTTGGCGAAGCGGAAAATCCGGAAGCGGAACTTGCTGTTGAGAGCATCGAAATTTCCGGAATGCCCGGAAAGCTCAACTATAAAGTCGGCGAAAGCGTTGATACCTCCGGTATTATGCTCCGCGTAAAATACAGCGACGGAAGCGTAAAAAACGTTGCGGACGGATACGAAGTATATCCCTCCGAGCCTTTTGCAGAACCCGGAACCTATGAAATAGTTATCGGATACAAAGACTGCTGGGCAAACTATAACGTCTATGTTGAGGAAGCACAGCAGAGCGAAAGCGCTCCTTCCGAATCCCAGCCGGAAGGGGAAGCAACGGTAACTTCCATTGCCGTTCTTCGTGAACCGGAGAAAAAGGAATATACCATAGGCGATAAATTTGAGACCAAAGGCCTTACCGTAAGGGTCGAAAAGAGCGACAGCACCTATGAGGATATCACCGAAGGATTTAAAACGGACCCCAAGAGATACGATATTCTTGAAAAATCCGGCGAACAGGAAGTAAAAGTAACCTATAAAGGATTTACCGCAATTTTTAAAATCAAGGTAAAACCGGCGGAAACCTCTTCCGAAACATCCTCCGAAAGCCAGGAAACTTCTTCGGAAAATCAGCAGACCTCTTCCGAGAGCCAGCAGGCTCCTTCCCAGAGCCAGCAGACTTCTTCCGAAAGCACCGAAACTTCCTCCACCATTTCTCTTGGCGGAGAGGGAAGTGTTGTTGAGGAAAACTCCGGAACAAACACAAACAAGGTTACAAATGTTTCCGGCGCAAGCGGATATTATGCAAGATCCCTTAATGATACCGTAAAAGTAAACGGCGTTACCATGAGTGTTTATGACGCGGTATGCCAGATCGTTGCATACGAGGCCGGAACAGGCCAGCCTGACGAGCATGTTAAAGCCCAGGCAGTTGCTTCCTATACATATCTTATGTATCACGGCGGAAACGTTTCTGCCGGAGTAAGCACCAAAAAGCTTGATAACCAAATAAAAAGATGCGTTGCCGAAGTTATAGGCTATGCTGTCCTTGATGACAGAAGCAATAAATTTATCCTTGCAACCTATTTCTCCGAAAGCTGCGGAGAGACCGCAGATGCGGAGTGGGTATGGGGCTACTATAACAGAAACCTTATTTCCGTACCTTCTCCGGTTGACGGAAAAGCAGAAAAGACATATACCATTTCCTCTTCCGAGTTTGCGAGCAAAGTAAGAAGCAAGGCAGGCATCAATCTTTCCGGCGATCCCTCAAACTGGATAAGCATCTCCAGCTATTGGGAGGGAACGGATTATGTCAACAAGGTAAACCTTGGGGGAACGCAGTATAGCGCAAGAAAACTTCGTGAAACCGTTCTCGGAACTTCAAAGCTCCGTTCCACCGCCTTTGACGTAAAATATAACAGCAGCACCGACAGTTTTGTTTTCACCATGCGCGGCTACGGCCACGGAGTCGGCCTTAGTGCGGTAGGCTCCATCGCCTATGCAAAACAGGGTTATAAATGGGATGAAATACTTATGAAGTATTATTCCAACTGTTATATCGGCCAGAAATACTGATAAATAAAAAAAAGAAGGCTTTTAAAAAGCCTTCTTTTTTTATTATATACAATATTTAAAACGTTTTTTCCTTAAAAACAATAATTTTTCAAAAGAACGGACAAAATCACACCAACAAGAACGATTGTTCGATTTTTTTGAAAAAACCTATTGATTTTTATTTTTTGCGTGATATAATGAAATCACCAAAAACAAGAACAGATGTTCGATTTTATCGAACACCCCCCATATAGATATCAGGAAAGGACGTAGTAAAATGGAAAGAACATATGTTTTAAATTTTATCTTTAAAGTAATGGCAGTTATGGGAATCATCTCTATCATCGGCATTGCGGGTGCCAGCGACCTTGGAACCATCACCAACGGCGAGATCTTTGTTTACGGCGGAATTTCCTTTATTGCCGCATGCACCGGAATCTGGGGCTTTATGAACTGCACCAGAGCCATCGAAGCAGCAAAACGCCGCCAGAAACGCGAAAGAGCACGCCTTATCGCAGCAGTATATTCCGCAAAAGCGGCATAACTTTGTTTCCCCAAAAAATTTCCTCATACACCAAACCGGAAAAACCGGACGGAAGATTTTTCCGTCCGGTTTTTTCTTTTTAGTTATAATAGAAAAATTTATAAAGATAGGGGAATTCCGCAAAAAACTGTCCAAGGTTTTTGTTTACGGAAGAGCCGGGATCGTTTATTGTAAAACCGGCGGGAGAAAGTTTTTCTCCGCCGGAAAAACCGGTAACAACGACCCAATGCTGATTTCCGCGGGATGTTTTTGCTCCAACAAGCACAGGCTGACCGGCCTTAAGGCGGTTATAAATAACCTCAAGATAGTTTTCGCTCCAGTAGTTCGGAACATAGTCGGAGGGCCAGTAAACATTTCCGGCGGAATCATAACTTAGATTTTTCATCATGATGTGGGGATATACGGTCGTTTTGCTGCGATAGGATTCTATCATGGCGATACCGGTAGTAACGCAGCCGATGCGGCCGATGGTCTTTCCGGAGGAGCCGATTTTTACGCTTGCCCAGCGGCTGTCCGTCTGTTTAAAATCCGGGACGGAAAGTGAAACCGGAGAATAGCCCGAAGCTCTGTTTGCCAAAAGATAATCCGTGCTTACACAGCCGGTTTTTGTTCCGTCATAAAGAACCCTTGCCCAATAGCCATTGGACGAAAGAATAATAACGTTTTCACCCTTTTTAAGTGTGCCGATTACGGGATAGCTTTTTCCGGCGCCGCTTCGAACGTTGAGATTTGTTGTATTTGTGGCAACGGAGGCGGTGTTTTCGGAAACAATGTCGATATAATCCTCGTGACAGTAGCCGAAGCGGCCGTCTGCAAACTCGACCTTCCACCATTCGCCGCTTTTGGAAATAAGGGTTACATAGGTGCTTTTGTTAAGAGAGGTTATAACGGTGCTTTCTGCGGATGCACCGGAGCGGACGTTAAGTCTGCTTCCGCTTGTGGATACAATGCCCGCCATGGAATCCGCTGTTGCCCCATATACTGAGGGCGATGATGCAAAAATACCTGCAGCGATCGCCGCGGAAAGAGTCAGGGAGATTATTTTTTTCATTTATTCACCTCATTTTTCTGGGATATGCACAAAATTATAACACGGCTTTTTGATAAGCGGAACACTCCAAATGCTGGGAAAAGGCATTTTAACCCGTCGTTAAGGGAAAAAACGGCGCGGTGCTCTTGCCAAAAAACAAGCCGCTGTTATATAATTGAATAATAAAATCAAGGGAGGACTTCACATGGAGCGCATAATTTTTCATATTGATGTCAACAGCGCTTTTCTTTCATGGGAAGCCGCCCGAAGAGTTAAAAACGGGGAGGACGACATCCGCCTTATACCCTCCGCCATCGGCGGCGACAGGGATAAGCGCACCGGAGTTATCCTTGCAAAATCCATTCCGGCAAAAAAATTCGGCATAAAAACCGGCGAACCCGTTGCCATGGCGCTCAGAAAATGCCCGGAGCTTTATCTTGCAAAGCCGGATTTTCGTCTTTATGTAAAATGCTCAAAGGCTTTTATGGATATCTGTCGGGAATACACCCCGGTTGTTGAAAAATATTCCATTGACGAATGTTTTCTTGATATGACCGGCATGGGAAGGCTTTTTCCGGATCCGGTAAAAACCGCCCATGAGATAAAGGACAGGATCTATCGGGAACTTGGTTTTACCGTAAACGTGGGAATTGGTCCCTGCAAGATACTTGCAAAAATGGCAAGCGATTTTGAAAAACCGAATAAGGTACACACTCTTTTTAAAGAAGAGGTTCCGGTAAAAATGTGGCCCCTTCCGGTAAGGGAGCTTTTCAGCATCGGACGTTCAACAGCGGACCGACTTGAATGTGCGGGAATAAAAACCATCGGCGATCTTGCAAGGCTCGATCTTAAATCCGTGCAGGCGCTTATCGGCGAAAAGAACGGAAAACAGATACATGATTATGCCAACGGGATAGACCTTTCACCGGTCCTTGAGGCGCCGGAAGAGGCCAAGGGCTACAGTATTTCCACAACTCTTGAAGAGGACGTTGTTACAACGGAGGGGGCATATAAAATACTTCTTGCCCTTGCGGACAGCGTTTCTGCAAGGATGCGGGCGGATGACAAAAAAGCATTCTGCATTGGTGTTACCATTCGCGGAAACGATTTTAAAAACCATTCCCACCAGCATACCCTTGACGACCCGACGGACATAACTGCGGAGGTTTACTCCGTAAGTAAAAGGCTTTTTTCGGAGCTTTGGGATAAAAAAACGCCCCTTCGCCTTCTTGGAATATCCCTTACCCAGATAACATCGGAGGATACTGCCCAGCTTTCGCTTTTTAATACGGAAAGAGAAAACCGGGAAAAGGAACGCCGACTTGATAAAGCGATGGATGCAATAAGAAACAAATTCGGTTCCGCAACGGTTGTTCGTGCGTCGAACTATCAGTCCGACCTCGACGTCGGCAAAAAATATAAGGCACAGATGGAAAACAGGGATGAATAAAGCGGAAAAAACTGCTTTTTCTTTTTGCCTTGTCAATCCTTTTTAAATATTGTATAATATTAAATCAGTCAAAAATTTTTCACGGAGGTCAAGATGAAGGCTGCTTTTTTCACTCTCGGCTGCAAGGTCAACCAGTATGAAACACAGATAATGGAACAGGCTTTCAGCAAAGCAGGATTTGAAATAGTCGATCCGGAAGGCGGAGCGGATGTTTTTATAATAAACTCCTGCACCGTTACCGGAACCGGCGATAAAAAATCGCGCCAGATGCTGCGCCACTTTAGAAGAAAGAACCCCAATGCGGTAATAGCCATTACCGGATGCTATCCCCAGGCTTTTCCGGATGATCTTCGGCTCTTCTTGAAGCGGACGTTGTAACCGGTTCCGCAGACAGAAGCCAGGTACTTCCGGCGGTTCTGGATGCTCTTGACGGAAAAAGAGTTGTGCATATAACTCCCCATGAAAAATTTGAGGAATTTGAACCCATGCAGGCCAGCGGAATGCTTGACCGCACAAGGGCTTTTGTAAAAATCCAGGACGGATGCGACAACCGCTGTTCCTACTGCATCATTCCGAAGGCAAGGGGACATGTCCGTTCAAAACCCCTGAAAGATATTGAAAGGGAGCTTGACAGCCTTGCTTCCCACGGATACAACGAGGTTGTTCTTTCCGGAATAAACCTTCCGTTCTATGGAAGGGATCTTGGCCTTGGGCTTATAAACGCTGTGGAGCTTTCCTGCGAAATAATGCCGAGGGTAAGGCTCAGTTCCCTTGAGCCGGAACTTCTTACCAGAGAGGACGTTGAGCGTCTTGCAAAGCTCGATACCTTCTGTCCCCAGTTCCACCTTTCTCTTCAGAGCGGATGCGACCGCACCCTTAACCGCATGAGAAGAAGATACAACACCGATATGTACCGCGAAGTCGTTAAGAATATCCGAGAGTTTTTCCCAAACGGCGGACTTACAACGGATGTTATAGTAGGATTTCCGGGTGAAACGGATGAGGATTTTGAAGAAAGCTGCCGTTTTATTGAGGAAATGGGCTTTGCAAAAGTCCATGTTTTCCCCTATTCCAGAAGAACCGGAACCGATGCCGCGGAAATGCCTGACCAGATACCGAACGCGGTTAAAACCGCAAGAGCGGCAAAAATGGCAGAAAGAGCAGAGGCTGTTCGCCAAAAATTCCTGGAGGATCAGGTTGGAAGAACGGAAGAAGTTCTTATCGAATCCGAAATCAAGGACGGCATGATGCAGGGATACACAAAAAACTATACTCCGGTTGTTATTCCGGCGGTAAAATCCCTTCTCTGTACCATTCAGGAGGTTGTAATAACCGGTGTTTCCGGCGATGTCTGCACCGGAAGGATAAAAAATCCCCCGGTCGGATACGACCCCATGGGTATGTTTGATTGAAAAATTGCGGCAGAAATCTTTTTCTGCCGCATAATTATGCGCTTTTTTTGAGCTAAAGAAAAAATTCAAAAAAATACGAAAAAATTTTAAAAAAAGTGTTGACAATTTGCCCTTGCTCGTGTATAATAATCAACGTTGACCCCACAAGGTCATTGTGGCCCGGTAGTTCAGCTGGTTAGAACGCTAGCCTGTCACGCTAGAGGTCGAGGGTTCGAGCCCCTTCCGGGTCGCCACTTTGCTGATGTAGCTCAGTAGGCAGAGCACTTCCT
>JAFSDS010000053.1 GCA_017436125.1 Oscillospiraceae bacterium | reverse complement strand
TCTTGCGCAAGTAGGTATGGCAAAACCACAATACATTCCAAGGATACTGTCCTGTTTTCATGGCGCTGACTTATCGAAGTACAAGGACAGTATGCGACCCCTGATTGAAAAGGACATGGAAGAAACTGAAAGATTACTAACTGAGTAAATTCCAATTTTACAAACTGATTAGCATAGTTTCAGTCCTAAAAGAGAGTTTCACTTCCAGCTTAATAGTTTCATTTTTTGAGTGAAACCACATGAAACTATTTGAAACCGTATCATTATTATCAAAACAATTCAAAAAATGACTTGAACCACCGAATGGGACGGCGGATTTTCCGCCGTCCTTTATTTTTTATATAAATCTCATATAAATATATTGACATAGGGAAGGAGAAGGAATATACTCAAATTATAAAACATATGAATATTTGTTCATATGTTCAAGTTTATTGAAAAAGGAGGATTTCCTTTGGCAGAAATTCATCCCGAACATGCCCATATAATTGAACAGACAAAGGCAAACATGCCTTCGGAAGAGGTTCTTGAAAAAACCGCGGAGGTTTTTAAAGTTTTTGGCGATAAAACAAGGATCCGTATTCTTGCGGCCCTTTCGGAAGGCGAGATGTGCGTATGCTGTCTTTGCGATCTTCTTGAAATGAGCCAGTCCGCTGTTTCTCATCAGCTTTCTGTTCTTAAATCTGCAAGACTTATTAAAAATCGCCGGGAAGGCAAACAAATATATTATTCTCTGGACGATGCCCATATCGGTGCGATTCTTTATACGGGCATTTCCCATGTTGAGGAGGGTTAAATATGTCTGAACATTGCCACGGTAAAGGATGCCGCTGTCATGAGCACCATTGTCATGATGAACATTGTTCCTGCGGGCACGAACATCATCATGACCACTGCTGCGATGATCACTGCGGATGCGGCCATGACCACCACGGCTGTGCCTGCCACGGAGGAAAATCAAGCGAAGAGATAAAAAAAGAGCTTTGGCTCATCGGTATCTGCGCTGTTATCTTTGCGCTGAGTTTTATTCCGGTTATAAAACCCTTTGCAATATTCATCTGCCTTGCGGTAACTCTTGTTGCAGGAAGAGACGTACTTAAAGAGGGATTTGAGGACCTTCTTCATCTTCACTTTGGTGAAGAGACCCTTATGTCCATTGCCGTTGTTGCCGCTTTTATCATCGGTGAATATGTTGAAGGAACAATGGTTGCTCTTCTCTTCACCTTTGGAGAAAACCTTGAAGGTCTTGCGGTGGACCGTTCAAAAAAGAATATCGCCGCTCTTGCGGATATACGTCCGGATACGGCAAATGTTATATGTAAAGAGGACGGAGATATCGAATCTGTTCCGGCAGAGGACGTTGAGATCGGAAGCGAGATAATCGTAAAAGTCGGCGAAAGGGTTCCGCTGGACTGCCGCGTTCTTTCCGAAAGCGTTATGGCGGATGCTTCCGCCCTTACCGGAGAAAGCCTTCCCATCCATGTTTCCGCCGGAGAAATTCTTAAAGCCGGATGCGTCGTTCTCGGAAGTCCGGCCCATTGTGAAACCATAAGCGGATACGGCGATTCCGCCGCCGCAAGAATAATCGAAATGGTTGAAGGAGCCGCCGCGAAAAAAGGCGCAACGGAAAAATTTATCACCCGTTTTTCCGAGATCTATACCCCTATCGTAATTGCCCTTGCGGCCCTTGTATTTATTGTTCCCCTTGTTTTCGGATGGCTCGATTTTTCAGAAAGTGCCCACCGTGCCCTTGTTTTTCTTGTTTCAAGCTGTCCCTGTGCTCTTGTTCTTTCGATTCCTCTTGCATATTTTGCGGGAATCGGCGCCGCATCCAGGTCCGGCGTTATCATCAAGGGTTCGGAATACTGCGAGCGCCTTGCAAACATAAAAAACGCTGTTTTTGATAAAACCGGAACTCTTACTTCCGGTGTTCTCCGCGTTGCGGAAATTTGCGTAGAAGGGGATAACTCCGAGGAGGAGATACTCCGCTATGCCGCCGCGGCAGAGGCCCTTTCCGATCACCCCATTGCAAAATGTGTTGTTGCGGAGGCAGAAAGACGCGGTATGGAATTCCCTGCCGCCGATAAAGTAAATGAGATCGCCGGCGAAGGAGTTACCGTAAACTTTGGTGAAAGATCTGTTATATGCGGAAACAAAAAACTCTTTGAACATATGAATATTGTTCTTCCAAAAGAAAACGGTGCAAACCTCTATATTGCTCTTGATTCCGTATATGCCGGATGCATCTTCCTCGAAGACACCATCCGAGAGGAAGCAAAAGCTTCTCTTGAAAAACTCCGTGAACTCGGTGTTGAAAAAAGCTTTATGCTTACCGGCGATAATGAAAAAGCCGCGGCAAAAATCGCAGAAGAATGCGGCGTTGACGGATTTTTCGCATCCCTTATGCCGGAAGATAAAGTTGACCGCATTGAGGAGATCAAGAAAAGCGGAGCCACCGTTTTCACCGGCGACGGCATAAACGATGCGCCTGTTCTTGCGGCCGCTGATATAGGTGCCGCCATGGGCATGGGAACCGATGCGGCTATCGAATCCGCGGATATAGTTCTTATGAAGGGCGGCATCGGCGCACTGCCCAAGGCAGTTGCCATTGCGAAAAAGATAATGGCCTGCGTTCGCCAGAACGTGATTTTCATCATGGCGGTAAAAGTCGTTGTGCTTATTCTCGGTGCTCTCGGCTATGCGCCCATCTGGCTGGCTGTTTTTGCGGATGTAGGCGTTTGCCTTATAACCGTTCTCTGGTCGCTAAGACTTCTTAAAGTTAAACTTTAAATTAAAAAAATAAAAATCCTGCCGCTTCCGGCAGGATTTTTTTATTGCCTTTGATTGAGTATATCCGCGCAGCGGAGAATAAGCACCTGGGTTTTTGCGTCGGAAATTTCGCCCCTGCGAACTTTTTCAAGAGCCGCGGAAAGGGGCATTTTTATAATATCGAGAAATTCGTCCTCATCCGGATTCGGATTTGAATTTTCAAGTCCTTCGGCCATGAAAAGATAAATAACCTCATCACAAAAACCGGGGGAGGAAAGCATGGGCCCAAGCTCGGTCCATTTTTCTGCAGAAACGCCGCATTCCTCCATAAGTTCGCGCTTTGCACATTCAATGGGGGTTTCGCCGTCGTCGATTTTTCCTGCGGGTGCTTCAAAAAGCGGGCGGCCTATGGGATAGCGGAACTGTTCAACAAAAAAAGCCTCGCCTTTTTCGTCAACGGCAAGAACGGCGGCGGCACCTTTATGACGAACAACTTCGCGGGTCGCGGGTTTTCCGTCAAGGGAAACGTCATCCTTAAAAACTTTTACGATATAACCGTCATAAATGAGGTTGGATTTTACTTTGTTTTCGGTAACAACCATTTTTTACAGCGCCCCTTTGCCTATTTTTCTATATTTTAGCATATATTTAACCGGAAATGAATAACCGGGAGGAATTTTTTTGGAATTTGATAAAAGACCAACGGCGGCGAATACGGAAAAATATATAAAGGAGATACTCTCCGCGCATCCGTGCTCAAAAACGTTTTTTATAGGGAAAAGCGTGCTCGGAAGAAAAATCTCCGTGCTCACTCTGGGAAAACCCTATGGCGGAACGCTTTTTGTGGGTGCAACCCACGGAAGCGAATGGCTGACTTCGCTTGTGCTGCTGCGCTTTTTTGAAGAGGTTTGTTCCGCTTTTGAAAAAGGGGAAAAGCTTTATGGAATTGATATCGAAAAGGCCATATCAAAAAGGGGTCTTGCGGTTGTTCCGGTGCTCAACCCGGACGGGGTGGAAATAAATATCCGAGGGAAGGATGGCGCTCTTTGTTCCGCAAATCGGATAGACAGATTGTCCGGTGGGGATAATATCCACTGGAACGCAAACGCCAGGGGCGTTGATATAAACCATAACTTCGGAGCAGGGTGGGAAGTTCTTCATAAGATGGAAAGAGAAAAGGGGATTTTCGGCCCTGCGCCAAGATATTACGGCGGGCCAAGAGCTTTTTCTGAACCGGAAACAAGGGCAATATGCGGTTTTTGCAGCACTTTTGATATAAAACGCCTTTATTCCTTTCATTCCCAGGGGGAGGAGGTTTTTTGGTACTACGGACAAAAAACGCCTTTTATCAGCAGGGATATGGCAAAGGAATTTGCCGAAAGCTGCGGATACAAAACAGCAATGCCGAAAGGGACAGCCGCCCATGGCGGCCTTAAAGACTGGTATATAGAAAATTTTGGCCGGCCGGGTTTTACCGTTGAAATAGGTCTTGGGGAAAATCCTTTGCCTATGGAAGATTTTGAAAAGATATATAAAAAGCTTTTTCCGGCACTTATAAAAGCTGTTTCGATGTAAAAATCACGGAAACGTTGACAAATCAATTTTTGTATGCTATGATAACAGAGCTGCAAAATGTTGATAGGTCAACGTTTTGCTTAAAACATAAGGTAAGAAAAAGAGGAAAGAATATGGTAAGCCGTTTTGAACAATTTGCATTTGTGATTTCCGGAATATATCGCTGCATTCAGAAAATCGAAAAGGATGAAATGATAAAACAGGGTTACCGCGGCGCCTTTGCCCAGTATCTTGCGGCGCTTAACAGATTTGAGGAGGGCCTTACCTCCGCCCAGCTTTGCGAAATATGCGACAAGGATAAAGCCGCCGTTTCACGCATCGTTTCGGAAATGGAGGAAAAAGGCCTTGCCAAAAGAAGTAATGCCACCAAATACCGCGCAAAAATAATTCTTACCGAAAAGGGAAAAGAAACTGCAGAATTTGTTGCGGAAAGAGCGAGAATAGCGGTCACCGCAGTTTCCGGTGATTTTATGACCAAAGAGCAGAGAGAAAATTTTTATTATACTCTTGATACAATAAGCAAAAATCTTCAGAAAATAAGCGAAGAGGGCGTTCCTCAAAACGAGGAATGAAAAACGAAAAAGAAGAAATAATGGGCGTAAAAAGCGTTATTGATTTTATTTTGAAGTTTAAGGATAAATTTAAATACGTTCATCGCCGCTATATTTTTAAACAGACCACAGAATAATTCACATAGTGACAAACCCAACTGACCGAAAAGGGCGGAGCATTTTGCTCCGCCCTTTTTGGCTTTTTAATTATTCGTTTATAAGTTCAAGGTATTCTTCAAGGCAAAGACCGTTTTCCATAATGTAGGATGCGGCTTCAACGCCAACATAGCGGTAGTGCCAGGGCTCATAGGTTATTCCGGTGATGTCCTGTTTATCCTTTGGGAAACGGAGGATAAAGCCAAATTCGTCACAGTGTTCATACATCCATTTGAAAGAATCAAACTTTTCATAATCATGTTCAAGGTCGGAATAATAGCTCCAGTAATCGGAGGAAACAAGGTCCATGGCAAGGCCGGTATGATGTTCGCTTGTTCCGGGAGGTGCAACCCATTTTGCCGCTTCGACCTTTGCGTCCGCTTCGGAATAGCCGTATCCGATAAATTCGTTTACCTTGCGGCTGTAAAGTTCCGCAGATTTTTGAACGGTGCGGTATGCGGAGCAAAGCTGCATATTATAGCCGGCTTCTTTTGCTGCGGCAAGAAGATCCTTTGCGCTTTGGGCGGCCTTTTTATCAAGATTATATTTTCCCTGAACATTTTCAAGATCCGGTTCATATCCCTCGGGAATATAGTTCCAGGGGTTTACGAGGATAAGAAGCGATTCATCCTCCGGCATGGGGATCTTCGGTTCTTCGGGTTCCTTGGATTCGTTAGGCTCTTCGGATTCCGGTTCGGAGAAACTGCTTTCCTCATCGCTTTGAGAGGGAGTTTCGATAGGTTCTATTACAACTGTGTTTTCCTCAGGAATATTGTTATCTTCCGGTTCTTCAGAGCAGGAGGAGAGGGGAAGTATCATCGCAAAAGCGGTGATAAACAAAAATAATTTTTTGATATTCATTTTATCTCCATTTCTCCGGCGGCATACATTATTGCTGAAAGAGCGGCCACCGGTGCGGTTTCACATCTCAAAATGCGGGGACCGAGGGATGCGATAAAAGCGCCTTTTTCTTCCGCAAAAGCGGCCTCTTCATCGGAAAAACCGCCTTCGGAACCGACCATCATGGCGATGGTTCCGCCTTTTCGTTTTTCCATTATTTCGTGAAGAGGATATTTTGCGTGTTCAAAAAAGAAGATGGGGGTTTCTGCCTTTGCCATTTCGTTTACCGCGTTTTTATAGGTAAGAAGCTCGCCAACCTCCGGAAGGCATCCGCGGCCGCTTTGTTTTGCGGCTTCGTCCGCAATTTTACGAAGGCGCTCGAGCTTTTTCTTCATGGTTTTTTCGTCCGGACGGGAAATGCATCTGGAAGTTAGGACCGGAACGATTTTTGTAACTCCGAGTTCAACGGATTTTTGAACAATGTATTCAAGTTTATCAAATTTAGGAAGAGCCTGATAGAGAATGACCTCGGTTTTCGGCTCCGCGGCAGAATCCTGACGGCTTAAAATATCAAGAACAACGCTTTCGGGAAAAGCCTCGCGGATGACGGCATCCGCCTCGCGGCCTTTTCCGTCACAGAGAACAAGATGCTCGCCGTTTTTCATTCTAAGGGAAAGGGCAATATGTCTTGCGTCTTCTCCGTTTATTTCAACAAAATCCCCTTCAACGCTGTCAACAAAAAATCTTGGCATATTTTTTCCTCCAATCAGTAAAGAGCAAGCTCAAAATCGCCGAAGTATTTGCTCGCAAGGGGATTGATATCGGTGAAATCTGCGGGATAAAAGCTTCCGTAGTGGGGTCTTTTTCCGTCACAGAGCTTATAGAAATTGCCCTTCATTTTGTGGCCCGGTTCAAGATAATGGGGACCGCAAAGTTTTTCAAGAAGAGAGAGGGGAAGGGTAAAGCTGCTGCACCAATAAACTCCCTGTTCGTCCTCGCCGGAATATATCCTTACGGAAACGTTTTTGGAAACATCGGTTTCGGTGCCGTCGGTTTCGTTTATGAATTTGCAGAGAAGATTTCCGCTGCGATTGGTGGATATCCAGAAATAGCGTTTTCCGCCGTCCTCATCCGGAAAAGGAGCAACAGCCGCACCAACAACGCTTTTTTCTTCCGGCTCAACTTCAAAAGCAAGAAGCTGGATATAAAAATCGTCGTTGGAGATGCAGAGCCTTGCCTGGGCATAGGGTTTATAATCCGCCTTTTCAAGGGGATAATTGATTATTTTTGCGGCGGGGAGAGAATTCCAGAGGGGCTCGCCGGTTATCATGCTTATGGGGAACATTTTAAACTTCCTCCTTCTAAAAGGATATGTTTTTACAAATACAGTTTATAACATAATTCTTTGCAAATCAACAGATATTTATTTCTTTTAGTCCAAGTTGTTTTCTTTATTTGACAAAATGCGGCCGATTATTATAATATATTGATATAGTTTTTTGCATGGAGGCACAGCAGTTGAAAAAAAGATTTTTTGCTTTTATCCTTGCGGCCGCTTTTGTTTTCTGCCTCGGCGGTTGCGATTTTATCGATAAAATACCGGGCCTTGATTTTGGAAGCGATGAACCTGTTGATGAGCCGGTTTTTGTTCCGGAAGTTATTGAGCCCGTTGACCCCAACTGGCCCGTTACCGCATTCGGAACAAAGATAGAAAAAGCGCCGGAAAAAGTTGCGGCGGCTTCGCCCGCTCTTGCGGAATATTTAAGCGATATGGACCTTTTTGAAAAAGTCTGTGCCGTTCCGGATTACTGCTCCTTCGGCGGAGCGTCCGTTCTTCCTTCAATAGGCTCCGTCCGTCTTCCGGATATGGAAGCCATTAAGGAAGCAGCGCCGGAATATATCCTTACCTTTTCTCAGTATGAGGAAAGCATGCTTATCGAGCTTCAGCAGATGAACATAACAGTTATCGTGATCGATGCACCCCAAAGTCTTGACGAACTTAGGGAATTTTATCGTCAGGCGGCACTTTTCTTTAAAGGCGCTGTTGACGGAATCTCCTTTGGTGAAGATTATGTTGCAGAATACGATGCAGCCATAGAGGCTCTTAAATATGCCGGAGAGCAGAAGACTGCGGCGCTTATCCGCGCCCTTGATTATATGATGATAACCGGGGATACCATGGAAAGCGAGCTTCTTTCCGCCGCAGGAATCATCAATGCCGCAGGAAGCTATACCGGATATACCTTCCCGGAGGAAAACTGGAAGGAATTTGATCCGGCGGTTATCTTCCTCAACAGTGATATCCACCTTATCGACCTTGAAACCAGCGATCTTTATAAGAAAAAAACCGCGGTAAAAGGCGATAAAGTTTATAATGTCGATATTGACGCTCTGGGCATCTGCAGCAAGAGATCTTTTGAAATCATAAAAGATATGCTTGCAACGCTCTATCCGGACTATACGGACGGAACGGTTCTTGAACCGGCTTATCCCAGCATGTATCAGAAGTAATTTTAAAAGGACCGGTTTTTCCGGTCCTTTTCTTTCACGTAAAAAGGGAGAATAAATAATTCGTCTTTCCGTTGACTTAATTATAAAAAAGTGTTACATTATAAGTGTATCATTATGTCTTTTTGGGGGTGTTCCCTTGGCTGTCCATGAAATACATATCGTAAAAGCAGACAAGTCAAAGATCGAGGAATACAAACGTATTTTTGACGGTTCAAAGCTTTATAAACATTACGGACAGAACGTATATGACTGGATGGGTTCCGCTCTTTCCAACGATGAAGTCTGGATCGCAGAGGACCGCAACGGCGAAGCGGTTGGCTTTATGTGGATGCAGATCGAAAGCGTCTATGCGAATATGCCCTATCTTGCATTGCTCGGCGTTCGCAGCGACTATCGTTCCCACGGTGTCGGCCAGATGCTGATAAAGCATTTTATCGAAAGCTATGAATCCCTCGGCTATGACCGCGGATTTATCGCCGTTAACGATTTTAACCCCCTTGCAAGAAGACTTTATGAGGACATGGGCTTCCATAAGCTTATGCAGATGCCCGAAAGCCTTGACCCCAGCCACAATATTTATCTCCTTATGAGAAAATCCCGCAAACATAACAGCAACGTTTAACAAAAGTTTTTTAAGCATAACGAACGGAGGAAGAATATGAGCTATCATCGCGAAGCACAGTACACCGCAAACATGATCGAGATCAAAAAAGCAGAACTTTCCGAAATCGAAAGTTATAAACGCATTTTTGAAAACAGCCCTCTTTATAACCATTACTTCAAAAAGGGCGATCTTCTTGAAAAAGTCCTTACCGATGCCATCAAAGCCGGCGAAGGCTATGCAGCAGTAAACCGCAACGGCGAAGCAGTCGGATATATGAGCATGAAAGCATCCGACCCCACCGTTGACGGACTTCCCTGCCTCACTCTTCTCGGCGTAAAAGATACCCAGCGCGGAAGAGGCATCGGCCAGATGCTTATTGCATTCTATGTCGGCGTTATGAGCGGCCTTGGATTCGGCGAATGCGCTCTTATTGTCAACGACTGGAACCCCAGAGCAAGAAAGCTTTATGACTCCCTGGGCTTTAAGCTTCGCAGAAGCTTTGAGGATGTAGTCATCGGCGGCTGGATGAACCATATTCTTGTTAAAAAACTCTGATAACCGTTTTGTTTATGTCGGAGCACCGCAGAAGCGGTGCTCTTTTTTTATTGAAAAACCTTTGACCGGTTTAAAAAACGTGCTATAATTATACCTATGTTTTTCAGAAAGGAAGGTGAGGTTTTTGAAAAAGGAATTCCTTAGGGGAATAAAAGACGGTATTCCCATATTCCTCGGATATCTTTCGGTTTCCTTCGGATTCGGTATCCTTGCCGTTGGCCTTGGCCTTTCGGTAATGGAATCCGTAGGCATATCTCTTACAAACCTCACTTCTGCAGGACAGGTTGCCGGAGTTGGCATAATCGCCGCCGGCGGAAGCCTTATCGAAATGGCTCTTACCCAGCTTGTTATAAATATCCGGTATTCTCTGATGGGAATATCCCTTTCTCAAAAGCTGGATAGAAACTTTACCGTTGCCCACAGGCTCATAGCTTCCTTCGGAATAACGGATGAGATTTTTGCGGTTGCGGTTGCACAAAAAGAAGTTTCGCCATATTACATGTATGGACTTATAAGCGTTTCAACCGTCGGCTGGGTATCGGGAACATTCCTCGGTGCTGCGGCGGGAAACATTCTTCCCGCGGAACTTTCAAGCGCCATGGGCATTGTTCTTTACGGAATGTTCCTTGCGATTTTTATTCCCGCAGCAAGGGAAAGTAAGGGTGTTTTTGCCTCGGTGCTCATAGCTTCCGGCTTGAGCATGATTTTTAAATTTGTGCTCACGGAGGTTTCCGGCGGGTTTGCGGTAATAATCTGCGCCGTTGTTTCTGCGGCTGTATGTGCGGTCCTTTTCCCGAAAAAAGATGAAGAGGAGGCAGAAGAATGAGCGTTGTGATTTATATAGCCGTTATGGCCGGGGTCACCTATCTTATCCGCATGATACCTTTTACCCTTTTCAGAAAAAAGATAAAATCCCCGTTTTTCAAAAGTTTTCTCTATTATATTCCTTATGCGGTTTTAAGCGCCATGACTATTCCGGCCATATTCTATTCCACCGGTGATATGACTACCGCCGCCATAGGAACGGCAGTTGCTGTTTTTCTTGCATATTTAAAGCTGCCCCTTATCGTTGTTGCCCTTGCGGCAAGTGCGGCGGCGCTTTTAACAGGATATATCATTTGAATAAAAAAGCCGTGCTCAAAGTTGAGCACGGCTTTTTGTTTTGTGTTTTTTATCAGAAACCAAGAAGTCCTGCGCCGATGATTCCGGCGGAGTTTCCGAGGGATGCTTTTACTACTTTGGGAGCTTCGATGCTTTCGTTTGCAACACAGAGTTTTGCAACCTTTTCATTCAGCGGATCAAGAAGGGAAGCACCCTGGTTGCTTACGCCGCCGCCAAGGATAACAACTTCCGGACGGAAGATGTTGACTATGCCGGAGATTCCGTCTGCAAGATAGTCGATATACTGTTCAACGATGGCCTTGCCGGTTTCGTCGCCCTGGTCTGCCGCATCAAAAGCGGTTCTTCCGCCGATGTTGTCAAGGTCGCCTTCGCACATTTCCCAGATAAGGGATTCCGGATGCTGCTCCGCCATTTCGCGGGTTTCGCGCTTAAGGGCATTTGCGCTTCCGTAAACTTCAAAACAGCCGTTTTTTCCGCAGCCGCATTTTACGCCGCCGTGAACAAGAGGAATATGGCCGAATTCTCCGCCAAAACCGTTGCAGCCGGGGAAGAGCTTTCCGTCGATTACAACGCCGCCGCCGATGCCGGTTCCGAGAGTTATCATAATAAGGCTCTTATACTGTTTGCCTGCTCCGGCATGATACTCGCCCATGGCGGCGCAGTCGGCGTCGTTTCCGAGGATAACGGGAAGGCCAAGTTTTTCTTCAAGGAAGGAAACCGCGTCAACATTATGCCAGTTGATGTTTGCCGCAAGGATAACGGGGCCTTTGCTGCCTTTACAAAGACCGGGGATGCCGATGCCGACAAAGGCGATATCGGAAATTCCGGATTCGGCAATGCACTGTTTTGTGCCTTCCGCCATCTGGGTAAGAAGGGCTTCGGGGTTTTTGTTGTCTTCAACGGGAACGCTCGTTTTAAAAACAAGTTCGCCCTCTTCGCTGACTATGCCGATGCCGATGTTGGTTCCGCCAAGGTCGATTGCTGCTGAATACTTCATATTGCACACTCCTCAAAGAAAAAATTACTCATAGAAAAGATTGCGGCGACGGTGAACGTGCACGCTTAAAACAAGACCGATGCCAAGATACGTTATGGCGATGGAAGTTCCGCCCGCGCTTAGGAACGGAAGGGTAATGCCGATTACCGGGATAATGCTTATGCACATTCCGATATTGATAAGGCACTGGAAAAAGAACATTGCGAAAACGCCGTAGCAGATATACGCACCCAGAGGGTCAAGGGCGATTTTTGCATCGTAAAGACAGCGGAAGCAGATTCCGCAAAGAAAAGCAACAACTATCATCGCACCGACAAAGCCAAGAGCCTGGCCGATGAATGAGAAAACAAAGTCGTTATGCATCTTGGGAACATACCAGTAGCTTTCCTGAAAAAGCCCCTCGCCCTGAAGCTGCCCAAGACCGATGGAGATTCTGCTAAGTCTTTGCTGATAGTCCGCGCCGAGAGGATCCGCATATTCCTCAAAATATACCGCAAGAAAACGCGTTCGCTGGTCGTCCGTAAGGATGTACTGCCATGCGATAGGAATGGCCGCCGCAATGACAGGTATGGCGGCGATTATGTATTTCCAGCTGAGCCCCGCGGCAAAAAGCATGGTGAGGAAGATGAATCCGAATATAAGCGCCGTTCCGTCGTCACCCTGAAAATGGATGAGCAGAACAGGAAATGCGCCGTGGATGCAAAGGAGCAGAAGGTTCGAGGGCTTGTTGATCTGGCCGTAAACCTTCGAAAGGTGATATGCAAAGCTCATGATGAAGCATATTTTTAAAAGCTCCGAAGGCTGAAAGGTAAGACCGAAGGGAAGACGAAGCCAGGCCTTGTCGTCAACGGTTTCATCGACCTGCATACCTATGAAAAAGGTAAGGATTACAAGAAAGACCGAAACGGGCATATATAATTTCCATAGCTTTGTCATAAAGTGATAGTCGATATTGGATAATACAAAAGCCGCAAAAAGCCCAAGGCCGGAAGCTATTACCTGAACAAGCGCGACCCTTGATGAAATATTAAGGGTTGCCGCCTGGTTGGAATTCATAAGGGAATACTGGCAAAGGATTCCGATGACGGAAATGGAAATACAGAAGAAAAGAAGCCATTTATCCACAGCCGCAAAATATTTTTTTATAAATTCGCGAAATTTTTTCAAAAAAGGCCTCCTTTCATCATTCTTTAAAACAGTATTATTTTTAATAATACCATTTTAGCACAAATTTGTAAACGGTGGTTAAGCTTTTGTTAACAAAACATTTTATGGCAAAAGCAAAACCCCGCGATTGTTGAAAAAACAGCTTTGCGGTGTTATAATTTAGAAAAAATAAATCAAAACAGGAGGGCAGAAAACCATGGCAAAAGATTTTTTACAGAGCAAGTATCAGACCGTTGATACAAATGTTGAGATTCATTATGTTGAAAAAGGCGAAGGAGATCCGATAATCTTTATTCCCGGCCTTACTTTTCCCGGCGAAATTTTTGAGCACCAGATCGAATATTTTTCAAAAAATTACCGTGCAATAGCCATTGACCCGAGGGGACAGGGACTTTCCACCAAGACCACCGACGGCAACAACTATGTTGTTCACGGAAAAGACCTTGCCGCGTTTATCAATGCCCTTGGTCTTGAAAATGTTACACTTGTTGGATGGAGCACCGGTAACCTTGATACCTGGTCCTATATCGAACAGTTTGGTACCGAAAAACTCAAGGCCGCCGTTACTATCGATATGTCGCCCCTCCCTCTCCATCCGGATCCCAAGTGGTGGACCGAAGGCACCATTGAGGAGCTTTCCGAAGTTGCAAGCCGTATCCTCATAACTCCGGACGGCTGCCGCGAATTCTTTAAAGATTATGCGGTGGAAACCATGATCCAGCATGAAATGACCGAACAGGAACTTTCGAAAATCCTCGATATGTCCGCCAAAACCCCCTACTGGATCTGCGGCGCGCTTTTTGCAAGTGCGATTTTTTCCAACTATTACGATACCGCAAAAGCTGTTGCAAAAAATCTTCCAAGCCTTATGTTCATCGCTGAGCACTGGGCGGACGTTGCAAAACCTTTCTATGAAGAAAACTTCCCCGGAACGGAAACTTTCGTCATGGGCGGGCATCTTATGTTCTATGAATATCCCGAAAAATGGAACGGCGTTTTTGAGGCGTTCCTTGAAAAAATCTGATAACAAAAGCGGCACTTTACAAAAAAAGCCTCCCTTTTCGGGAGGCTTTTGTTTTTTTTAATCAAAGGGCAAGGAATGCGATATAGCTTGCGATGATGCCGATGGGGAAAATAATGCCGGTTACTTTGTTGCGGAATTTAAGAAGTGCCGCAGCAAGAACGGATGCAACGGAAGCAAAGATGATAAGGTTCATTGTGGAAGGATCCGCAATGGTATAAATTCCGCCTCCGCGATAGAAGAAATCCGCAACGGAAAGAATGGTAAAGTTGAAAAGGCAGGAACCAACGATGTTGCCGACGGCAATGTCATAGTTTCTGATTTTGAAAAGGGTAAAGGTGGATGCGGTTTCCGGAAGGGAAGTTGCAACACCGAGGAAGAGTGCGCCCGCAACGGTTTTGCCAAGGTTGAGTCTTACGCTCAGTTCATCGGTGATATAGGTAAGGATAACACTGAAAACAACAATGCCGACGCTGACGATGGTAAATCTGGTAAGAATCTGTTTTCTTGAAAGGGTAACGGGTTCGCCGTCGTCATCAGCTTCAGAAGTGCCGCCCATTTTATACATGATCCATACGGTGAGAATGTAGAGAAGAATGATGAGAACGGAAGTGATGCTTACGTTTCCGATATCAAATGCAAGGAAACCGTATTTGTTGCAAACGATGAGAAGGCCCATGGCAACAACGGAAACCGCAACAATAAAATGGATTTTGGAAAGATCGCATTTTGCAAATTTTACAACAGCGGTGAGAATGAAAAAGCTGAGCATCGCATAGTTGAAAAGGTTGCTGCCGAGGATGTTGCCTATGCAAAGACCGGGCTGGTCAAGCATAAGGGTGGAGGAAATACTGGTAAAAAGTTCCGGAAGAGAGGTTACTGCGGAAAGAAGGATTCCGCCGAGGAACGCACCGGAAAGAGAGGTCGTTTTATCAAGCATATCCACATATTCGGAAGCTTTGATGGACATAAAGGTTACCAGAGCGGCAACAACAAGATAAAGCAGATAAATCATTTTAAGGTTTCCGTCCTTTTTTGTAATATTTTTAGGTGTTTGTGGCTTTATTATGCCATTTTTCACCCCTTGGAATACCTATGGATTTTATCATTAAATGTTATAAATTGTCAAGTGGTTTATTTATTATAAAAAATTGTTGAAAAATCCAAAAAAAGAGCAAAAATTTTTACGGTAAAATTTACTAAAAATATTTACTTATTCTTAAAATAGTTATATAATAATTTTGGCTTATATCCAAAAATAAGCTTGGCTTTTATAAGCCGGGAAAAAGAAAAAGAAAATGGAGGGATTTTTTTGAAAAAAATCTTCAGCCTCGTTCTCGCAGTAGTAATGGTTCTTTCCATGGGAATCACCGCTTTTGCTGCTGAAGAGGACATCGTAATTCTTTACACCAACGACGTCCACACTTACATCAACAAAGATCTTGGCTACGATGATATTGCTGGTACCAAACAGAAACTCATCGCCGGCGGTAATGACGTTCTTCTCGTTGATGCAGGTGACCACATCCAGGGTACCGCATACGGCTCCATGGATAAGGGCGAAACCATCATCAAACTCATGAACGCTGCAGGTTACGACCTTGCAACCCTCGGTAACCATGAATTTGACTATGGCATGGACGGCCGCATCAAAGTTACTGATGAATGGGCAGAATTCCCCTACGTATCTTGCAACTTCTACAATGAAAAAGATGGCGTAATCGGCGATCCTGTTCTCGATGCTTACAAAGTATTCGAAGTTGGCGGCAAAAAAGTTGCTATCATCGGTATCACCACCCCCGAGTCTTTCACCAAATCCACCCCTGCATACTTCCAGGATAGCGAAGGCAACTACATCTATGGCATTGCAGGCGGCGAAGACGGTAAAGCTCTCTATGATGCAGTACAGGCAGCAATCGATGCAGCTTCTGCAGAAGCAGACATTGTAATTGCTCTCGGTCACCTTGGCGACGATCCTTCTTCTCAGCCCTGGACTTCTGAAGAAGTTATCGCTAATACCACCGGCCTTGATGCATTCATCGACGGTCACGCCCACAGCACCGTAGTTGGCAAAGAAGTTGCTGACAAAAACGGCGACAAAGTTCTTCTCACCCAGACCGGTGAATACTTCGACAGAATCGGTAAAATGACCATCTCTTCCGATGGCACCATCACCACCGAACTCCTCGAAGGCACCACCGCAGAGCCCGATGCAGCTGTTGCTGAAATCCAGAACGCATGGATCGCAGAGCTCGATGAGAAACTTGGCGAAGTTATCGGTAACACCGGCAACGTAACCTTCGACAACTATGACGCAAACGGCCAGCGCCTTGTTCGTAAAATGGAAACCAACACCGGCGACTTCGCTGCAGACGCTCTTTATTATCTCTTCGATGATATGGGCCTTGATGTAGATATCGCTATTATGAACGGCGGCGGCGTACGTAACAAAGCTATTTCCGGCGAAATCAGCTACAAAACCTGCAAAGAAATCCATACCTTCGGCAACGTAGCATGCCTCCAGACCGTAACCGGCCAGCAGATCCTTGATGCTCTTGAATGGGGCGCAAAGAACTCTCTTGCTTCTGAAAACGGCGGCTTCCTCCACGTTTCCGGCAACGTTTCTTACAAAATCAATCCCTTTATCAAATCTACCGTTCAGGCAGACGATAAAGGTGTATGGACCGGTGCTCCTACCGGCGATTACAAAGTATATGATGTAACCATCGACGGTGCTCCCCTCGATCTCACTGCAGAATACAACCTTGCAGGTTACAACTATACTCTCCGTGACCTCGGCGACGGCTTCGCAATGTTCGAAGGCGCAGTTAACGTACTTGACTATGTAATGGAAGACTATCTTGTTCTTGCAAACTATGTCAAATCCTTCGAAGGCGGTATTGTTCCGGATGAATACATGGAACCCCAGAACAGAATCGGCTTCAAATCTTATGAAGATTATGCAAAAGCACCCACCACTGCTGAAAGAGATTGGAACCCCTATGTAAAACAGGCTATCGATGATTTCATTGCAACCTATGGCGGCACTGAAAACGCATACGTAGTATTCGACTTCGATAACACCACCTCCATCTTCGACGTTGAAGAACAGCTCGCAGTATATCAGCTCCAGGTAATGGCATTCGCATTCACTCCTGAAGAAATGCCCGCAATCCTTGCAACCGAACTCGGCGACCTCAACGAGGACAGAACCGACCTCGGCTATGGCAACGGCTCTTACCAGGATTGGATCGACGACATCACCGCAGCATATACTTATCTCTATGAGACCTATGGTCCTTTCACCGCTGCAGGTCTTGACGCAGCTGCACAGGCAACTGTTCAGGCTGATGCACAGTGGCTCGAATTCGCAACCAAAATGCGTGCAATGTATGACCTCGTTTATGACGCAGAGTCCCCTGCAGTTGCATATCCTTGGGTACTTTATTGGTTCACCGGCATGACCGAACAGGAAGTTTATGATCTTGCAAAAGCTTCCCATACTTATTACGGCGCAGTTGAAACCTCCGAAGTAACTTGGGAAACCGCTGGCGCAGGCACCAAAGTAGGCCCTGTTTCCTACACTTGGACTTCCGGTACCGGTGTTTCTGAACAGCTCAAAGACCTTTACAGATGGCTTGATGAAGCAGGCATCGACGTTTGGGTATGCTCCGCATCCGCAATCGATCCTATCCGTGCTGCAATCGACGCTTACGGTCTCCATGACTATGTAACCGGCGTTATCGCAATGGCAAGAACCATGGATGAAGACGGCAGATATGTCAACTCCTACGATTATGAAACCGGCTACGGCTGGATGATCGATGAAGAAGGCAACTGGGTAAAAGACAACCTTGCTCTTGGCGCACAGACCCAGGGCGTTGGTAAAGTTCAGGCTATCAACAACGCAATTCTTCCTAAATATGAATATGTTGGACCTCTTGCAGGCTTCATGGACTCCACCGGCGACTATAACTTCTGCACCGAGTATGCAAACCTCAAACTCGTTATCAACTTCAACCGCGCATCCAGAAAAGTAACTGACGGCGGCGGCGTTATTGCTGAACTTGCTATGTATCAGAGAGACGTTCTCGGATACAAAGATCTCAAAACCGCAAATGATGCAGGCGATACTTTCTATGTACTTCAGGGACGTGATGAGACCGGTCTCCGCAGCCTCTGCGCTTCCGATTGGACTCTCAGATACGGCAAAGATGAATACCTCCTCTTCAGAAACGAAGATAACTTCACTCAGCTCGACTACATGATCGACAACGCTATGACCACTAAAGATATTATCAACACCTTCGCAATTAAGACCGCAGCAGAAGATTCCGTAATTGATATCAAATACGGCTTCCTCTCCAACTATGCAGGTTACCATAATATCGACAACGGCGAACTCGCTCCTGTTGAAGAACCTGAAGAAGATCGCAATGTTTCCGACATCGTTATCAACATGAACGGCAAAACCGAAGGCGAAGCAAACCCCGAAACCGGCGCTTCTGTATTCGCTCTCGCAGTAATCGTTGCAGCAGCAGCTGTTACTCTTAAAAAATAAGCCAAAAGCTTAAATAAAAAAGGGCTTCCCGAAAGGGAGGCTCTTTTTTTGTTTTAAAAAGATAAATTTTTCCTTTTTATCCCAAAAATATTGCAAAAACAACGCTTTAGTGATATAATTAACAAAACGTGATCTTTAAAGACGGTACAGAGAGACCGGCAAGATCGAAAACCCCAATTATATCCATGCAAAAACGGAGTTTATGATCCTGCCCGCTCGGGCAGGATTTTTTATTTTAGGAAAGGTGGAATCTTCGTGGAATTCAAATCGGATATCATGGATTCGGATGCTCTTAAACGCTGTCTGATAAGAATGTCGCACCAGATACTTGAGCGCAACGGCGGATCGGAAAACCTTTGCCTTATGGGTATCAAAACCCGCGGAGTTCCCCTTGCGGAAATAATCCGCGAAAACATCCTTGCCATTGAGGGAAAGGATGTTCCGGTGGGGACCATTGATATCAGTTTTTACAGGGACGATATTGAACCGGTTTCATATTCACCTAATATTGCCGGGGCGGATATTCCTTTTGATATAACGGGAAAAACCATTGTTCTTGTGGATGATGTTATCCATACCGGAAGAACGACCCGCGCCGCCATCGACTGCCTTTTGAAAAAAGGCCGCCCCGCATACATCCAGCTTGCTGCGGTTATTGACAGGGGCCACAGAGAGCTTCCTATAAGGCCGGACTTTGTGGGAAAAAACATTCCAACTTCGCGTGAGGAGCTTATTTCCGTTCGTGTTCCGCCGGTTGACGGAGAATTTGGAGTTAAGCTTTTTGCAAAATAAAAAAGTGTTTTTTTAACAGGAGGAAAAAACAAAATGAAACTTATCTATAACGTTGAAGATAAGCCAAAATTCAGCCAGCTTATCGTCTTTGCGTTCCAGCAGCTCCTTGCAATCATCACCGCAACCATCGTTGTTCCGATCCTTGTTAACGCATTCGGCGTTGTCAACCTCGAAATGGACCCTGCCGCAGCACTTTTCGGCGCAGGTGTCGGCACACTTGTTTATCAGTTCTTTACCAAAAAGAAGAGCCCCGTTTTCCTCGGAAGCTCCTTTGCATTCCTTTCTTCCATGTATGCCGCAACCGTTTTCGGATTTTTCGGAATCATCCTCGGCGGTATTTTTGCAGGCTCTGTTTATGTAATTATCGCTCTTATCATAAAAGCTGTCGGTTCCGGCTGGCTCAATAAGCTTATGCCCATTGTTGTAATCGGACCCACCGTTGCACTTATCGGACTTTCTCTTGCAGGCAACGCTGTTTCTGACCTTACCAAAGCTTCCGCAACCGGCGAAAGCTACAGCCTTGCAGCTATCGTCTGCGGTCTTTTCACCTTTATTGTTACAATTCTTGTTTCCGCAAAAGGCAAAGGCTTTATGAAGCTTATTCCTTTCATTATCGGTGTTCTTTCCGGATATGCTCTTGCATCCGTTTTCACCGTTATCGGAACTGTTGCAGGTATCGATGCTCTTAAAATCATCGACTATTCCGCACTTGTCAATAACTTCAGCAACCTTTCTATCGGAAGTTTCTTCCATGTTCCCAAATTTGCATTTGTTGAAGCTATCAACGAAATTACCAGCGGCAGCATCACCATGAAACTTGCTGACTTCGGTACTCTTATGCTTCTCTATGCTCCCGTTGCATTTGTTGTTTTTGCAGAGCATGTTGCCGACCACAGAAATATCTCCACCATTATCGAACGCGACCTTCTTACCGATCCCGGTCTTGACAGAACACTCCTCGGCGACGGCGTTGGTTCCATGGCGGGCGCATTCTTCGGCGGCTGCCCCAACACTACTTACGGCGAATCCGTCGGCTGCGTTGCAATCACCAAAAACGCTTCTATTGTAACCATCAGAACTGCGGCTCTTCTTTCCATTCTTCTTGCATTCTTCAGCCCCTTCGTTGCATTCGTCAATACCATTCCCAGCTGTGTTCTCGGCGGAATCTGTGTTGCACTTTACGGATTTATTGCTGTTTCCGGTCTTAAAATGATCCAGACCGTTGACCTTGGCCAGGAGAAGAACCTCTTTGTAGTAAGCTCCATCCTCGTTCTTGGTATCGGTGGATTTATGTTTGACTTTGGTGCGCTCCAGATCACTTCCATAGCCGCATCCCTTATAGTGGGTATTATTGTTAACCAGCTTCTTAAAGATAAGGAAGCATAATAAAAAAATACAGAAAGCCGCCCGGAAAGGGCGGCTTTTTTGTATATTTCAGGATGTATTTCCATAAAAAGTAAGCAAAAAAATATTGATATCAAAGATGTAAAAAAGTCAATAGATTTTTCAAAAAACAGGGTAAAAATAATATGACAAAAAAGGACGTTTAATTCTACAAATCCCACAATTGACTTTTATTCCTTATACTTTATAATATTAATTAGCACCATTTTTTTATCTCAGGGAGGACTCACTATGATCACAACTATTGTAAAACGCGACGGAAGGATAACTGATTTTAATATCGATAAAATCGCAAACGCTATTTTTATGGCCGCAAAAGCAAACGGCGGAAGCGACTATGAAGAAGCCCAGTCCATTGCGAAAATGGTTGTTGATTATATTGAAAATAAGGAACATATCGAAGTTCCCCACGTTGAACATGTTCAGGATATAGTTGAAAAAATGCTTATCGAAACCGGACATGCCCGCACCGCAAAAGGATATATCCTTTACCGCGCAAACAGAACCAGAGTCCGCGAGATGGATACCCGTCTTATGAAGACCATGGAAAACCTTACTTTCCAGTCTGCAAAAGATAACGACGTCAAGCGCGAAAACGCAAATATAAACGGCGATACCGCCATGGGCACCATGCTCAAATACGGAAGCGAGGCAGCAAAACAGTTCTATGAGATGTATATTCTCAACCCCCGCCATGCTCAGGCACATCGCGACGGCGATATACATATCCATGACCTTGACTTTCTTACTCTTACAACCACCTGCTGCCAGATAGATATCCTTAAACTTTTCAAAGACGGTTTTGATACCGGCCACGGCCACCTTCGTGAACCGCAGTATATTTCCAGCTATGCCGCTCTTGCCTGCATCGCTATCCAGTCCAACCAGAACGACCAGCACGGCGGCCAGAGCATCCCAAACTTTGATTACGGGATGGCTCCCGGCGTTGCAAAATCCTATAAAAAAATCTATTGCCAGAACATGGGCCGCGCCCTTGAACTTCTTGCAAACGAAGAATGCGGCGACTGCGTTGCAAAAGGCATTATGGATAAAGCAATAGAGGCCTGCGGAGAATGGCCCAAATTTGAGGACGGCGAAAAATACAAAGCTGCCGAGCTGGAACTTCTTACCGAAAAATATGGTGCGGAACTTGCAGAAAAAGCACAGGCATTTACATTTAAGCGCGCAGAAAAGGAAATCGACCGCGAAACCTTCCAGGCGATGAAGGCTCTTGTTCATAACCTCAACACCATGCATTCCAGAGCGGGTGCCCAGGTTCCGTTCAGTTCCATCAACTACGGAACCGATACCAGCCCCGAAGGCAGACTTGTTATCAAAAATGTTCTTCTTGCAACCGAAGCAGGTCTTGGCAACGGAGAAACTCCTATCTTCCCGATTCATATCTTTAAAGTTAAAGAAGGCGTAAACTATAACCCCGGCGACCCCAACTATGACCTCTTTAAGCTTGCATGCCGCGTAAGCGCAAAACGCCTTTTCCCGAACTTCTCCTTCATCGATGCTCCCTATAACCTCCAGTATTACAAAGAGGGACATCCGGAAACCGAAGTTGCATACATGGGCTGCCGCACCAGAGTTATCGGCAACGTTTACGATCCGGAAAGAGAAATCGTTAACAGCCGCGGAAACCTTTCCTTCACTTCCATCAACCTTCCGCGCCTTGCGATCCTTTCCAACCATAACATCGACCTTTTCTTCGATCAGCTTGACAGCCGCATCAGCCTTGTTATTGAACAGCTTCTTGAGCGTTTTGAAATTCAGAAGAAGAAAAAAGTCCGCAACTATCCCTTCCTTATGGGTCAGGGCGTATGGCTCGATTCCGAAAAACTCGGCCCGGATGACGAAGTCGGCGAAGTTCTTAAACACGGAACCCTTTCCGTTGGTTTCATCGGCCTTGCGGAATGCCTTAAAGCTCTTATCGGCGTTCATCACGGCGAAAGCAAAGAGGCACAGAACCTTGGCCTTGAAATTATCGCATTCATGAGAAAGAGAATGGACGAGGCAAGCGAAAAATACGGCCTTAACTTCTCCCTTCTTGCAACTCCCGCAGAGGGCCTTTCCGGAAGATTTGTCCGCATGGACGCTGCAAAATTCGGCAAGATTCCGGGCGTTACCGACAGAGATTATTACACCAACTCCTTCCATGTTCCGGTTTACTATTCCATCAGCGCTTTTGATAAAATCAAAAGAGAAGCTCCCTATCATGCAATGACCAATGCAGGCCACATCACCTATATTGAGCTTGACGGCGACCCGCTTCAGAACCTTGACGCATTTGAACAGGTCATCCGCTGCATGAAGGAATCCGGCGTCGGCTACGGAAGCGTTAACCACCCTGTTGACCGCGACCCCGAATGCGGATTTACCGGTATCATCGGAGATGAATGTCCCAAATGCGGAAGAAAAGAAGAGGACGGCGAACATTTTGAACGTATCCGCCGCATCACCGGCTATCTTGTCGGAACTCTTGATAACTTCAATAACGCAAAACGCGCCGAAGTTGAGGACAGAGTAAAACATTCCGTCCAGACCCAGGCAGAAGAAATCTGATAACCAAAAACCCGAACGCTTTTTTGGCGTTCGGGTTTTCAGCATTGATATAAAACGGAGAAAAAATGGAAATGAAAACTTTGCGCCTTGCGGGCGTTATGCGGGAATCCATTGTTGACGGACCGGGTATAAGAATGACCGTTTTCGGCCAGGGATGCCCCCACCACTGTCCCGGCTGTCACAATCCGGAGACCCATGATCCAAACGGCGGATATATCAGCCACCCGGAAAATATTCTTAAAGCAATAGACCAAAATCCCCTTTTACAGGGGGTAACTTTTTCCGGCGGCGAGCCTTTTTTTCAGGCGGAAGCTTTTGCGGAACTTGGAATGGAAATAAAGAAAAAAGGCCTTCATATCGTTACCTATTCCGGCTATACCTTTGAACAGCTTTTTGCCGGCGCGGAAAAGGGAAATCCCGGCTGGAAGGAACTTTTATCCGTAACGGATCTTCTTGTTGACGGAAGATTTGTTATTGAGGAGCGCTCTCTTAACCTTCTTTTCCGCGGTTCAAAAAACCAGCGGCTTATAAATGTTCCAAAAAGCCTTGAAAAAGGCGAAGCGGTGCTTTGGGATCCGGAAGAGGAGAGCGGTGTTTTGCGCTATACAAAATAAAGGAGGCGGTTTTTACGGAAAGACAAAAGTTTGAACTGACCTCTTTTCATCTTCATATTTTTGCCATGGCGGCAATGCTTTTTGACCACCTTTGGGCAACGGTGATTCCCGGAAGCGACTGGCTTACCTGCATCGGAAGGCTTGCTTTTCCGATTTTTGCTTTTCTTACGGCTGAGGGATTTTTTAAAACAAAAAATCTGAAAAAATATGCCGCAAGGCTTTTTGTCTTTGCGCTTATTTCGGAAATACCTTTTAACCTGATGATAGGGAGCAGGCTTTTTTATCCGGTTCACCAGAACGTCCTATGGACTTTTCTCATAGGTATCGGTCTTATGAAGATAAATGAACAGGTGAAAGACAAAAAAACGGTTTTAAGGCTTTTAACGGCGCTTGGAACGGTTATTCTCGGCCTTGTTCTCGGGATAATAAGCTTTGCGGATTATAATGCTGCCGGCGTTTTGACGGTGCTTGTTTTTTATTTTTTCCATGAGAAAAAATGGTGGAACCTTATTGCACAGATCATCTGCCTTTGGTATATAAATACCGAAATGATTTCCGGCTTTTATTATCCTTTAAATATTTTCGGAGCGGAAATTGAACTTTTGCGCCAGAGTTTTGCGCTTTTTGCCCTTGTTCCGATATGGCTTTACGGAGGAAAACAGGGATTCTATAATAAAGCGGTAAAAGCGGCGTATTACTGGTTCTATCCGGTGCATATGCTTATTCTTTGTATGATAAGAGAAATCATTGTTTAAAAAATGGGCCAAAAAGGCAAAAATCCGCATAAAATAAAGAAAAATTTGACTTTTTATTATTAAAAACACTTGCATTTTTGCTTTTGATATGCTAATATTAATAAAGTAATAAGATTAGACTAAAGGAGTGGGAAGAAAAAACCCGCTCCTTTCTATTTACCGAAAAATTTTGGAGGTGTTTTTTTGGCAGAAAAAAAGAAAAATACCGCGCAGATCTGCACAGAACTTGCCCTTCCCGTAGCGGAAGAAATCGGCGTTGAACTTTGGGACGTCCGTTTTGAAAAAGAGGGCACGGAGTGGTACCTGCGCTTTTTTATTGACAAAGACGGCCTTACTATCGAAGACTGTGAAAACTTCAGCCGCATGATGGACCCCATTCTTGACGAAGCGGACCCCATCGAAAAACAGTATATCCTTGAAGTTTCTTCCCCCGGCATTGAAAGAAAACTCATCACCGAGGAGCATATCAGAAAATATCTCGGATATCTTGCAACCGTAAAATTCATCCGCGCACCCGAAGGATATAACCAGAGAGAATTCCTTCTTCAGCTGGATGACATAAACGAAGGCGTTATCACCGCTTCTTTTGAAGACGGAACAGAAATGGTATTTAATAAGAGCGAAACCGCCTTTATAAAACTTTACTATGATTTTAACAGTGATGACTGAGGAGGAATTATAAAAAAATGAACGCAGAATTTTTTGAAGCACTTGCGCTTCTTGAAAAAGAAAAAGGCATTTCCGTCGATTATCTTTGCGAAAAGATCGAAAACGCCATCGCCATCGCCATCCGCCGCGACTATGTTGGCACCGAGGACGTAAAAGTTGTTATCGATCCCGAAGAGAAAACCTTCGAAGTTGCCATCCGCAAGGTTGTTGTTGAGGAAGTTGAAGACCCCGCAAACCAGATCCTCCTCGATAAAGCAGTAAAATACAACAAAAAAGCTCAGCTTGGCGATATCGTTGATATCCCGCTCGAGACCAAGGAATTCGGCCGCATCGCTGCCCAGACCGCAAAACATGTTATCAAACAGGGCATCCGCGAAGCAGAAAGAGGCCAGGTACTTAAAGAGTTCCAGAGCCGCGAGCACGAGATCATCACCGCAACCGTTATCAGCACCGATGTTATGCGCGGCAGCGTAACCCTTGAAATCGACCATAATGAAGCTTTCCTTCTTAAATCCGAACAGATCCCCGGCGAGGTTTTTGAAGACGGCGAAAGAATCAAAGTTTATGTTGTTGAAGTAACCGCTTCCGAACGCGGCCCCAAAGTTATGATTTCCAGAACTCATCCGGGCCTTGTTAAACGCCTTTTCGAAATCGAAGTTCCCGAAATTTATGAGGGCACCGTTGAGATCAAGGCTGTTTCCCGCGAGGCAGGTTCCAGAACCAAACTTGCTGTTTGGAGCAAAGATCCCGATATCGACGCAGTTGGCGCCTGCATCGGCAGCCGCGGCGCAAGGGTTGCAAAAATCGTTGATGAACTCGGCGGCGAAAAAATCGACGTTGTTCAGTATTCCGAAGACCCGGCAGAATTTATTGCCGCCGCTCTTTCTCCCGCAAAAGTTGTTTCCGTAGAAATCGACCCCGAAGGCGCAAAAGCCTGCAAAGTTAAAGTTCCGGATGAACAGCTTTCTCTTGCAATCGGCAACAAAGGCCAGAACGCACGCCTTGCTGCAAGACTTACCGGCTGGAAGATCGATATCAAACCCGAAAGCGGTTTTTGGGGCGAAGAAGACTGATAAAACATAGCGAAAAACTTTTCCGAAAGGAGGAAGCCTTTTTATGAAAAAAATACCCATGAGGATGTGTACCGGCTGCGGAGAAATGAAGCCGAAAAAAGAACTCATCCGAGTTGTTAAAAGCCCGGAAGGCGTTATAAGCCTTGATAAAACCGGCCGCTCCCCGGGAAGAGGCGCTTATGTCTGCCCGGATCCGGAATGCCTTAAAAAGGCGCGAAAAACAAAACGCATAGAGAGGGTTTTTGAAACCTCTATTCCGGAAGAAGTTTATGAAGCGCTTGAAAAGGAGCTGCTCAAGGATGACGAATAACGAAAGACTTCTTGGATTTCTTGGGCTTTGCCGCAAGGCGGGAAAAATGATTTTTGGCTTTGATATGACTGTTGAAGCCATGCAGAAGAAAAACGCCGAAGCGGTTCTTATTTCAAAAGATTGTTCCGAAAGAACGGCAAGAAACATAAAAAGAATTGCTGAAGAAACCGGAACAACAATCTATATATTGCCCCTGTCGATGGATGAAATCGGCAATGCCGTTGCAAAACGTGCGGGTGTTCTCACCGTTTGCGACAGCGGCTTTTCAAAAAAGATAAAAGAGCTGTTGGATAACGGCGAACACAAAGCATGAACTATTTTGGAGGAATTGCATAGATGATCGAAAAAAATGCTAAAAATAAAGTTGCGGATATCGCAAAAGACCTTGGACAGCCGGTAAAGGATGTTCTTGATGTTCTTGGCGAAAAATTCGCACCAAAAAAAGCGCAGACCGCCCTTTCCGAAGAGGAGCTTAACTTTGTTTTTGACCACTTTACCAAAAAGAACGAAGTAACCAGCTTTGCTCCCTATTTCGCAATGGCCGGCCAGCCCAAAACCGAAAAGAAAAAAGAGGAGCCCAAAACCGAAGCTCCCAAAGAAGAAAAGAAACCTGCTGAAAAACCTGTTCAGAAGGAAGTTAAAGCAGAAGAAAAACCCGTAGTTAAAGAAGAGAAAAAACCGGAACCGAAACCCGCTCCCAAAGCAGAGGAAAAACCGGCACCGGCACCCAAAGCCGAGCAGAAACCTGCCGAACGCAAACCGGCAGAAAACCGCCAGCAGAACGGCGAACGCAAATTCGATAATAACCGCCAGCAGAACGGCGAACGCAAATTCGATAATAACCGTCCCCAGAACGGTGAACGCAAATTCGATAATAACCGTCCCCAGAACGGCGAGCGCAAATTCGACAACAACCGTCCCCAGAACGGCGAGCGCAAATTTGACAACAACCGTCCCCAGAACGGTGAGCGCAAATTCGACAACAACCGTCCTCAGAACGGTGAGCGCAAATTTGACAACAACCGTCCTCAGAACGGCGAGCGTAAATTTGGCGATAAACCCGCCTTCCAGAAAAACGACCGCTTTGGCGACAAACCGAACTTCCAAAAAAACGACCGTTTTGGCGGAAACAACTTCGGTTTTGATAAAGATAAAGAGGATAACAGCCATCGCCACGAGCCCAAAAAGCCCGTTGAGCGTAAACCCCGCCCCGCAAACCAGCCTCCGGCAGAAAAACTTGCAGCAGGCGTTGCACATGTTGACATGAGCGCGGTTTCTGTTGACCTTGATAAATATAACGATAAATACGAACAGATCGCACCTGCTTCTTCCATGAGCGACAGCTATACCAACAAGCAGAAACTTAACCAGAAGAGCAAACAGCAGGGCAAACCCAAGAAGAGCAAACACGAGCAGGAGCAGGAAAAACTCAAAAAGCTCGAAATGGAGCGTCAGCGCCGCCAGAAACTTGAGATCACCCTTCCGGATGAGATCACCGTCGGCGACCTTGCTCTTAAACTTAAAGTCACCTCTTCCGAGGTTATCAAACGCCTTATGCTCCAGGGCATGATGGTTTCCGTAAACGAAGTTATCGACTATGATACCGCAGCTCTTATCGCAATGGATATAGGTGCAAAAGTTGAAAAAGAAGTTGTTGTTACCATCGAAGACCGTCTTATCGACGACAGCGAGGACGATGCAGCAAATCTCATCACCCGCGACCCCGTTGTCTGCGTAATGGGTCACGTTGACCACGGCAAAACCTCCATCCTCGACTATATCAGAAGCGCACATGTTGCTTCCGGCGAAGCAGGCGGCATTACCCAGCACCTCGGCGCATACAGAGTTACCACCGAAAGCGGCGATTCCATCACATTCCTCGATACCCCCGGACACGAAGCATTCACCGCAATGCGTGCCCGCGGCGCACT
>JAFSDS010000052.1 GCA_017436125.1 Oscillospiraceae bacterium | reverse complement strand
TTATGCTCCAGGGCATGATGGTTTCCGTAAACGAAGTTATCGACTATGATACCGCAGCACTTGTTGCAATGGATATCGGCGCAAAAGTTGAACACGAAGTTGTTGTTACCATCGAAGACAGACTTATCGACGACAGCGAAGACGATGCAGCAAACCTCATCACCCGTGATCCGGTTGTTTGCGTAATGGGCCACGTTGACCACGGCAAAACCTCCATCCTCGACTATATCAGAAGCGCACATGTCGCTTCCGGCGAGGCAGGCGGCATTACCCAGCACCTCGGCGCATACCGTGTTACCACCGAGAGCGGAAACTCCATCACCTTCCTTGATACCCCCGGCCACGAAGCATTTACCGCAATGCGTGCCCGCGGCGCACTTTGCACCGATATCGCAATCCTTGTTGTTGCAGCGGATGACGGTATTATGCCCCAGACCGTTGAGGCTATCAACCACGCAAAAGCAGCAGAGGTTTCCATCATCGTTGCTATCAATAAAATCGATAAACCCACCGCAAACCCCGATAAAGTTATGCAGGGTCTTACCGAATATGGCCTTGTCCCCGAAGAATGGGGCGGCGATGTTATCTGTGTTCCCGTTTCCGCAAAAACCGGCGAAAACATCGATACCCTTCTTGAAATGATCACCCTTGTTGCGGAAGTTCGTGAACTTAAAGCAAACCCCGACAGAATGGCAAAAGGTACCGTTATCGAATCCCGCCTTGATAAAGGCCGCGGTCCTGTTGCAACCATGCTCGTTCAGAACGGTACTCTTCATACCGGCGACGTTGTTATTGCAGGTACTTCTGTTGGTAAAGTCCGTGTTATGATCGACGATAAGGGCAACAGAATCACCGAAGCAGGTCCTTCCATCCCTGTTGAGATCACCGGTCTTGATACCGTTCCTACCGGCGGCGACCAGTTCAACGCAGTAAGCGACGAAAAACTTGCACGTGAGCTTGTTGAACAGCGTGAATATGAAGCAAAACAGGAAGCATTTAAAGCATACCAGAAAGTTACTCTCGATAACCTCTTCAGCCAGATCGCAGAAGGCGAAATCAAAGAACTTCCCATCATCGTTAAAGCAGACGTTCAGGGCTCTGTTGAAGCAGTTCGCCAGTCCCTTGAAAAAATCTCTAACGAGGAAGTCCGCGTAAGAGTAATCCACGGCGCAGTAGGTGCAGTAAACGAATCCGACGTTATGCTTGCCCAGGTTTCCAACGCTATCATCGTTGGCTTTAACGTACGTCCCGAAACCACCGCAAGAGATACCGCGGAGCGCGAAGGCGTTGATATCCGTCTTTACAGAATCATCTATGACGCCATCGAAGAGATTGAATCCGCAATGAAAGGTATGCTTGCACCTAAATTCCGCGACGTTGACCTTGGCCGCGCAGAGATCCGCCAGGTTTATAAGATCAGCAACGTCGGTACCGTTGCAGGATGCTATGTTCTTGAAGGCAAGATCACCAGAAACGCAAATATCCGTGTTGTTCGTGACGGTATCATTATCGCCGACGACAAACTTGACAGCCTTAAACGTTTCAAAGACGACGTTAAAGAGGTTGCTTCCGGCTATGAATGCGGTATGGCTCTTACCAAATTCAATGACATCAAAGAGGGCGACATTTTCGAAGCATACATCGTTGAAGAATATCGCGACGATAAATAAGGCGGAGGAAATATGGCAGGATTTAAACTTAACAGAACAAGCGAGGATATCCGCCGCGAGCTGATGGATATCCTCCGCAGCATGAAAGATCCCCGCATTTCCGGCGGAATGATAAGTGTTGTAAGAATCGACCTTACCAACGATCTTTCTCACTGCAAGGTATATATAAGCTCTCTTGAAGGTATGGAAAAGGCCAAAGAGGCCGTAAAAGTTCTTACCAAAGCAGGCGGTTTTATCCGCCATGAAATGATGATGCGCCTTGAGCTTCGCAAAGTTCCGGAATTTCATTTTATTCCCGATGACTCCATCGAATACAGCGCAGGCATCCAGAAAATTCTCCGCGAAATCGGAGAAGAATAATTTATAAAAGGAAAGGAGAAAAATGAATATGGAAATAAGCGTTCAGCAGTGCTGCGATATACTTCGCGAAATGGATGATATCGTTATTTTGACCCACCGCAACCCGGACGGCGACACCCTTGGAAGCGCCTTTGCGCTGCATTACATTCTTAACCAGCTTGGAAAACGCAGCAGGATAGAATGTCACGACGAGATCCCGGCCCAGTATTCATACATGCTCCTTGACTATAAACCCGAGGATTTTGAGCCGAAGGCTGTTGTTGCCGTTGATATTGCGGACGAAAAGCTTTTTGGCGAAAACCTTGAAAAATACTGCGGAAAGGTCGATCTTTGCATCGACCACCACGGTTCCAACAAGCGTTATGCAAAAAACTGGCTCGTTAGGGATACCGCCGCGGCGAACTGTGAGATAATCGAAGATATCTGTTACGGTTTTGAGGAAGCACAGCTTACAAAGCTTATTGCAGACTGCATCTATACCGGTGTTTCCACCGATACAGGATGCTTCCGCTATTCCAACACCACCGGACACAGCCATGCCGTTGCCGGAAGAATGTTTAAAGCCGGCTGCGATTTTGTAATGATAAACCGCGCAATGTTTGAAGTAAAATCCTTTTCAAGGATCGCCATCGAAAGAGAGGTCCTTAACGGAACGGAACTTTATTTCGATAACCGCTGCGCCGTTATTTGCCTTACGAAAGAGATGCTTGAAAGAACCGGCGTTCTTGAATCTGAACTTGAGGGCGTTCCGGCAATGACAAGGGAGATCGAGGGCGTTGAAGTGGGAATAACCCTTCGATACAGGGACAACGGATACAAAATTTCCATCCGCACCGGGGAAGAGATAGATGCTTCCGCCATCTGCGGAAAACTCGGCGGCGGCGGCCACCGCTGCGCCGCGGGATGTTTTGTTGAAGGCAACCTTGAAACCGCAAAGAAAACGGTTCTTGCTGCCGTTGCCGAATGCTTTGGGGAGGGGACCGTATGACCGGGATCCTTCCCGTAAAAAAGCCTGCGGGTTTTACTTCCTTTGATGTTATCGGAAAGCTTCGAGGCGTTACAAAAACCAGGAAAATAGGCCATTCCGGAACCCTTGACCCTATGGCGACAGGTGTTCTTCCGCTGTTTTTCGGCGGTGCGACAAAATGCTGCGATATCCTTCCGAATGAAGATAAGCGCTATGTTGCAGACATAAAATTCGGAATAGTGACCGATACCCAGGATACAACCGGTCGCGTGCTCAATGAATGCGAAAGCAGCGTTACCGAAGAGGAGTTTAAAGCAGTTATTTCCGGCTTTATCGGTAAACAGATGCAGACTCCGCCTATGTATTCCGCCGTTAAAATAAACGGAAGACCCCTCTATGACCTTGCAAGAGAGGGAAAAGTCGTGGAGCGTGCTCAAAAAGAGATAGAGGTTTATGAAATAAACATCCTTGGCTTTGATGAGCATGCTCAAACCGCGCGCATCGAAGTTTTCTGCGGAAAAGGCACTTTTATCCGAACTCTTATCAACGATATGGGAGAAAAACTCGGATGCGGAGCCTCCATGAGCGCTCTTGAACGCACCATGGCGGCGGGTTTTGATATTTCGGAATGCTACACCATTTCCGAAATAGAAGAGATGATGAAGGACGGCACCTTTGAAGAAAAACTGATGCCCATTGAGAGGCTTTTTGAGGGTCTTCCAAGGCTTGTTCTTTCGGATTTTGATAAAAGACTTTACCGCAGCGGAGTGCCCCTGGAGCTTCAAAAGAGGGGCTGGGGCGGCATAGAAGGAAATATAGCCGTTTTTGATGAGGGCGGAATGCTTCTCGGTATTTCCGTTATGGATGATGAAGCAAACGAACTTAAACTTAAAAAAATGCTCAATACGGATAAATAAAAAAGCGGCGCTTTATGCGCCGCTTTTATTTTGTCATTATTTCTCTTGCAAGTTTACTTATTTCAAATGTTTTGTGTTCCTTTACAAATTCCAAAGGAACAACGCCCTTTATTTCAAAATGCACTTCGCATTTTTTGAACAGGCGCTTTTTAAAAATTTTATCCGAGCCGGTTATCTTGCATACAATGACCGGACATTCCGCCTTTTTCGCAATGCGGAATGCACCGTGGCGAAATTCCAGAAGTTCACCGGTTTTTGAAACCCAGCCTTCCGGAAAAATACCGATGGGGCAGACGTCATCTTTGATAAGTTCCGCCGCTTTGTTGATGGTTTTAAGGGCTTCGCGGTCGTTTTCTCTGTCTATACCAAGGCAGGCGGTTTTATGAAGAAAAGGCCCTGCAATGGGATAGGAATAGTTTTCCTTTTTGCTGATGAATGCAAGGTGGTATTTTTTTAAAAGAACAAGGGCAACCGCCGGATCAAGCCAGGCGATATGGTTGCATACCAGAAGAAATTGGCAGTTTTTCGGAAGATATTCCTTTCCCGAAAAGCGGATATGCACCCGAAGTATGCGAAGAACAAGAAATGCCGCTTGGCAAAGCAGGTGATAAAAATATTGGTTCTGACGGTGTATGGGCTTGTTGACATCCACAAAAAAGGAAAGAAACCAGCAAAACACGAAAAATGCCGCAACACCGAGCATAAATATGTTGATGAATAAAAGGAGCGCAAGCCATGGCCAGTACCAGCTGTCGATAAAACCATAGGCCGTTACGGCGGAAAGGGTAATATATGCGCTTGAAAAAAGAATGATGTAATATACCATAGAATCCCCCTTCCGTTGATTTCTACAATATATTTTAGCATTCTTCGGAATATTATTCAAAGCAACAAATGTTGAAAAAAGGCCCGCTTCTGCGGGCCTTTTTAATTATCATCTGTTATTTTTTCTGTCCTCTTCAATAAGAAGCTTAAGGGCCTCTACGGCAACCCTTACGGATTTTTCGGTATCGGTATTCATATCCTGGTCAAGACCGGCGGCTTCACGCTCCTGGTTCCATACAACGTGGAAGCAGGAACCGCATCTGCAGCCAAGGGCCGCAGCAACAACAAACAAAGCGGCGGATTCCATTTCGCTTGCCTTAACGCCAAGGCGCTTCCAGCTTTCCCATTTCTGGAGAAGATCGTAATAGACCGGGGATCTCTCCGGATGGTGCTGGCCATAGAAGCTGTCTTTATTCTGAACAACGCCCGCATGGTAGGAATATCCGAGGTTTTTGGTTGCTTTAACAAGGCAGTTTGTGGTATCAAGATCCGGAACGGCGGGGAACTCGATGGGCGCATATTCAAGGGAGGTGTGTTCATAGCGAACAGCGCCGGTTGCAACAACAATGTCGTCCGCTTTTACTTCAAGGGCAATGCCGCCGCAGGTTCCGGTACGGATAAAGGTATCCGCGCCGCACATATGAAGTTCTTCCATGGCGATGGAAGCGGAAGGTCCGCCGATACCGGTGGAACAGGCGGTTACTTTTTCACCAAGAAGGTATCCGGTCCAGATATTATATTCGCGGTTATAGGCAACCTGTTTTGCGTCGTCAAAATAAGAAGCAATGGCTTCAACCCTGCCCGGATCGCCGGGAAGGATGCAATAGCGGCCGATTTCTCCTTTTTTGCATTTAAGGTGCATCATGATTTCGCTTTCCTGCATGATTTTTTCCCCTTTCACGGATTTATAGCTGATAAACACATTTTACCGCGAAAGCAAGCATATTGCAAGGAAAACATAAAAAAAGACAGGGCATAAAGCCCTGTCTTTTTATTTACATCAAATCAGATCATTCGATGTTGTGATAGCCAGCATATTCGGAAACAAAGCCATATTTGAAGCCGAGAACGTTGTTTTCAGCATCTGCTGCAGTTTTTACTGCGAAGGTGTTGATGATGTCTTCGGTAGTCATAGCGTTGTCGATCATGTACTGGAGCTGTGCTTCGTTATCTTCGTTTCTGAAGAGGAGTTCTTCGTCTTTGCCGTATCTCATGGTTTTGTCGGAGTTACGGAGACCACGGAGACCGTATTCGTCACGACCCTGGAGTACGTAGTAGGTATCGCCTGCTGCGTTTGCAGAAGCAAGGTCATAACCGAGGGTATCTCTCTGATATACAGCGAGTTCAGCGATAACGCCGCCGCCGTCGGTTACTTTACGGGATGCGCGGTTGAAGTTGATAACGAGTTTGAGGTTTGCATACTCAGTGCAGAAGTTGTAGTCGCCGGTGGAATCCATGAAGCCAGCGAGAGGACCTACACCGTAGCGAGGATAGATAACAGCGTTGATAGCCTGAACTTTACCAACACCCTGAGTCTGTGCGCCAAGAGCAACATCGTCTTTTACCCATTCGCCGTCTTCGATGAGCCAGCCATAGCCGGTTTCGTAGTCGTAGGAGTTGACATATTTGCCTTCTTCGTCAAGGGTTCTTGCCATTGCGATAACGCCGGTTACATAGTCATGGAGACCGTAAACGTCAACAGCAGCACGGATAGGATCGATTGCGGATGCGGAGCATACCCAAACATCGATGCCGTTTTCGTCGAGAACTCTGTAGAGTTCCTGAAGGTTTTCAGAAACGCCGGTACCGGAAGTCCAAGTGTAGGAAACAGGGCCTACTTTGGTGCCTTCGCCAGCGGTTTCCCAAGTTACTTCGGAGGTTTCAACTGCACCGTAATAGGTGTGGGATGCTGCAGCGAGGTCATAAACTTCCTGTTCAGTCATGCCGGTGAACCAATAAAGTACCCAAGGATATGCAACAGCAGGGGACTCTGCGTCATAAACGAGGTCATACATTGCACGCATTTTGGTTGCGAATTCGAGCCACTGTGCATCAGCCTGGATTTCTGCCTGTGCAGCTTCATCAAGACCAGCAGCAGTGAAAGGACCATAGGTTTCATAGAGATAGGTGTAAGCAGCGGTGATGTCTGCTACCCAGTCTGCATAGGAACCATTGCCGTAACCGAGGTCAGTTCTGTCTTCATCATGATCGCCGATTTCGGTGAAGAGGATGTCGGAGATTTCTTCGGGGGTGAATGCAAATGCCATTACCTGAAGCTGGTAAACAGCGAGCTGCTCTTCAACGTCGAAGATAGAGGTGGTGTTGTCGAAGTCGAATACTACGTATGCGTTTTCAGTACCGCCGTAGGTATCAACGAAATCGTTGATAGCTTTTTTAACTTCGTCGGACCAATCTTCATGTTCTACATGGATAGGGGTTTCTTCTACGGGCTCGTCAACGGGTTCATCAACGGGTTCGTCAACAGGTTCATCAACAACGGGTTCGTCGTTGCCGCATGCTGCGAAAGAGAGAACCATTACGAGTGCGAGAAGCATTGCGAGAAGTTTTTTCATAGTGACACTCCTTACATTTTAGTGTTTCTACACTTCATTTTAGTAAATATGGAGTATACCCCATATTTCATAGTAATGATACTATTTTAAGCCGGGAATGTCAATAATTTTGACAGAATTGTAACCGTTTTAAAGGTTTTTTTGCAGGAAATCTTTTACACATAAGTGCAATTTGCACAAATAAATTTTAAATTTTTGGCCGAAAAAGCTTTTGTTAAAAGCAAAACAAACAAAAATAAAAAAAGCCTTCATTTTTCGAAGGCTTTTTTTGTTTATTCACAGAACCGGAATGTGATGTGTCCGCCATAAACGGAATAATCAAGGCCGGAAATCTTTGGCGAAACGGCAAAATACGAGGTTTCATAGAAAAGGGGAAGAGCGGGCATGGCCTGTAAAAGCATCTGTTCCGCAACGGCGAAGGAATCCGCCATGGCTTCAAAATCATCTTTTTTTACAGCGGAGGAAACCGCCGCGGAAAAGTCCGCATGATAAAAACCGGTGATGTTATCCGCATCGGTGAAAAGGGAAAAAACCGCGCCGGGGTTATCATACTGGGGAGTTATGGGAACAAGAGCAAGGTCATAGTTGCCCGCGGCAACGGCGGAATCAAGTTCGCTTTCGCTCACCGGAATAAGGTTTATGAAAACGGCAAGGTTATCCTGAACGCTTTTTTGAACAAAACCCATGGCCGGAATAAATTTTTCCGTACAGATGATGGTCAGGGTGGTCAGCTTTGTAAGGCCAAGTTCCTCAAGTCCCTCCTTGAAAAGGTCGGAGGCCATTGCAGGATCAAATTCAAAACCGGCAAAACTTTCGCCGACTGTTTTGCGATAGTTCTGTCCGTTAAGTGTGACAGAAGGGGGGACAAAGGCATCCGCAATGCGGAAATGCTCCTCTATCTTCGGTTCAAGAAGGGATTTATCAATGGCATAGGCTATTGCCCGGCGGAGCTTGTTATTTTTAAGAACTTCGCTTTCGGTATTGAAAGCCATCACCCAGGTTGTATTTTCGCTTTCGCGGATAGTAAAGCCCTCGTCATAGAGATAATCTTTATCCTTTGGATTAAGAACGGAGGCATCAACGGTTTCATCCATAAGTCGGTTCACCGCATCTGCTGTGGGGTCGTCCTTTACAAAGAGGTAGATGTTTTCATATTCCTCGTTTGCGATCGCGCTGTGTTCGTTTGGTGAGAGAACATAGCTGTAGTTGTTTATACGGCGAACATAATATGCGCCATTGAAAAGGGTGTATGAAAGGCCAAGGCCGTAGCGGCCCTTTGTTTCCTCAAAAAAAGCTCTGTTGCAAGGCATTGCCGCCGCGTTTGTAAGAAGATCCGGGAAAAGAGGATCCGGATTTGAAAGGCTTATAACAAGGCGGTAATCACCGGCGGTTTTTACGCCAAGAACGCTTTCGTGAACTCTTCCGTTAAGATATTCTTCGGCATTTTTGATGTTGAAAAAGTCGCTTCGGGATGGGGCGGAAGTTTCCGGACTGAAAAGCCTCTGGAACGCAAAAAGAAAATCGTCGGAGGTTACGGGGGTTTCGCCGTCGCTCCATAAAAGGCCTTCTTTTAAATAAAAGGTATAGGTAAGTCCGTCATCGGAAACTTCCCATCTTTCTGCTGCGCCGGGAATAACCGTTCCGTTTTCGTCCTTATCCAAAAGTCCCTGATAGCAGTTTTCAACTATGATAAGTTCCGGGTCGCTTTCGGCAAGCTGGGGGTCAAAGGAATCAACGCCCTTTGGGATATCAAAACCAAGGGTCTTCGGCGCGCTGCAGCCGGAAAGTATAAAAATGAGCACGAGCACAAGGCATATTATTTTTTTGAGCACCGAAAAACACCTCCGTTTCATAATAATTTATATTACATTATATATTAACATTGAATCCGGTTTTTGACAATGAAGAAAAAATGAATTTTTGTGCGAAAATAAGAAAATCTTAAGGTTTTATATATTGTATTGAAAAATGTTTTTTGTTATACTAAAAACAATAAATGAAAAATCTTAAGGACGGTTTTAAAAAAAACCGCCTTTGATATATTTTTTCAGCGGACGAAAAGGAGGCATATATTATGAATTGTAAAAACTGCGGAGCGGAAATCAAAGAAGGCGCATTTTTCTGCGGAAACTGCGGAATGAAAGTTGAAGCTGAACAGCCCGTTTATCAGGAACCGGTACAGCCCGCTTATGAAGAACCCGTTCAGGGCGAATATCACCAGGAAACTTATAATGAATATCAGGAACAGGGTTCCTATCAGGCACCGGCATACCAGCCGGAATATAATGCAGAGCCGGTTTACGGCGGTGAAAAACCCAACACCATCCTCTGGATCGTTCTTGCTGCGGTTGAAATTTTCACCTGCTGCCAGCTTACCGGTATCGTAAGCCTTATTTTTGCTATCCTCGGTCATGTTGCCGCAGAAAAAGGCGATTATGCTGAGGCAGAAAGAAAAACAAAAACAGCAAAAATCTGGTTCTGGGTCGGTCTTGCCCTCGGAATCATCTTTGTTCTTGCATATTTTGTTCTTGTTGCTGTGGGCGTTGCCGCAGGAATCACTGAAGAATTCCTTTATTACTGATGAAAAAACGAATAGCCATAACTGCTGCGGCGGCGATTTTTGCCGCCGCAGCTCTTTTATACCTTTATTTTACCGGTGAGGGCGAAGGAGCGGGTATCCCCTGTATGTTCCATCAGATAACCGGGCTTTACTGCAGCGGATGCGGTTCATCAAGGGCGCTTAGAAGCATCCTTCATTTTGATTTTTATCAGGCTCTTAGGTATAACGCAATATTTACGGTTGGTCTGCCTCTTTTGGCGGCCTATTTCGGTGCGCTTTTGGTAAGCTATATCCGTTTTGGAAAGGATAAAATATCCGAAAAAATTCCGCAATGGGTAATATATTTTTTTATTGCCATAGCTCTGATTTACGGGATTTTGAGGAATATCCCCGCTTTTTCTTTTCTTGCGCCGATAACCCTGTGACTTTGTCCGTAATTGTCAAAAAAGCAAGGTCGGTTGACATAAACGGCGAAAAGGTCTATAATACTCTCTGAACTTAATATCAACGATTTTTATGGCCGCATTTTTGCGGTAAAAAGGAACGCGGTTAAAATCCGCGGCTGCTCCCTCAGCTGTAATTGCCGACGGAAAAACATTTTTGTCCACTGTTTTTTTAAACGGGAAGGGCGTTTTTTCGGATGACGCATGAGCCAGAAGACTTGCCATAAAAACTTCGCGCGGGAATTCATTGGGAAAGGATGAATACCAAGCCGCTTTAATCAGCTTGCAGTCCTTTTTTAAGGACTGTTTTTTTATGTTATGAAAAAGGAGAACGGAATAATGAAAAAAATAATTGCGCTTGCGCTTGCTTTTATATTTGTTCTTGCGGGATGCCAGAGTGACCTTCCCTCAAGCGGAGATTCCTTCAGCGGATTTGAGGGTTACACCCAGGAACTTACCCAGGATGAACTTGAAAATGCTATGAAATCCGGAAGGGTCGAACTTGAAAACCGCCCTGATGAAAACATCTGCTACGTAAGCATAACCTGTAAGACTGCCCTTGAAAGCGGCGAACTTTCGGATTCCATGCTTTCCGTTCTTCCGGAGGACGGCGTTATTCTTGACAGTTTTGAATTTGAATATGAAGACGGCGCGACCGTTTTTGATGTTTTTGCGGGAGTTGTTCGCGAAAACAAGATCCATATGGAATATACCGGAACAAAAACCGTTCCCTATATTGAAGGGGTTGCAAACCTTTATGAATTTGACTGCGGCCCTCTTTCCGGCTGGATGTATCAGGTAAATGGATGGTTCCCAAGTTTCTCCATGGGACAGTTTGATATCAAGCCCGGCGACCATATTGAGATTATTTATACCTGCGATCTCGGCGACGACGTTGGCGATAACTACGGAGATTGATTTTTAAAAAAGGACGACAAAACATGAACACCGAAAAAGCGCTTAAAACAGAATCCGGCCTTTCGCTTTACCACCCTTTGGTAAGCTTTGGCTATTTTGTCGCGGTGATAGCGGGAACCCTCCTGTTTATTCACCCGTTTTTTGTGCTGATTTCTTTGTTATGTGCAATTCTTTGCGCCGCACTTATAAACGGAAAAAAGGCGCTTTTAGCAACTCTCGGATTTGGTGTTCCGATGTTTGCTTTTATAGCCGTTGCAAACCCGCTTTTTAACCACAGAGGCGCGACCATTCTTTTCTATCTTTTCGATAATCCGGTTACAAAGGAAGCAATGATATACGGCATGGTTTCCGCCGGAATGATGTTTGCGGCGGTTATATGGTTCACCTGTTACAACACCGTTGTTACCTCGGATAAATTTATTTATATATTCGGAAGAATACTTCCTTCCATCGCACTCATCGTTTCCATGACCCTTTCGCTGATACCGCGGCTTATGGCCCAGGTAAAGATCATAGCGGATTCCCAGCGAAGCATCGGCCTTGACTGGAAAAGCGGAAGCATTAAACAGCGAATACATTCCGGCGCAAGGATTCTTTCCATTCTCGTAAGCTGGGCGCTGGAGGATGCGGTAATAACCGCGGATTCCATGAGAGCAAGAGGCTATGGCCAGCATAAGCGAAGCACCTTTTCTATCTTCCGCTTTGGCAAAAAAGACGCAAAGATGCTTCTTCTGATAATAGTTTTGCTGGCGGCAGAGATTTTTGCATACGTCAGCGGAAGAGGAACAATGGAGTTTTATCCCGCGATAGTTGTTCCGGAAATTGATTTTATCGACACAATAATTTACATTTCGTATATAGCGCTTGGACTTATACCGGCAGTAATTCAGATAAAGGAGGACCTCAAATGGAAGCAATTAAAGTAAAAGATTTTGGCTTCGATTATGCCATTGGCAACGAAACGGCCCTCCATAACATCAATTTTACCGTAAATGAGGGCGAATTTATCGTAGTATGCGGCCCTTCCGGCTGCGGAAAATCAACGCTGCTTAAAAGCCTTAAACCCCAGCTTAAACCCCACGGAACCACCAGAGGAACCATTGAATTTTACGGCGAGGATGTTTATTCCCTTCCGGATGAAAAAACAGCAGGAGAAATAGGTTTTGTAATGCAGAATCCGGATGCCCAGATAGTTACCGATAAGGTATGGCATGAACTTGCATTCGGTCTTGAAAACCTCGGCGTTGCAACGCCAATCATAAGAAGCCGCGTTGCGGAAATGGCAAACTATTTCGGAATCCATAACTGGTTCAGAAAAAAGACCGCGGAACTTTCCGGCGGACAGAAACAGCTTTTGAACCTTGCTTCCGTAATGCTTATGCAGCCGAAGCTCCTTATCCTTGACGAGCCTTCAAGCCAGCTGGACCCCATCGCCGCAAGGGAATTTCTTGAAAACGTACGCAAGATAAATCTTGAACTCGGAACCACCATTATCATCACCGAGCATAATCTTGAAGAGGTTTACGGCTATGCGGATAAAGTTCTTCTTATGGAGGACGGCATGGTGAAAAAATACCTCACTCCCCAGGATATGGCCCAGTATCTTGCAACGGAGGAACACGAGGGAATGTATAAGGCTCTCCCAACTCCCGCAAGAATGTACGGCAGCGTGCTCAAAGGGGAGTGCCCGTTGAGCATAGTTGAGGGCAGAAGCTGGTTCAGCCGCCTTGTTGATGAAAAACATCCGGCATCCCCGGTGCTCAATGAGCATCAGCGTCCGGATGAAAAGGTCGTTGATATAAGCGAAGTATGGTTCCAGTATGAAAAGGGCGCGGATCCGGTGCTTCGGGATCTTTCTCTTACCGTAAGAAAGGGCGAAATATGCTCAATTCTCGGCGGAAACGGTGCCGGAAAAACGACCATGCTTTCTGTTGTTTCGCAAAAGCGAAAATATAATATGGGAAGCGTAAAGATCTGCGGCAAGGAACTCAGCAAATATAAAGGTACCGAGCTTTTTGACCATAATATGGCTGTTTTGCCCCAAAACCCCCAGTCACTTTTTGTTTTTGAAACCCTTCGCAGGGATCTTGAAGAGATTTTTGTAAATACAAAACTTTCAAAAGCGGAAATTGAGGAAAGAGTTCTGAGCATGGCAAAGAAAATGGAAGTGGATTTTCTTCTTGACCGCCACCCCTATGACCTTTCCGGCGGCGAAATGCAGAAGGCTGCCCTTGCAAAAATCCTTCTTCTTGAGCCGAAGATACTCCTTCTTGATGAACCCACAAAAGGCATGGATGCTCTTTCAAAGGAGAATATGGGCAATATTTTGCGTGAACTTGCATCGGAAGGCAAGACCGTGCTCATGGTTACCCATGACATTGAGTTTTGCGCAAAATATTCCGACCACTGCATGCTTTTCTTTGACGGGTATATTGTTTCCGAAGGTTCTCCGAAAAAATTCTTTGCGGAAAACAGCTTTTATACAACCGCGGCAAGCCGCATGACAAGGCATCTTGTTCAGAATATTATAACTTGTGAGGAAGGTGAGCAGCTTTGCAGAAGCCTTCTTTAAAGAAATACAGAACAAAAGCGCTTTTTGTGCTGGTATGCCTTCTCTTTCCTTTCTGCCTTTGGCTTTTTATAAAAAGCGGAATGGAAAACTACGGCCTTTTGAGTATGGTAATGGTCATTCTTGCAATGGTGCCGTTTCTGATGCTTTACGAGATGAAAAAGCCCCAGGCAAGGGAATGGATACCCCTTGCGGTAATGGCTGCCATTGCGGCAGTCGGCCGTGCGGCTTTTGCTTTTGTTCCGCATTTTAAACCCACCTCGGCAATAATCATCATAACCGCTATGGTATTTGGTCCGGAAGCGGGATTTCTTACCGGTGCGGTGGCGGCGCTGGCATCCAACCTCTTTTTCGGTCAGGGTCCCTGGACACCATGGCAGATGTTTGCATGGGGGCTTATCGGCTTTATTGCCGGTCTTCTTTCAAAAAAAGGCCTGCTTAAAAAGAAATGGCAGCTTATTGCGTTCGGCGCAGTCTGCGGATACATCTATGGCTGGATACTCAACATCTGGTCCGGTGCCGGATTTGTTTACGGCCTTTCGTGGCAAAGTTATCTTTCCCTTTGCGTAACAAGTCTTTTGCCGGACGGCATCCACAGCGCCGCAACAGTTATCTTCCTTTTGCTGCTTGCGGATTCCTGGGGAGCAAAGCTTCGCAGGGTAAAAGATAAATTCGGAATACTTGCAAATTAAAAAAACTCCGCTCAAAATGAGCGGAGTTTTTCTTTGGATTTGTAATATTGCAGAAAAAATGTTGTCTTTATAAATGAAAGGCCTTTTAAAAAACTAAAAAAGGGGGTGACCGAATGCGCGATGAGGAAATAATAGACCTTTATTTTGAAAGAAACGAGCTTGCCCTTTCGGAAACGGAGAAAAAATACAAAGGATATTGCTTTTCCGTTGCGGAAAATATTCTTGGCGACAGACAGGATGCGGAGGAATGCGTGAATTCCGCTCTGCTCGGAGCATGGAACTCTATTCCGCCGAACAGACCGGAAAACTTAAAAATGTTTGTTGCAAAAACGGCAAGGAATATAGCGCTTAATAAACTGAAGGCTAAGCTTACCCAAAAACGCGGAGGGAACGAGGTTTTTGCTGTTTTTGAAGAACTTTCGGAACTCGCCTCGGAGGATACTGAAAGCGATTTTGAAGCAAAGGAACTTGGCGAAAGTATAAACAGATTTGCCGGTGAGCTTAAAGAAAGAGAAAGAAATATTTTTATAAGACGATATTTCTTTATGGAAAGCCCGGGAGAAATCGGAGAAAGATACAAAATTTCCCCGAACAGCGTTTCGGTCATTTTGCACAGGCTAAGGAAAAAGCTGAAAAAGCATCTTGAAAAGGAGGGCTTTGATGTATGAAAAAAACGGATATTTTGTTTGCGATGAGCGAACTTAGGGATGAATATATAGAGGCAAGCGAAGCAAAACCGAAAAAACGGATAAAACGAAGAGCTGCAAGTATTGCCGTTGCAGCGGTGCTTATAATTATGCTTTCGGTAACGGCCATTGCCGCGGCGGGATTTTTCAGCACGGTGAATGACGGCGAGCTTGTTTTTATGGAAGCAGTGGGCGGATACACCGGCGATACTTATCAGATAAGATTTGATATTGACGTTGCGGAGGATTCGGATCATCTGCTCCATGAATATTATGTTCCGATGTATCTTGAGGAAAATTCTGCCTGGACTGACTGCGGCGGCGAAGCCGGAGAAACCTATAACGTTATGGTTTATGATAACTACGGCGAAAATCTTTTTGCGATTTTTTATCAGTATCCTGCATGGAATTATGATAACGGAGCATCCATTGGCTATAGCGTTCCGGCAGGAACAGAACTTTCGGAAACCGTTTTTGAAATTGACGGTGAGGAACTTTTATGTATTGATATGCAGCCTGCGGATGACGGATTTCGCGGCGATCCTTTTGGAACAAGGGTGCTTTTCTGGTCCGACGGATATAATATGTTCGTACTTGAAGCAAGGCTTGATGTAGGTGAGGACGTATTGAGAGAAATCATAAGGAGCGTTGAAAAAGTAAATAATATTTCGGAATACGTAAAATTTAACGAGACACCGGATTGCGAAGAATAAAAAATGCGGCGCTATGCGCCGCTTTTTTTATTCGGTTCTGTTTATGGATTTTTCGGAAGAAAAGCCTTCGGGATATCTTTTACGAAGCTTTTCGATGTTCTTTTCAAAAACTTCTTCGAGGGGAATATCCAGAGCTTCGGCGGCTTCTGCAATATACCAGGCAACGTCGCCCAGCTCTTTTATAAGGGCGGTTCTGTCAAGTTCGTGACCGTGGAAAAGATGTTTTTTTACAATGTCACAGGCTTCGCCGCTTTCTCCGCAAAGGCCCATCACCGCGTTTGTAAGTATCTCTTTTTTGTCAAGGTCGTTATTGAGAGTAACCATGGCGAGCTTTTGATATTCGTTGACAGTCATTTAAAAAACCACCTTTCCATGGATTTAATTATAATAAAAGCCGCATAAAAAAGCAACAGCGCATATAAAAATGCGCCGTTTTGCTATAAATTATTTTAAATTATTATAATTGTAAATATATAATATTCAATATCTAAAATTGAGGAATGGCTTATTTATGCGGTTTTTCAGCCGGGATACATGGAATCATACCACACAAAAAACGGAAACCAGCGGTAATAAACGCCGATATGCCTTGTTGTTCCCATTTCTCCGGAAGGATTAGGCCCGCCGCTGAAATATACGAAATATGAATCGTGGGCGGGGGAATATTCGGCGTATTCGGCCTCGTAAAATTCGCCGTAAAGCTGCTCCTTCATATATTTTTCAGCGGAGGAAACTGCGGCGGCCTTCGGAAGAATATCCGAAAACCAGAGGAGGAGAAATGCGACGCAGATGATACCGGCGATAATTGAGATTTTATTTTTACTCACCAGTTGTCGCCTTCTTTGTGTCCGCATTCGGGGCAGTGAGGATAGGAGGGGTCAACAAGATTCAGACACCATTTACATTTTACCTTTTCTTCTTTTGGGCAGTCCTCGTGTTTGAAAAAATGGAACTCTCCGCAGTCATTACAAAAATAGATATCACAGTTTAAAAAACCGGTTGCCCATTGCTGAGAATCACTGAAAAAACCGGTGTCTCTTCCAAGCTGAAGAGGAGACCTTTTGATAAATTCCATAATTTTTCCGCATCTTGCGCATTTAATTTCTTTATACATAAAATCCCTCCTTTATATTATTAGTGTATCAAAAACTCCGTTTTGCTGCAACGGAAAGGTGAAAAATTAAAAAAGGTTTAAGAAATAAAAAAGCCTCCCTTTCGGGAGGCCTTTTGAATATTTTGCAAAAATTATGCTTTATCGACGGAATCGATGTATTCGGTGAGTTTGAGAACGTTGTTGGAATAACCCCATTCGTTATCATACCATGCAACAAGTTTTACGAAAGTATCGGTAAGAGCGATACCTGCTTTTGCGTCGAAGGTGGAGCCGTGAGGATCGCCGAGGAAGTCGGAAGATACAACAGCGTCTTCGGTGTATGCGAGAAGGCCTTTGAGTTCGCCTTCGGATGCAGCTTTAACTGCAGCGCAGATTTCGTCATATTTTGCGGGTTTTTCAAGGTTTACGGTAAGGTCAACAACAGAAACGTCGATGGTGGGAACGCGGAATGCCATACCGGTAAGTTTGCCGTTAAGAGCGGGGATAACTTTGCCAACAGCTTTTGCTGCGCCGGTGGAAGAGGGGATGATGTTTCCGCAGGAAGCACGGCCGCCTCTCCAGTCTTTTTTGGAAGGACCGTCAACGGTTTTCTGGGTTGCGGTTA